>NZ_BAAAXG010000026.1:1266250-1582812 GCF_039535475.1 Streptomyces showdoensis | reverse complement strand
CCGCAGCACGTAGATGTGCAGCGCGTTGGCGCCGGTGCGCCCGGGGGACAGGGTCAGCTGCACGGTGCCCTTGCCGTCCACGCCGCCGGTGTCGAAGGGCATCCGGACGTCGATCGGCCGGTTGGGCACGGCGGAGGAACCGGACGAGGCCTTGAGGCGGCCCGCCTCCTCCTCCGTACGGGCCGGCTCGGTCGAGGTCAGCACGGTCGTCACGGCGAGCAGCACGACCGCGACGGCGGCCTCGGTCAGCACCGAGCGGCGCAGCCCGGCCCGCTCGGGGTCGGCGTCCCGCTCCCGCTTGCGCCGGGCGGTGGCGACGGCGGCCCGCTGCCGTGCGAGCTGCGCGGAACGAGCGTCGTCGACCTCGGCGCCGGAGCCCTCGGAGCCCTCGGAGCCCTCGGAGCCCTCGGCGCCGGAGCCCTCGGAGCCCTCGGAGCGCTCAGAGCCCTCGGAGTCCGTGGAGTCCTCGGGAGCAGCCGCCTCGGAGGGCTCGGACACGTCGGCCGCCTCGGAGGGCTCGGACGCCCCGGCGGTCCCGGCGGTCCCGGTGGTCTCCGTGCCCCCGGCGTCCCCCAGCCGCCGCACCCACCGGCGCGACACCCAGGCGATCCCCACGAGGACGGCGACCAGGCCGATCTTCACCAGGAGCAGCTGCCCGTACCGCGTGTCCGTCATCGCGGACCAGGTGCCGACCTGCCGCCAGGACTGGTAGATCCCGGTGACGACGAGGACGACGACCGAGCCGAACGCGAGCTTCGAGTACCGCTCGACCGCGGACCGCTCGACCGAGGGGTCCCGGTACAGCGCGACCAGCAGCGTCGTCAGGCCGCCGAGCCAGACGGCCACCGCGAGCAGGTGCAGGATGTCGACCGGCATCGCGATGCCCGGCTGCAGCCCGGTCGAGGCGTGCTCGGCGAGCGCCCACGTACCGGCGATGCCGGCCGCGACGACGGTGCCGCCGAGCGCGAGGCCGAAGGTGAGGTCCTTGTGCTCCTTCTCGTCGGTGCGCCGGGCGTACGCGCCGAACAGCACGGCCACGAACAGCGCCGCCGCGCCGAGGAGCAGCATGCGCGAGGAGAGCGCCGCCCCGGTCTTCGTCGCCAGGACGGACTGCAGCCCGGCCAGGTCGAAGACGTCGGCGAGCTTCCCCGAGCCGGTGTACGGCGAGCGGAGCAGCAGCATCGCGAGGGTGGCGCCGGTCAGCGTGAGCCAGCCGCGCACCACGAGCTTCTGCACCGGCCGCACGCCCGCCCCGCGCGGCCAGCAGGCCAGGACGAAGGCGCCGCCGCCGACGAGGACGACGAAACCGGCGTACGAGAGGTAGCGCGCGATCCCGTACAGGGCGCCGACGACCCCGCCGCCCGCGCTCTGTTCGGGCAGGGCGACCGTGGTCGTGGAGGGGGCGCCGACCGAGAAGGTGAAGGCGCCGGAGACCGGGTGGCTGTCCGCGGAGACGGTCTGCCAGGCCACCGTGTAGGTGCCGTCGGGCAGTCCGGGCAGCAGCTCGACGCCGTAGCGGACGATCGAGCCGCTGCACATGTCGCGGATCTCTCCGGTGTCGACCCGCTTCCCCGACGGGTCGAGGACCCGGATCGAGTCGGTGCCCATGGCGACCTGCTCGGAGAAGGTGAGGTTGACGTCCTTGGGGGCGGTGGCGACCACCGCCCCGTCCTGCGGGTCGCTGCCGGTCAGGGCCGCGTGCGCGGACGCGGGGCCCGCCGTGGCGAGCAGCGTGCCCAGGAGCGCGGCCACGACGAGCAGCAGCCGGGTCACGGCCGGCCCGAGGCGCGGGGCGGTGGTGGTCATCGTCCTGTTCTCCCTCGACTAGCTCAGTGCTGCTTCGGGTTGTGGTTCGGCGCCTCGACGGGAAGGTCGACCTTGATCGGGCCGGACTTCTCGAAGTGGAGCTCGATGCTCACCTTCTCGCCCTGCTTCGGCTGCTTCTTCAGCTCCATGAACATGATGTGGTTGCCACCGCGTTCGAGCTTGAGCTCGCCGTTCGCCGGGATGTCGAAGGCCTTCACCTCCTGCATCTTCTGGTTCTTCGTCTCGTGCATCGTGACGTCGTCCGAGAGACCGCTGGTGACGGAGGTGAGCTTGTCGGCGACGTCGCCGCCGTTGGTGATGGTGAGGAAGCCGCCGGCCATGTCCATCACGGGCTGCGGCATGAACGCGCCGCTCACCTTGAGCGCGGGCGCGTCGGCGTCCGCGGACGAACAGCCCGTCAGCACGAGCGCTGCGGTGAGCGCGACGGCGGCGGACAGGGCGGTGGTGCGGCGGTTCACGGGTTCTCCCCCTTGATGAGCTTCGGCAGGTCCTTGGCGTAGTCGTCGGCGCTGGTGCTCTCGCCGTACAGGACGTAGCCCTGGTCGGTGGTCGGCGAGAACGCGATCACCTGTGCTCCGTGCATGGAGACGACCGAGCCGTCCTTCTCCTTCTTCGCCGGGTCGATGCCGATGCCGATGGAGCGGGCGCCCGCCTGGATGGTCTTGAAGTCGCCGGTGAGGCCGATGAAGGACGGGTCGCCGGCGGCCGGCAGCCACTTGCCGAGCTCCGCGGCGGTGTCCCGCTCGGGGTCGGTGGTGACGAAGACGACCTGGAGCTTGTCCTGGTCCGCCTTGGGGAGCTGCTTGCGGGCGATGGCGATGTTGCTCATCGTCAGCGGGCAGACGTCGGGGCAGTGGGTGTAGCCGAAGTAGACGAGCGTCGGCTTGCCCTTGGTGGCCGCGCGCAGGTCGTACTTCTTGCCCTGGGTGTCGGTGAGGACGAGGTCGGGCTTGGCGAACGGCCGGTCGAGGACGGTGGCGGCCTTGTCGCTGTCGCTGCCGCCGGAGACCTCGGCGACCGGCCCGCTGGTGGTGCCGGGCTTCTTGTCGCCGTCGCCGAGACCGACCGCGGCCGTGATCCCGAGCGCCGCGACGATGGCCACGGCGGCGGCGATCAGCGGGGCCCGGCGGCCGGGGCGGCCGCCGTCCTTCGCTTCGACGGCACCGGGCTGGACGGCTTTCTTGCTGTCGGACATGGTGTTTCTTCCGGGTTGGGGGATCGGCCGTCAGGCCGAGCGGCGGCGTCCGGCGAGGACACCGAAGGCGATGCCGGCGAGGCCCACGAGGATGCCGACCACGCCGAGCACACGGGCCGCGCTGTCGGTCGAGCTCGCGGCCTCCTCGTGGCCCGCGGCCTTCTCGTCGTGACCGGCCTTCTCGTCGTGGTCGGCGGCCTTGTCGTCGGCGGCCGGGGCGGCGCCACCGTGGTGGTCACCGGTCGCCGCGGACAGCTTCAGCACCGGGGCGGGGTTCTCCGGCTCCGGCGCGCCGTCCTTGGGCTCCTCGATCCAGCGCACGACCTCGTTGTTGTCGTAGGTCTGGACGGCCTTCAGGACGAGCCGGTCGGCGTCCTCGGGCAGCTGGCCGAGGGAGAGCGGGAACTGCTGGAACTGGCCGGGGCCGATCTTCGAGCCGTCCGCGGTCCAGGTGACCTTGGCGACCGCCTCGTTGATCTTCTTGCCGTGCAGCTCCAGCGGCTTGGCCAGCTTGGCCTTGGTGACCTCGACCTTCCAGCCGGGGACCGGCTGCGGCATCACGGAGGCCAGCGGGTGGTCGGTGGGGAAGTTGACCTCGACCTTGACGGTGGAGGCGTTGTCGCGCTCGTTCGGCACCTTCACGTTGACGGTCGCGTAGCCGCCCTTGGCGGCCTCGCCCTGCGGCTGGACGCCGACGTGCGCGGAAGCGGTGCCGGCCAGCAGCAGGACGGAGGCGACGGCGGCGCCGCCGGTGAGGACGGCGCGGGAGAGGTGGGTACGGGAAACGCTCATGGCAGAAGACACTCCAGCTCGAAGGAGAAGTCGGAAAACCGGACGCCGTGACGTGCCGTGGAACCGGCACGTCAGGGATGCGGCGCATCGTCCGGGGGGCCGTCCGGCGCACGGACGACCGCGGATCCGCTCCCTCCGAGCGGTCCGCGTCAGGCTGCGAGGACGCAGGATGCGGCCGGGGGGCCGCGCCTGATCACGGTGTGCTGGAGTGCCTCGGCCACCGGCGGCGGCGAGGAGTCGAAGGCGGTGCGGGCGGGGCCGCGCGGCCCGGTGGCCGGAACCCCCGGCAGCCCGGCGAGCAGGGCCCGTACGAGGGAGAGCGCGGCGCGCAGCGAGCGGACGAGCGCGCAGGCGGCGAGCTCGGTGGCGCCCTGCGCGGAGAGCCGGACCAGCCGGGTCAGCGCGAGGTCGCCGCGGCGCAGCAGCCAGCCGGTGGCCAGCGCGGCCAGCAGGTGGCCGAGCAGCATGGGCAGGCTGGGCACCAGTTCGGCCGCCCGGGCGGCGGTGGTCGCGGCGCTCGTGCCGCTCATGCCGGCCATGTGGCCGTGCCCGGTGGCGGCGGCCGGGGCGAGCCCCGCGTCGCTGACGATCCGGGCCGCGTCGGCGGGGCTCAGGGACGTGCCGCCCTGGCCGCAGACGAGCTTGGCGGCCATCCGGACGAGGGCCTGGTCGGCCTCGGCGCCCATGGCGAGCCGGCGCTGGCCGAACCCGAAGAGGGCGTGCAGGCCGAGCTGTCCGACCGTCAGCGCACCGACGATGGCGGGCAGCGAGCGCTCGCGTCCGGTGAAGAGCACGGTGATGCCGAAGACGCCGAGGAAGCCGGCGGCCATCGACCACAGCGCGATCCCCGCGCAGGCGGCCAGCGCGTGGCCGAGCGCGGACAGCACGACACAGACCGCGGTGAACACCGCGGCCCTCAGCATGCGTGGCGCTAGCGCGGGGGCAGACATGGCGGGCCCATCATCGCACCAGCCCCACCCCTCCCATACGGCAGGTCCGGAAGGTCACTCTTGGGCGCGTTAGGGGTGACATACACCGGCGCACGGGAGGAGTGCATCCGCCGAACGGGCGCTCTTGACGGGGCTCGGGGCTTATGGACCACGCGGGACGGCAATACGTATCGGTATGTCGTGCCGCAGCATGTCGAGCCGCAGCCAGGAGGCTGGAGCATGAGCATCTGGTGGTCCCTGCATCTGCGGCGCGAGGCTGCGAGCGTGCCGCTCGCCCGGCGGCTGCTGCTCGGCACGATGGAGACCGCGGGCGTCGACCCGGACGTGTCGTACGAGCTGTCGGTGGCCCTGACCGAGGCGTGCGCCAACGCCGTCGAGCACGGCGGCACGGTGGACCGGGGCGAGGGTTCGCAGGCGTACCGGGTCACCGCCTATCTCGACGGCGAGACCTGTCGCATCGAGGTGGCCGACTCGGGCCCCGGCTTCGCCCCGGCCCCCGAGCGGCGTCCGGCGGCGCCCGACGCCGAGAACGGGCGGGGGCTGCGGCTGATCGAGGAGCTCGCCGACCACGTCCACTTCGGGCGTACCGGCCGGGGCGGCGCGCTGGTCAGCTTCGACAAGATCATCAAGTGGCGCCCGGACGCCCCGCTGGCGCTGACCTGACCCTCGGCCCCCTGCCCCCTGCCCCCTGCCCCCTGCCCCCTGCCCTCTGCCCTCTGCCCTCTGCCCTCTGCCCCCTGCCCTCTGCCCCTTTGACCCGCATCCGCATCCGGACGCGCGAGGGCCCCGCCGACCGGAGTCGGCGGGGCCCTGTCCGTGCGTACGGTCAGCCCTTCAGGCCGGCCATCCACGCCTCGACCTCGTCGGAGCGGCGCGGCAGCGCGGCCGAGAGGTTCCGGTTGCCGTCCTCGGTGACCAGGATGTCGTCCTCGATCCGGACGCCGATGCCCCGGTACTCCTCGGGCACGGTCAGGTCGTCGGCCTGGAAGTAGAGACCCGGCTCGACGGTCAGGCACATGCCCGGCTCCAGCGTGCAGTCGACGTACGCCTCGGTGCGCGCGGCGGCGCAGTCGTGGACGTCCATGCCGAGCATGTGGCCGGTGCCGTGCAGGGTCCAGCGGCGCTGCAGGCCCAGCTCCAGGACGCGCTCGGCCGGGCCCTCGACGAGGCCCCACTCGACCAGCTTCTCGGCCAGCACGCGCTGGGCCGCGTCGTGGAAGTCGCGGTAGGAGGCGCCCGGCTTCACCGCGGCGATGCCGGCCTCCTGGGCCTCGTACACCGCGTCGTAGATCTTGCGCTGGATCTCCGTGTACCGGCCGTTGACCGGCAGGGTGCGGGTGACGTCGGCGGTGTAGAGCTCGGTGGTCTCCACGCCGGCGTCGAGCAGCAGCAGGTCGCCGGAGCGGACCGGGCCGTCGTTGCGGACCCAGTGCAGGGTGCAGGCGTGCGGGCCGGAGGCGCAGATGGAGCCGTAGCCGACGTCGTTGCCCTCGACCCGGGCGCGCAGGAAGAAGGTGCCCTCGATGTAGCGCTCGCTGGTCGCCTCGGCCTTGTCGAGGACCTTGACGACGTCCTCGAAGCCGCGGGCGGTGGAGTCGCAGGCCTTCTGGAGCTCGGCGACCTCGAAGGCGTCCTTCACGAGGCGGGCCTCGGAGAGGAAGACGCGCAGCTCCTCGTCGCGCTCGGCGGTGACCTTGTCGGTCAGCGCGGCCTCGATGCCGGCGTCGTGGCCGCGCACGTTGCGGACCGGGCCGGTGGCCTCCTTGAGCCGCTCGGGCAGCTCGCGGACGTCCTTCGCCGGGATCCCGAGCAGCTGCTCGGCCTCGGCGAGGGAGTTGCGGCGGCCGACCCACAGCTCGCCCATGCCGTCCAGCCAGAACTCGCCGTTCTCGCGGTTGGAGCGGGGCAGCAGGTAGATCGTGGCCTGGTGGCCGTCCTCGGACGGCTCCAGGACGAGCACGCCGTCGTGGGTCTGGTCACCGGTGAGGTACGCGTACTCGGTGGAGGCGCGGAAGCCGTACTCGGTGTCGTTGGACCGGGTCTTCAGGTTGCCGGCCGGGATCACCAGGCGCTCGCCCGGGAAGCGGGCGGACAGCGCGGCGCGACGGTCGGCGGTGTGCCCGGCCTGGGCGATCGGCGCCAGGTCGTGCAGCTCGGTGTCGGCCCAGCCGGACCGCATGTTCTCGGCGAGCTCGTCGGAGACGCCCGGGTACAGGCCGTTCTTCCGCTGCTTGATCGCCTGCTCTTCGGACTCCTCCGGGGTCTCCGGGGTGTCCGGCGTGAGCTCATCGGCCACGGGTCTGCCTCCTCTGGTACGACACTGAACCGTTCCCATCGTACGGTCGTGCGGAAGGGGGCCCAGAGCCGGAAGACCCATTACCGGCGGGTCAGGACGGTGGCGGTTCTCACTCGAAACGCGCGGCGAGCAGCACGACGTCCTCGTCCGCGGCACCCGGACCGCCCGGTCCGCCGGGTCCGCCCGGTCCCTCGGGCAGTACGGTCCGCAGCACGTGATCGGCGACGGCGCCCGGATCGGCCCGGTCCGCCTTCGGTACGCCCGCGGCGGCGGCGTGCAGCCGGGCGAAGGCCCGGTCCATGGGCTCGCCGGTGCGCCGGAGCAGCCCGTCCGTGTACAGCAGCACCGTTTCTCCGGGCTGCGGGGAGAGCTCCACGCTCGGCGCCTCCCAGCAGGCCAGCATGCCCAGCGGGGCGGAGAGCGAGGTCTCGACGTACTCGGTGCGCTGTTCGCCGACGACCAGGGGCGGGGTGTGGCCGGCTCCGGCGAGCACGATCCGGCGGGCCTGCGGCTCGCAGTAGGCGAAGAGCGCGGTCGCCGAGCGCGCGGGCTCGGTCAGCCGGAGCAGCAGTTCCAGGTCGGAGAGGACGGCGACCGGGTCCTCGCCCTCCATCACCGCGTACGCGCGCAGCGAGGCGCGCAGCCGTCCCATGGCGGCCAGGGCGCTCGGCCCGGCGCCCGTGACGGAGCCGACGGCCAGCCCGAGGGCGCCCTCGGGCAGCGGCAGCGCGTCGTACCAGTCGCCGCCGCCCCGGGGGCCGGTGAGGTGGCGGGCGGCGAGCTGGACGCCGGGGACCCGGGGGAGGCGGCTGGGCAGCAGTTCCTCGGCGACGGTGGCGACCCGGGCGCGGGCCCGCTCGACCTCCAGGAGGCGGGCCAGGTGCTCGGTGGCGAACCTGCCGTACAGCTGGACGAGGTGGCGCTGGCGCTCGACGGGCTCCGCGGGCTCGTCGTAGAGCCAGACGACGGCGCCGAGCCGGCCGGCCTGCTCGGTGGCCAGCGGCAGCGCGTAGCTGGCGGCGTAGCCGAGGCGGGCGGCGACCTCGCGGTGGCGCGGGTCGAGGTCCTCCTCGCCGCGCAGGTCGGGGATGGCGATCGGGCGGGGCAGCGAGCCCTCCGGCAACGGGTCGAGCCCGTCGAGGATGCGTCCGTAGGAGGTGACGCTGCGCGGCACGGTCTCGATGGTGCCGAGGTCGGCGTGGGCGAGGCCGAGACCGACGGTGGCGGCCGGGCCGAGACCGTCGGCGGGTTCGAGGACGGCCATCCCGCGGCGGGCTCCCACCAGGGTGGCTCCGGCGCGCAGCAGCTCGTGCAGGGCGTCGTCGAGGCATCCGGTCCTGATCAGGGACTCGGTCAGTTCATGGAGGAGGGTGAGGTCCGAGACCCAGCCGGCCAGGCGGTCCTGGAGCGGGCCGTCGGTCGGGCCCGGCGGGGCGGACACGGCGGGCCCCGGCGGCTGAGGAACGGCCGCAGTGTGCGGGGGAAGGGAAACAACGGAATCGATTCCGGCCACTTTCGGCGCACGCGGCGTACTCATGGCACGCGGCTTTCCGACCTGCGCGTTTCATGCAATAGCATCGCAAACCCCCAAGTCATTCTGCGCCGCTACCCAGGGATCCACATCTACACGCACATGTAGATCGATGTCCAGCATTGTCACCTTGGGACTTGTGGTGTCCGTGAGATGCGGCGAGAGGGTTGAAGACTAGGGGAAGTTGGCTGAAAATTGCCCCCAGCGTGCACCATTTGCGGTCGACTGGCGTCGTTTGAAAGCGCGTCATTTTGAGCGGGACGGGTACGTAATCGGTGACGGGCAGGGGCAGTTGGACACGCCCCTGAATACGGACGCGGAACCCGGGCGTCCTCATCACCGCAGGCCGCACCCTCCAACCGAGTGGCGGGGAACCTCCACCGCCAGGACCGGCCGGCAGCGACTGCCGAGCCTGGATGCAGCTCGTACGCGCTGAGATGCATGCTGAGACGCACGCTGAGATGCACAGTGATACGCACGGTGAAGAGATCCGCACGTGGAGTCACGCACGTGGTGTGATGTGGATTCGGCGTTCAACGGAAAGGAACGAGCGCTCATGCGCGAGATCCTCGGAAGGCGACGCAGGCTCCGGTTCCGGCGCAAGGCGCGCGAGGAGCGCGAGACGGCCGTCGCCCAGCTCGACGCGGCGCTCCGGTGCGCCACCGAATGGGACTGGCCCGTGCTGCCCGGCGCGGGACTGCGGACCGCGGGGCCGAAGGCGACGGGGGCGCGCGCCCTGCTCGGCGCGCCGGCCGCCGTGAGCTGCGCCTGCCCCGACCCCCAGTGCGTCGTGCCCGGAGCGCACCCCTTCGACCCCGGCCTGCTCGCGGCCACCACCGACGCCCGCATGATCCGCTGGTGGTGGAGCGGCCGGCCGACGGCGCCGGTCCTGCTCGCCACCGGCGGCCGGGCCCCCTGCGCGGTGAGCCTGCCGGCCGTCGCGGGCGCCAGGGCCCTGGCCGCACTGGACGCGCTGGGGATGCGGCTCGGCCCGGTCGTGGCCTCGCCCACCCGATGGGCGATCCTCGTCGCCCCGTACAGCCTCGAACGGCTCGGCGAGCTGCTCTACACGAAGGACAGCGTGCCCAGTTCGCTGCGCTTCCATGGAGAGGGCGGCTATCTGCCGCTGCCGCCCTCCGTCATCGGATCCGGGCAGGTCCGCTGGGAGCGGGCGCCTCTGGAGGGTTCGGCCCGGCCGTGGCTGCCGGACGTGGAGGCGGTCGTGGACGCCCTGGTCGAGGCGAGCACGAGCATGCCGGGCGGCGGCAGCAGACTCGCGTACTGAGGACGGCGCCCCGGCGGGGCGTCGCTTGCGCCGGCGCGGGCGTTCACCCGAACGGGTGTGGAGCACCCCGGCATCCAGGGGAAACGGGCGCGCGGCCCGTCGCCCGCCCGCCGGCCGCCGCTATCTTCGCCCCGAGGGGTCGTTCCGGAGGAACAGGTGGCTGCGGCATGGGGCAGATGAGTCCGGCGAAGCTCCGCGCGATCGGGCTCGGGACCGCGGTGGTCATCGCCGTCCTGGTGCCGATCGCGGCGACGGCGGGTCCCGCGGGGACCCCGTCCGGTCCCGCCGCCACGGGAACCGGTTCCGGCGGTTCCGGCGGTTCCGGCGACGCGAAGCCGAAGGACCTCCTCGCGGAGCTAGGACTGGGCCCGGGACGCCCGGCGGCCGCCGGCCCGGCTCCCGCTGCCGCTGGAGCCGTCGCGTTGCCCTCCGCCACCCGCTGCGGACCCGAACTCGCCTCCCCCGACGGGGTCGAGGCGCAGACCTGTGTGGTGACCGAGGGCGCGGACATCCGGGCGCGCACGTACTACCGCAACGCCACCGGTCAGGAACTCGACGCCGTCCTCACCCTGATGGCCCCCGGAGGCCGCACCGTGCAGGTGCGCTGCGCGGTCGCGGCGCAGGACGAACCGGGGGCGTGCGAGACGCCGCGGGAGCCGGTCAGGGGTGGCCCCGAGGGATATTCGGCGGTGTCGGAATTCGCCGGTGCGGGGGAGGGTGACAGCACTCCGCTGCTGCTGCGCTCGGGGAGCAACGCGGCCGGACCGGACGGTAGTTGAACCGTACGCGGGCATGAGAAGGCCCGATCGCTGGCGACGGGGGGATGCACCAGCGACCGGGCTTCCAGAACGGTAACAAGAGATCTGCCGTTCGCAAATTCGATCTCGGTTATTCGGACAGGGATTTAGGCCTGCGAACGAGGGGTTGTGGCGGAAGTCACCGACTGGTCGGTCTGTCCGTCACGGATACCACCTGGGGTATCAGCTGAGCGTGACCTGACGGTTGGTGAGACCGCCCCGGGCCCGGCGCTCCTCGATGCTGAGCGGCGCGTCCGAGGCGAGCGCCCCGGCCAGCCGCTCGGCGAACTCGGCCGCCGGCTTCTCGCAGTCCTCCGCCGTCATCCCGGTCGGCAGGTCCCAGACCGGGACCATCAGGCCGTGCGCGCGGAAGGAGCCGACGAGCCGGGTGTCCGGGCCGAGCGAGGACGTGCCGGCTGCCTGGAGCCGGGCCAGCGCGTCGAGCAGCTTCTCCTCGGCGTGCGGCATGACCCAGCGCAGGTGGTTCTTGTCCGGGGTCTCGCACCAGTAGGCCGCGTCCACGCCGGTCAGCTTGACCGTGGGGATGGCGGCGGCGTTGGCGCGCTCCAGGGAGGCGCTGACCTCCGGGCTGGAATTGTCCGAGGACTCCGGAATCCAGAATTCGAAACCGGTGTGCACGTCCGGCGCGAAATCGCTGTTCGGGTCGAGCAGGTCCTGCAGGCGCGGACCCTCCGGCGTCACCCGGTGGGGGGCGACCGGCGTGCCGGGCTCCGCCTCCAGGGCGCGCTGCAGGGTGTCGGCGAGGTCGCGGGCGAGGTCGCCGGAGGACGAGTCGTTCTGCAGCGCGAGCAGCACGGAGCCGTCGTCGCGGCGCAGCGCGGGCCAGGCCATCGGGAGCACGGTCGCCAGGGTCACCGACGGAACGCCCTCGGGCAGTCCGTCCTTGAGGGTGAGCGGCACGGTGGCGGCGGGCACCAGCTCGCGCAGCGCGACCCAGTCGCACTCGCCGGGCAGCCCCTCGAAGGGGCGCTGGACGAGCTCGGTCACGGCGTGCGCGGCGGCCCGCCCGTGACACGCCTTGTAGCGGCGGCCCGAACCGCAGGGGCACGGCTCGCGCGCGCCGACGACCGGGATCTCCCCGCTGGTGACCTGTGCCTGGCCGGCCTTGCCGGGCTTCGTCTGGGGGCGCTTCTTGGCCATGGTGTGGCTTTCTCCCGATCGCGGCGGTGCTGTCTCGGGCGCGAGCCTAGCCGCACGGGATCCCCGGTGCCGGGATGCGTGCCGCGATACGGCCGCCGCCGGGCTCCCGCCCGGCCGGGATCTGGACGGCATCCGGCCGGGATCTGGACGGCATCCGGCCGGCATCCGGCCGGGATCTGGACGGCATCCGGAGGGAATCCGGAGGGAATCCGGAAGGCATCCGGACGGTCGCGCCGACCCGGACCGGGGTCCGGGACGTCGTCCGGATGACGACTCCGCAGGGGGCCGCGCTCGGCCGTGGCCGTGGCCCGGGATCCCGCCATGGGTGCACCGGGGCCGGGGTCCGGCGATGGGCACCTCTCGCGGTCCGCCGGGCCCTGGGGCCTGGGTCCTGTCACGATGCGCCGGGCCGTGGACCCTGACCCCAGTCACGATGCGCCGCGCCGTGGACTCTGGCTCCTGTCGCGGTGCGCCGGGACCCCGCCTACTCCAGCTCGTCGTACGCGTCCAGGAAGTCCAGTCCGGAGCCGCCGCCGACCCGTGCCGCGAAGTCCTCGCGGCGGTGGCCCTCGGTGACGACCACCCAGACCGTGACCTCGCCGGTCGCGCTGTCCCGTACGCCCCAGTCCTGTGCCAGCGCGCTGATGATGTTCAGCCCGCGGCCGCCGCGCGCGGTGACCGAGGGCGTGGCGGGAACGGGCCTGGTCGGGCCACCGCCGTCCGTCACCTCGACGGTCAGTCCGCCCGCTCTGTCGATGCTCCAGGCCGCCCGCACGTCGCCGTCGCCCACGTCCGCCCGGCCGAGCGGTCTGCCGTGCCGACACGCGTTGCTGAGCAGTTCGGAAAGGATCAGCACCGCGTCGTCGACGACCGTTTCGGACATCCCGCTGCGGTGCAACTGCTCCCGCATCCGGTGTCGCGCCTTGCCCACGCCCGCAGGGCCATGGGGTACGGCCATGCTCGACGACGTGGGCACCTCCTGTGCCACCACCAACGCCACCCCCGAGACCTCCTTTGCCCCACGCCACGGTGTGAATGCCCCAATGGCCTGGACCGGAAACCGGCCAGTACGGGTCCGGTGACGCACTCGTGACGATCGCGTACGTCCCGAACGCGCCGGGGCACACCCCGTACCCCTGTGACAGGCGGGACGCAGGGGGTTAAACGCGGCCCAACTGGGACAGCACGAGCTTCGGCCGGTTGGTGATGATCGCGTCGACGCCGAGCCGCTCGCACAGCTCCACGTCCTCCGGCTCGTCGACGGTCCAGACGTGCACCTGGTGGCCGGCCTTCTGGAGCCGCAGGATCACGGCGGGGTGGTGCCGGACGATCCGGATCGAGGGTCCGGCGATCCGCGCGCCCGCGGGCAGCCGCCCGTCGCGCAGGCGCGGGGTGACGAACTGGGCGAGGGAGACGGTGGGCAGGGTCGGCGCGGCGGCGGCGATGCGGTGCAGGGAGCGGGCCGAGAAGCTCATGACGCGCACGGGGGAGTCCTCGGGCGCGGCCGGCGCGGCCAGCCCGAAGCGGTCGAGCAGCTGGAGCAGCTTCTCCTCCACCTGGCCGGCCCAGCGGGTGGGGTGCTTGGTCTCGATGGCCAGCTCGATCCGCCGCCCGGCGTCGGAGACCAGCTCCAGGAGCCGCTCCAGGGTGAGGACGGAGGTGGCTCCGGGGTCACCCCAGTCGGGGCTCTCGCCGGCCTCCTCGCGCCCCTTCCAGGTGCCGAAGTCGAGCGCGGCGAGATCGGCGAGCTCCAGGGCGGAGACGGCGCCGCGGCCGTTGGAGGTGCGGTTGACGCGCCGGTCGTGGACACAGACGAGGTGCCCGTCGGCGGTCAGCCGTACGTCGCACTCCAGGGCGTCGGCCCCGTCCTCGATGGCCTTCACATAGGCGGCCAGAGTGTGTTCCGGGGCGTCCTCGGAGGCCCCGCGGTGGGCGACCACCTGGACGGGGAGGCGGTTCGGTTGCTGCGGTGCGTGGGTCACCGCGACATGGTAAGGCTGTGTCTGATATGCCCCCATATAAAGAAGAGGGGTGCGGACACACAGCTCCGGCTTACAGTGGCCTGACGCCCGGTGGGAAAAGCTGAGCACAGCACCTTGGACCAGGCATCCACCCACCCACACCCGTGCAGTGAACGAGGAGAGAGCTGTGAGCACCGAGAACGAGGGCACGGCGGTTCCGGCGGACCGGAGTGCCCCGTCCGCCCCTCCCACGCCTCCCACGCCTCCCGCCCCGCCCGTGGCCCCTCCGACGCCTGCCGCCGCCGCGGAATCGCCCGAGCCGCCGCGCGCCGAGCCCCAGGGCGGGGCCCAGGAGCACCCCCAGGCCCAGGAGCAGCCTCCCGCTCCTGCCGCCTCCCCCGCCCCTGAGCCCACCCCGGCCCCGGCCCCTGAGCCGGCTCCGGCCCACACCCCCGCCTACGGCTCCACTCCCGCCCACGCACCCGCCCATGCCCCCGTCCCCGCGCCCGACGCGGCCGGCGGCGGCTGGCCCCCCGCCCCGCCCGCGGTCCCGTCCTGGGGCGCGCCCGTGCCGCCGGCCCCCGAGCCCCCGCGCAGGCGCGCGGGCGGCCTGGTGGCGGCCGTCCTGGTCGCCGCGCTGGTCGCGGGCGGCGTCGGCGGCGGCATCGGCTACTGGGCGGCGACGCAGCGCGACGACGACCCGACCGCCTCGACCACCGTCTCCTCGGGCGACTCCCCCGCCTCCTTCAAGCGCGACCCCGGCACGGTCGCCGCGGTGGCGGCGAAGGCGCTGCCGAGCGTGGTCACCATCCAGGCGAAGTCCGGCGGTGCCGAGGGCGAGGGCGGTACGGGCACCGGCTTCGTCTACGACAAGGAAGGCCACATCGTCACGAACAACCACGTGGTGGCCTCCGCGGCGGACGGCGGCACGCTCTCCGTGACGTTCTCCAACGGCAAGACGTACGACGCCGAGGTGGTCGGCCGCGCCGAGGGCTACGACGTGGCCGTGATCAAGCTGAAGAACGCGCCGTCGAACCTGACGCCGCTGCCGCTGGGCGACTCCGACCGGGTGGCGGTCGGCGACTCGACGATCGCGATCGGCGCGCCCTTCGGCCTGTCGAACACGGTGACCACCGGCATCATCAGCGCGAAGAACCGTCCGGTCGCCTCGGGCGACGGCTCCAGCGGCAAGAACTCGTACATGAGCGCCCTGCAGACCGACGCCTCGATCAACCCGGGCAACTCGGGCGGCCCGCTGCTCGACGCGAGCGGCGCGGTGATCGGCATCAACTCCGCGATCCAGTCGGCCGGCAGCGGCTACGGCCAGTCGCAGGCGGGCTCGATCGGACTCGGCTTCGCGATCCCGGTCAACCAGGCCAAGAACGTGGCCGAGCAGCTGATCAAGACGGGCAAGCCGGTCTACCCGGTGATCGGCGCGACGGTGAACATGCAGGAGAAGGGCGAGGGCGCCACCATCGCCGCGCAGGGCTCCGGCGGCACCCCGTCGGTCACCCCGAACGGCCCGGCGGCCAAGGCGGGCCTGAAGGCGGGCGACGTGATCACGGCCTTCGACGACCACCCGATCGACAGCGGCCCGACCCTCATCAGCGAGATCTGGACCCACAAGCCCGGCGACACGGTCAAGATCACCTACGAGCGCGGCGGCAAGACCGCCACGGCCACGGTCACCCTCGGCGAACGCACGGGCGACAGCTGATCCTTTGCGGTCCCGGTACTCTGTAGCTCGCTCCGCCCTCCGTGGGCGGGCGAGGGTGGGTTGCCCGAGCGGCCTAAGGGAACGGTCTTGAAAACCGTCGAGGCAGCGATGTCTCCGTGGGTTCAAATCCCACACCCACCGCGGGACCTGGAACGGCCCCCGACCGGTAGTCACCGGTCGGGGGCCGTTCTGTCTTCCGGCTCGGAGGCCGTTCCGTTTCGGGCGGAAGGGCAGATTGGCTGAAAAGCTGCCGAAACGCTTCACCTCTTGGGGGAGCCGGGTTTCCGCGCCGTTTCGCGCCCTCCTGGGCGGTGAGCTGGGGCTTTGCCGTGGTCGAGGGGGTTTATCGACTTGTCCTCACGCTTGCGGGGGAATCGGGCGCTAGGGGGTGGTTCGACGGGGATTCGGTGGGCAACTCTGATCTCGCGACGTCGAGCAGGAAACGACCGAGGCGGACGGCCAACCGCCTTGGAATGAGCAGCAGTTCGCAGCATTCAGAGAGCTTTCAGTTCCCGGAGGAACAGACATGGCAAGCATCCGTACCGCCCGCGTCATCGCCGCTGTCGCCGCCCTGCCCCTGGCCGCCGCCCTCTTCACCGGCGTGGCCCAGGCCGACAACGGAGGATTCGCGGACAACGGATCGAACACCAGCGTCGCCACGATCATCGGCAGTGGTGTGGGTGGCAACAACCACGGCAACTCCACCACGACGCAGCAGGTGGCGACCGGTTCCGGTGCCTCCAATCAGAACAACACCGCGAGCGTGAACGGCTCGGCCTTCACCCACATCGACCAGTCCAACGTCAACACGGTGGTCAACTTCTATCCGTGGTGGTAACCGGCCCGACGGGGGGAACGTCCGCGGGGTGAACGACGGCCTGTGCGGCGGCGCTTCGGCGCCGGCGCGCGGGCCGTCCTCCGTTGCGCCGCCTCGCGCGCCCCCGCCGGTGCGCGGGCGGGCTTCCGAGGGCGCCGTGACCTTGACAGGCGGACTAAATCTGACGGACAGTCAGAAACCTTAGGTGGAAGTCCTGTCCCGACGAGAGGCGTCGCCGTGCACCTCGCCCCGACCGAACGGCAACTGCGGCTGCGCGCCGAACTCCGCGCGTACTTCCGCGACGTGATGCCCGACGGGCCCCCGCCCCCCGCCGACTCCGCCGCCCAGCGCCGGCTGCTGCGCCGCATCGGTGACGACGGCATGCTCGGGCTCGGCTGGCCCGAGGAGTACGGCGGCCAGGGCCGCGGCCCCGACGAGCAGTTCGTCTTCTTCGACGAGGCCTACCGGGCCGGCGCCCCCGTCTCCATGGTCACCCTCAACACCGTCGGCCCGACCCTCATGAAGTACGGCACCGAGGAGCAGAAGGCGTACTTCCTGCCCCGCATCCTGCGCGGCGAGACCGTCTTCGCGATCGGCTACAGCGAGCCCGAGGCCGGCACCGACCTGGCCTCGCTGCGCACCCGGGCCGTCCGGGACGGCGACTCCTGGCTGATCGACGGGCAGAAGGTCTTCACCTCGAACGCCCAGAACGCCGACTGGATCTGGCTCGCCTGCCGCACCGACGCCGACCCCGGCACCCTCCGCCACCGGGGCATCTCGATCGTCCTCGTCCCGACCGACGCGCCCGGATTCTCCTGGACCCCGATCGAGACCGTCGGCGGGCTCACCACCACGGCCACCTACTACGACTCCCTCCGCGTCCCGGCCGGCAACCTCGTCGGCCCCGAGAACGGCGGCTGGGGGCTCATCACCAACCAGCTCAACCACGAGCGGGTCGCGCTCGCCGCGATCGGCATGCAGGCCGAGGACTTCTTCGCGGCGGCGCTCCGGCACGCCCGCACCCCCGACCCCGTCACCGGGGAGCGCCGGATCGACGAGCCGTGGGTCCGCATCCGCGCCGCCGAGGCCCACGCCCGGCTCGCCGCCACCCGCCTGCTCAACTGGCGGCTGGTCGGCGAGGTCGGGGCGGGCCGGCTGGCCCCCGGGGACGCGAGCGGCGTGAAGTTCGCGGGCACCGAGTCGGCGGTCGAGGTCTACCGGATGTGCCAGGAGATGGCGGGCGGCGCCGGACTGGTCCGGGCGGGATCGCCGGGCGCCCTCGGCGACGGCGAGCTGGAGCGGATGAACCGGGCCGCCCAGATCAACACCTTCGGGGGCGGGGTGAGCGAGGTGCAGCGCGAGATCGTCGCGACGATGCGGCTCGGCATGAAGGGCAGGGGACGGCGATGACCCAGGACCGGCCCGGGACGGCCGCCGCGCCCACCCCGCCCACCCCGGCAGACGACTCCCTCTACCCGCGCCTGAAGGCGTACGAAGGGCGGCCGGCCGCCGTCGGCGGCACCGGCAAGGACCCCGTCAACGAGCCGATGATCCGCCACTGGTGCGAGGCGATGGGCGACACCGGCCCCGCCTACCGGGGCCCCGACGCCGTCGCCCCGGCCACCATGCTCCAGGCGTGGACCATGGGCGGCCTGTCCGGTCACACCGACCGCTCGGGGGCGTACGACCAGCTGTCGGCCCTCCTCGACGGCGCCGGGTACACCTCCGTCGTCGCCACCGACTGCGAGCAGGAGTACCTGCGGCCGCTGCGCCCCGGGGACGCGATCACCTTCGACGCCGTCATCGAGTCCGTCTCGCCGCGCAAGACCACCAAGCTGGGCACCGGCCACTTCGTCACGACCCGGATGGACGTACGGGCGGGCGGCGAGCTCGCCGGGACCCACCGGTTCCGCATCCTCAAGTACGCGCCCGCCGCACGCCCCGCGACCCCGGAGGCGAACGGGGTGAAGGGGGTGAACGGGCTGAAGGAGGCGAAGGGGGCGAAGGAGGCGAAAGAAGCGGCCAAGGCCAGGCGGCCCCGCCCCGTCGTCAACCGCGACAACGCAGGCTTCTGGGCGGGCGTGGCCGAGCACCGGCTGCTCATCCAGCGCTGCGGCGACTGCGCGACCCTCCGCTTCCCCTGGCTGCCCGGCTGCAACGCCTGCGGCTCCCGCCACTGGGACACCGTCGAGGCGAGCGGCGAGGGCACCGTCTACTCGTACGTGGTGATGCACCACCCGCCCTTCCCGGCCTTCGACCCCCCGTACGCGGTCGGGCTCATCGAACTGGCCGAGGGCGTGCGGATGGTCAGCAACGTCGTCGGGGTGCCCTACGACAAGGTGCGGATCGGGATGCCGGTCCGGCTGGAGTTCCTGAAGGCGGACGAGGAGCTCGAACTCCCCGTCTTCCGCGCGGGAGGCGAGGACTGACATGGACTTCACGCCCACGGAGGAGCAGCAGGCCGCGCGGGAGCTCGCCGCGCGGATCTTCGGCGACCTCGCCACCCCCGAACGGCTCGCGGCCGCCGGCACCGGCGCCGACGCCGAGCTCTGGAAGGCCCTGTGCGCCTCCGGACTGCCCGGCGCCGTCGAGGAGACCGGGCTCCTCGGCCTCGTCCTGCTCGCCGAGGAGCAGGGCCGCACGACCGCGCAGGTGCCCTTCACGGCGACCTGCGTGTACGGGCTGCTCGCCGTCTCCCGGCACGGCACCGGTGAGCAGCGCGCCCGGCTGCTGCCCGGTCTGCGCGACGGCACGACGGTGGTGACCGGCGCCTTCCCGGCGCTCGCCGGAGCGGGAGCGGTACGGGCGGACGCCGAGGGCCGGCTCACCGGCACCCTGGACCGGGTGCCCTGGCTGCGGGACGCCACCCACGTCCTGGTCCCGGCCGCGGACCGGTCGCTGTGGCTGGTCCGCACGGCGGACGCCGGCCGTCCCGTCGAGCCCGTCGAGCTCACCGCGCCCTGGTCCGCAGGACGCCTGGTCCTCGACGGGGTCCCGGCCGAGCGGCTCGGGGAGCGGCGGGACGGGGAGCGGCCGGTCGGGGCACGGTCGGACCGGGCGACCGCCGAGGGCGCCGACGACCCGCCGTACCGGGCGACGGCCGCCGAGGGCGCCGACGACTCGCCGTACCGGGCGACGGCCGCCGAGGGCGCCGACGACTCGCCGTACCGGGCGACGGCCGCCGAGGGCGCCGACGACTCGCCGTACCGCGATCCCTACGACGACGTGCTCGCCGCCGCCAGGATCGCCTTCGCCGGGCTCCAGGCCGGGGTCTGCGCCGGGTCGCTGGCGCGCGCGGTCGCCCACACCTCGGAGCGGCAGCAGTTCGGACGTCCGCTCTCCTCCCACCAGGCCGTGCAGCTGCGGGCCGCCGACGCCCACATGGACACCGAGTCCATCCGGGTCACCGCCTACGAGGCGGCCTGGCGTCACGACGAGGACCTGCCCGTGGGCGAGCACGCCCTGACGGCGGCCTGGTGGGCCGCCGAGGCGGGCAAACGGGTCGTGCACGCCGGCCAGCACCTGCACGGCGGGCTCGGCGCCGACCTCGACCACCCCGTGCACCGGCACTTCCTCTGGGGCCGGCAGCTCGACGCGTACCTGGGCTGCGGCACCGAACTCCTCGCCGAACTGGGCGACCTGCTCGCGAAGGGAGCGGACGCGTGACCGCCGACCGTGTGACCGCCGCCGTGCGGGCCGGGGACGAGCTGGCCCCGCTCGTCGTGCCGATCACCCGCACCCTGATCGTCGCCGGGGCCGTGGCCTCCCGCGACTACCAGGACGTGCACCACGACGCCGAGCTCGCCCGGGCGAAGGGCTCCCCGGACATCTTCATGAACATCCTCACCACCAACGGCCTGGTGGGCCGGTACATCACGGACCGCTTCGGCCCGGGGGCCGTGCTCCGCAAGGTCGCCATCCGGCTCGGCGCGCCCAACTACCCGGGGGACACCATGACGCTCACCGGCACGGTCACGGAGGTCGACGGCGGCACCGTCCTGGTGCGGGTGGTGGGCGCCAACGGGCTCGGTCACCACGTCACCGGGACCGTGACGGTGGAGCTGCCGGCGCCGGGAGAGGAGCGGGCCCGATGAGCGTCCGCGGCCGGGACTCCCTCGGCGGCCGGGCCGCCATCGCCGGGATCGGGGCCACCGAGTTCTCCAAGGACTCGGGCCGCAGCGAGCTCACCCTCGCCGTCGAGGCCGTGCACGCGGCGCTCGACGACGCGGGGCTCACCCCCGCCGACGTCGACGGCCTGGTCACCTTCACCATGGACACCAGCCCCGAGATCACCGTCGCCCAGGCGGCCGGCATCGGCGAGCTGTCCTTCTTCTCGCGCGTGCACTACGGCGGCGGCGCCGCCTGCGCCACCGTCCAGCAGGCCGCCCTCGCCGTCGCCACCGGCGTCGCGGACGTCGTCGTCTGCTACCGGGCGTTCAACGAGCGTTCCGGCCGCCGCTTCGGCTCCGGGGTGCAGCAGCGCGAGCCGTCCGCGGAGGGCGCGGCGCTCGGCTGGCAGCTGCCCTTCGGGCTGCTCACGCCCGCCTCCTGGGTGGCCATGATCGCCCAGCGCTACCTCCACGCGTACGGGCTGACGCCGGAGGCCTTCGGCCACGTCGCCGTCACCGACCGCCGCCACGCGGCCCGCAACCCCGCCGCGTACTTCCACGGCAAGCCGATCACCCTGGAGGACCACGCCGCCTCCCGCTGGATCGCCGAGCCGCTGCGGCTGCTCGACTGCTGCCAGGAGACCGACGGCGGCCAGGCCCTCGTCGTCACCTCCACCGAGCGCGCCCGCGACCTGCGCCGCCCGCCCGCGGTGATCGTGGCCGCCGCCCAGGGCGCGGGGCGCAACCAGGAGGCGATGACCAGCTTCTACCGGGACGACCTGACCGGGCTCCCGGAGATGGGCGTGGTCGCCCGGCAGCTGTGGCGCAGTTCGGGGCTCGCGCCCGACGACATCGACGTGGGCATCCTCTACGACCACTTCACCCCGTTCGTGCTCATGCAGCTGGAGGAGTTCGGCTTCTGCGGGCCGGGGGAGGCGGCGGCGTTCGTCGCGGCGGACGCGCTGCCGCTGAACACCCACGGGGGCCAGCTGGGGGAGGCGTACCTGCACGGGATGAACGGCATCGCGGAGGCCGTCCGGCAGATGCGCGGCACCTCCGTGAACCAGGTGCCCGGGGCGGCCAGGACTCTGGTGACGGCGGGCACCGGGGTTCCCACGTCCGGGTTGATCCTGGGCACGGACGGCTGAGGACGGGGCCCCAGCGGTGGCCGTGCGGGCCGCGGCGCTCTTCACTCGCGCCATGGACGCCATGGACGCACCGGAGACGCCCGCCCCGCCCGCGCCCCGCCGCCGGACCGGCCGCCGGGTCAGCCGCCTGGGCACCCGCCGGGACGGCGGCCGCACCCGCATCCCGACCCGCCGCCGCGACAGCCGCCGGGCCGGGAGCCGAGACAGCGCCCGCGACAGCCGCCGGGTGGGCGGCCGGGTCGGCCGCCGTGACAGGCGCCGGGTCGGCCGCCGCGACAGCCGACGGTTCGGTCCCCGGGCCGGCCGCAGGGTCCTCGCGGTCCCGGCCGTCGTCGCGGTCCTGGCGGTCGTCGTGCTGCTGGCGGGGCCGGGGCAGGGGGCCCGGGCCGTCGCCCCCGCGGCCCCGACCACCCCCCGCTCCTTCGCCGGCCGCGCCTTCGACACCTGCGACGCCCCGTCCCTCGCCGTGATGCGGGCCTGGCGGGCCTCGCCGTACGGGGCCGTCGGCGTGTACTTCGGCGGACGCGGGCGGGGCTGCCGCGCGCAGCCGCAGCTCACCCCCGGCTGGGTCGCCTCCGTGCACGCGCTCGGCTGGCGGCTGCTGCCGCTCTTCGTCGGCTCGCAGGCCCCCTGCGTGCTCGCGGAGGCCAAGCGGAAGTACGCGATCGGCCGCACCCCGTGGACCCAGGGCACCAGCGAGGCCGGGGAGGCGGTGCGGGCGGCCCGGGCCCTCGGGATCGACGCGGCCAGCCCGCTCTACCTGGACATGGAGGCGTACCGGAGCGACGACGCCGACTGCGCCGCGACGACCCTGCGCTTCGTCCGGGCCTGGAACCGGGAGGTCCGGCGGCTCGGCTACCTGCCCGGCTTCTACAGCAGCGCCGATACGGGCGTGCGGCACATGGAGCGGGAGCGGCGGGCGGGTACGGCGGACCTGCCGGCGGTGATGTGGTTCGCGCGCTGGCGGGGCCTGCCCTCGCTCGACGTGGAGGCGGCGCTGGCCGCGACGGCCTGGCAGCCGCACGCCCGCATCCACCAGTACGCGGGGAACGTCTCCGAGTCGTACGGCGGACGGCGGCTGCGGATCGACCGCAGCGCCGTCGACGCCCCGGTCGCCCGGATCCGACCCTGACCCGGTCGGAGGGGGGCTCCACCTGAAGGAGGTCCAGCAGGCCCCACCCCTACAACCTGAGGCGGAGTGCGGTTCGGGACCTGGGGCCGATCCCCGGGACGGGTGGCCGCTCATAGCGTTGAGCCATGACTCCGCCACCTTCTGGCCCCGTCTGTGCCGGTGCCTCGCAGTACGCGACGTACCCGACGAACACGGCGTACCCGTCGTTCACTTCGTACGTGCGGGCCCGCGGGCCCGTGCTCCTGCGCACCGCCCGCTCGCTGACCGCGAACCCGTGCGACGCGGAGGACCTGCTCCAGACGGCGCTGGCCAAGACCTTCGTCGCCTGGGAGCGCATCGAGGACCACCGCGCCCTGGACGGCTACGTCCGCCGCGCGCTGCTGAACACCCGTACGTCCCAGTGGCGCAAGCGCAAGGTCGACGAGTTCGCCTGCGACGAGCTGCCGGAGCCGGCCGGGCTGCCGGAGTCGGACCCGGCCGAGCGCCAGGTGCTGCACGACGCCATGTGGCGCGCGGTGATGAAGCTCCCCGACCGCCAGCGGGCGATGGTCGTCCTCAGGTACTACGAGGACCTGAGCGAGGCGCAGACCGCCGAGGTGCTCGGGGTCTCCGTCGGCACGGTCAAGAGCGCGGTCTCCCGGGCGCTCGGCAAGCTGCGCGAGGACCCGGAGCTGACGCCCGTCCGCTGAGAAACGCCCCGTCCTCTGGCCCCTCCCTCCGCGTTACCCTCGGTCACGCCAGTGATCACTGGCAAATTCGTACTCCTGGGTAGTGACATACCACGTGGTACGTGCGCAGAATCGGCACATCCTTACTGCCGCGTAGCGCCCTCGGGAGGACGCCCGTGCTCAGCACCATGCAGGACGTACCGCTGACCGTGACCCGCATCCTGAACCACGGGATGACCATCCACGGGAAGTCCACCATCACCACGTGGACCGGGGAGGGCGAGCCGCAGCGCCGCACCTTCGCCGAGACCGGTGCCCGGGCCGCCCAGCTGGCCAACGCCCTGCGCGACGAGCTCGGCGTCACCGGGGACGAGCGCGTCGCGACCCTCATGTGGAACAACGCCGAGCACGTCGAGGCGTACTTCGCGATCCCCGCCATGGGCGCGGTCGTCCACACCCTCAACCTGCGCCTCCCGCCCGAGCAGCTGGCCTGGATCGTCAACCACGCCGCCGACCGCGTGGTCCTCGTCAACGGCTCGCTGCTCCCCCTCCTCGCCCCGCTGCTGCCGCACCTGCCGACCGTCGAGCACATCGTCGTGGCCGGCCTCGGCGACCGCTCCCTCCTCGACGGCGTGGCCCCGCGGGTGCACGAGTACGAGGAGCTGCTCGCCGGCCGCCCCACCACGTACGCCTGGCCCGAGCTGGACGAGCGCTCGGCCGCCGCCATGTGCTACACCTCCGGCACCACCGGCGACCCCAAGGGCGTCGTCTACTCCCACCGCTCGATCTACCTGCACTCCATGCAGGTGAACATGGCCGAGTCGATGGGCCTGACCGACAAGGACACCACCCTCGTCGTGGTGCCGCAGTTCCACGTCCTGGCCTGGGGCCTGCCGCACGCCACCTTCATGACCGGCATCAACATGCTGATGCCGGATCGTTTCCTTCAGCCGGCCCCGCTGGCCGACATGATCGAGTCCGAGAAGCCGACCCACGCCGCGGCCGTCCCCACCATCTGGCAGGGCCTGCTCGCCGAGGTCACCGCCCGCCCGCGCGACCTGACCTCGATGGCCCAGGTCACCATCGGCGGCGCGGCCTGTCCGCCCTCCCTCATGGAGGCGTACGACCGACTGGGCGTCCGCCTCTGCCACGCCTGGGGCATGACGGAGACCTCCCCGCTCGGCACGATGGCGCACCCGCCGGCCGGCCTCACGCCCGAGGAGGAGTGGCCGTACCGCGTCACCCAGGGCCGCTTCCCCACCGGCGTCGAGGCCCGGCTGGTCGGCCCCGGCGGCGAGTTCCTGCCCTGGGACGGCGAGTCCGCCGGTGAGCTGGAGGTCCGCGGCAACTGGATCGCCGGCGCCTACTACGGCGGCGCCACGGGCGGCGAGCTGCGCCCCGAGGACAAGTTCAGCGCGGACGGCTGGCTCAAGACCGGCGACGTCGGCGTCATCAGCCCCGACGGCTTCCTCACCCTCACCGACCGCGCCAAGGACGTCATCAAGTCCGGCGGCGAGTGGATCTCCTCCGTCGAGCTGGAGAACGCCCTCATGGGCCACCCGGCCGTCGCCGAGGCCGCCGTCGTCGCCGTACCGGACGAGAAGTGGGGCGAGCGCCCGCTCGCGACCGTCGTGCTCAAGGAGGGCGCGAGCGCGGACTACGAGGAGCTGCGGGCCTTCCTGGCGGCCGAGGGCGGCATCGCCAAGTGGCAGCTCCCGGAGCGCTGGGCGATCGTGCCGGCCGTCCCGAAGACGAGCGTCGGGAAGTTCGACAAGAAGGTGATCCGCAAGCAGTACGCGGAGGGCGAGCTGGACGTCACCCAGCTCTGATCCCCCGGTCCACGGTCTGCACCGACCGGGCGCTCACCGCGCCTAGTTGGTGCCGATCTTCGCGAGCAGGTCCACGATCCGGGCCTGCACCTCGGCGCTGGTCGAACGCTCGGCGAGGAAGAGCACCGTCTCGCCCGAGGAGAGCGTGGGCAGTTCGGCCTCGTCGAGGCCGGCGGAGGTGTAGACGACGAGCGGCGTGCGGTTCAACTGCCCGTTCGCGCGCAGCCAGTCGATGATCCCGGCCCGGCGGCGGCGCACCTGCATCAGGTCCATCACCACCAGGTTCGGCCGCATCTGCGCGGCCAGCGTGACCGCCTCGGTGTCGGTCGCCGCCCGCGCCACCTGCATCCCGCGCCGCTCCAGCGTCGCCGCGAGCGCCTGCGCGATGTCCGGGTGCTCCTCGATCAGCAGGACGCGGGACGGGTGCTGCTCGCTGTCCCGCGGCGCCAGCGCCTTGAGCAGGACCGCCGGATCGGCGCCGTACGCCGCCTCCCGGGTGGCCTGCCCGAGCCCGGCCGCGAGCAGCACCGGCACCTCGGCGGCCACGGCCGCCTGGCGCAGCGACTGCAGCGCGGTACGGGTGATGGGCCCGGTCAGCGGGTCCACGAACAGCGCGGCCGGGAAGGCGGCGATCTGCGCGTCGACCTCCTCGCGGGAGTGCACGATCACCGGCCGGTAGCCGCGGTCGCTCAGCGCCTGCTGGGTGGAGACGTCCGGCGCGGGCCAGACCAGCAGCCGGCGCGGGTTGTCCAGCGGCTCCGGGGGCAGCTCGTCGTCGACGGGCTGGGGCAGCGGCTGGTTCGACACCTCGACCGCGCCGCCCGGCCCGTCCAGCGGCTCCGGCCCCTCGGCCGAGCCCTCGGCGGGCGCCCCTATGGCGTACGCGCGGCCCTCGGGGGCTGCGGCGGGCGCGGGGATCGGGCCGAGCTTCGGGACGGCGGGGACGGAGGGGACGGGCGGGGTCAGGGGCGAGGAGGCGGACGCCGGCGCGGGCAGCGGGTGCGGCTTGGCGGCGGCGTCCGGGGCGCCGGCCGTGGCCGGGCGGCTCTCCTCGGCCGGGTTGCCGAGCTTGCGACGACGACCGGAGGGCCCGGGCTGCCCGGCGGCGGGCTGGGCCGGAACCGGGGACGGCGCGGTGGCCGGGGCCGGGGTCGGGGCCTGCGTCGGGAGCGGCGCCTGGGGCAGGCCCTGGGACCGAGCCTGCGCCGGGCCCGGAGGGGCCTGAGGGGGCTGCGTGGCCTGAGAGGGCTGCGGAGGGGCGAACGGCACGCCCTGGCCGAGGGTGCGGACGCTGAAGGCCCGCCCCTGCGTCGAGTCCTTGCCGGTCGCCGAAGCGGCGGCCGGGACCTCCGGCGGCAGCGGCACGGACCCCGTACCGGTCCCGCTCGTGGTCTCCTGCGGTCCACGGCGCCGCCCGGGCAGCGGATGCGGCTGCGGCGGGGTGTGGTCGTCCTCGGGCAGCGCCCGTACGGCCTCGTGGCGCTCGCCGTGCTCCGGCTGTCGCGGCTGCTCCGGCGCGGGGACGCCCGTGGGCTCCAGGAGGTCCTCGGCGGCGCGGTCCGCCTCGGCGGGACCCAGCGCGAACGGCGTGCGCGGACCGGCCTCCGCCGCCGCGGCGCGCTCCTGCGCGGCCGCGAGCGCCCGGCGCCTGCGCCCGGTGGGCCGGGCCTCCTCGGTGGACGCGACGGCGGGCAGCGCGAGCGCCGGGGCGAACGCGTTGCCCTGGGGCGCCTGGGAGCTGTGGGGTGCGTGGGGTGAGTGGGGGGCCGTGGGGCGCGTGGCCGTCGACCGGCACGCCCTGCGGGGGCACGGCGGCGCCGAGCGCCGGCCGGGCCTGCGCGCCCTCGGCGGCCGTCACGACGGACCCTTCGGCGGGCCGCCCACGACGCCGTCCGGTCCCGGTCGGCTCGGCGGACCCGGCGTTCTGAGCCGGGATCAGCTCACCCGGCCCACCCGCCGGGGTACCCGTGGCGGGCGTGTCGTCCGTACGGCCGCGGCGGCGTCCGGTCGGCTCGGGCGCGGCGCCGTCCTCGGGCACCAGCGGGCTCTCCAGGAAGGCGTCCGTGGAGGCGCGGCGGGCGCGTCGGCGCCCGCTGCCGTTGGTGCCGTCGGGGGAGGGCGCGAGCTCGGGGCCCGCGCTCGCGTCCGGGACCCCGGAGTCGGAGGAGGCCTGCGAGGGAAGCGCGGGCAGGGCGGGCAACGCACGCGCGGCCCCGGCCCCGGCGTCGCTCCCGCCCTCGCCCGCACCCTCCGGCGCCGGCGGGGCGGCGACGGTGCCGCGCCCGGCGCCGAGGGGGAGCTCGACGACGTACGCGCCGCCGGTCGTCCCCGGCACCTCGTGCGTCTGGACCACACCGTCGTGCGCGTCCACGATCCCGCGCACGACCGGCTGGTGGACGGGGTCGCCGCCCGCGTACGGGCCGCGGACCTCGATCCGGACGACGTCGCCGCGCTGTGCGGCCGCGACGACGATCGTGGAGTCGGCGTGGCCGCTCGTCTGCGCGGCCTTGTTCTTGCCGGTGGCGTCGACCCCGGCCACGTCGGCGACGAGGTGGGCCAGCGCGGTGACGAGCCGTCCGGCGTCGACCTCGGCCTCGATCGGCGGGGCGTGGACGGCGAACTGGGCCCGGCCGGGCCCGATCAGCTCGACGGCGTGGTCGATGCCGGCCGTCACGACCCCGTCCAGCAGGACGACGTCCTTGGCGAGCGCCTCGGCGCCGGCGTCGAGGCGCTGGTAGCCGAGCACGTTGTCGACGAGGGTGGTCATCCGGGCGTATCCGGCGGCCAGATGGTGCAGCACCTGGTTGGCCTCGGGCCACAGCTGCCCGGCGTCGTCGGCGGCGAGGGCGCCGAGCTCGGTGCGCAGCTCCTCCAGCGGCCCGCGCAGGGACTCGGCGAGGACGGCCGTCAGCTGCTCGTGCCGGGCGGCGAGCGCGGTGTACCGCTCCCGCTGCTGCTCCAGCTCGGCCAGGTGCCGCTCGGCCCGGTCGGCGACCTCGCCGGCGTGCTTCTCGACGAGCTGCTCGTACGGCCTGCGGTCGGTGAAGGTCATGACGGCGCCGACGAGCTGGTCCCCGTCGCGCACCGGCGCGGTGGTGAGGTCGACCGGCACCCGGTCGCCGTTCTTCGCCCAGAGGACCTGGCCGCGGACGCGGTGCTTGCGGCCGGACTTGAGGGTGTCGGCGAGCGGCGACTCGGCGTACGGGAAGGGCTCGCCGTCCGGGCGGGAGTGCAGCACCAGGGTGTGCAGCTCCTTGCCGCCGAGGTCGGTGGCGCGGAAGCCGAGGATCTGCGCGGCGGCCGGGTTGACGAGGACGACGCGCCCGTCGGTGTCGGTGCCGACGACGCCCTCGGCCGCCGCCCGCAGGATCATCTCGGTCTGGCGCTGCGAACGGGCCAGCTCCGCCTCGGTGTCGAGGGTCCCGGTGAGATCCCGTACGACCAGCATGAGCAGCTCGTCGCCGGTGTAGCCGCTGTACGAGTCGTAGGCCTCGCGGCCGTCCTCCAGGCTGGCGCTGGTCACCTCGACGGGGAACTCGCTGCCGTCCGTACGGCGGGCGATCATCCGGGTCGGCTTGGTGCGGCCCCGCTCGTCCGCGGCCTCGGGCCGGCGCATGGAGCCCGGGATGAGGCGCGAGTCGAACTCGGGGAGCAGATCGAGCAGCCCGCGCCCGACGAGCGCGGTGCCGGGGGTCTCGAACATGCCGAGCGCGATCGTGTTGGCGTTGACGACCGTGCCGTTGCAATTGACGAGCACGAGGCCGTCCGGGAGGGCGTCGAGTATGGCTGCGAGGCGAGCAGCGCCTCGGGATGGCCTGCTGCTCACGACGACGGTTCCTCCCTGACCCACTGCACTTGCCTATCGCCTGTGCCTATCGCCTGTCGGCCGGGCCCATCTTGCCCCTCGGGTCGCGGCCTGTCACGGAGGGAGTCTAAGGGAGGCGATCCCTCCGTTCCCCGGGGATCACCCCGGGCGCCCCTCTAGACGCGCGGGAGGACGGGTCGCAGGTTCTCCCAGCGGGAGATCTCGCAGCCGTCGGCGCGGGAGAAGCGGGCGTCGATGCTGCGGCCCTGCCAGGTGCCGGTGACGCGGGCGGTGGCGGGCCCGCCGTACTGCTGCGTGCACAGCTGATCGGCGGGGACGGGGGCGAAGGGATCGCTTCCGGCGGCGGCGATCTGCTCGAGCCGCTTGCAGGCGTTCTCGGCGGCGGGGTGGGTCCCGCCGGGCGTACCGCCGCACTCCAGCCGGAAGGACCCGTCGGCCTCCGCGTTCCCGGAACGTTCGACGACCACGGTCAGGGAGTCGGGAGTGGAGAGCAGGGGCAGCGGGGGCAGCGGCCCCAGCCCGGTGGCCGAGGCGGCGGTGGCGCCGAGGGCGAGCGGGGCGACGGCGAGCGGGGCGAGGGCGGCGAAGGCGAGGCGGCGCGGCATACGAACTCCATGACGGGGCGGGCGTGCGAGCGACGGACGTCGGGGTGGTGCGTCCCCACCTCTAACGCTCGGCGTCCCGCTCCGTTGCGCAACCGGGACGCGCCGGGCGGGGGCGCGAGGGCGCGAGGGCTTTGCTCTGGGCCCCCGGGGCCTAGTACGGTGATAAGCGATTGGTGGCGCGGTGCTCGTCTGTGTCATCATCTGCACGCACCACTCGCGTACGCGCGAGGTGCGAGGAGGCGTCGCCTAGTCCGGTCTATGGCGCCGCACTGCTAATGCGGTTTGGGTCTTAAAGCCCATCGAGGGTTCAAATCCCTCCGCCTCCGCCCCACCGAAGCCCCGGCCCCAAGGCCGGGGCTTCGCTCGTTCCCGGGGCCGGACTGCCGGACTGCCGGACTGCCGGACTGCCGGGCGTCGGGCGTCGGGCGCTGGACTGATCGGGTGCCGGACTGCCGGAGCGCTGAGCGCCGGAGAACCCGCGCGCGATGCCCGGACGGCCTCGTTCCGCCCCAGACCCCCACGCCCGTGTGACCCCGGTCTCTTTCGGCCCGCTCCAGCCCTGTCGGCCCCCGCCGCCACCTCGGCCCCGCTCGCGCCCCGTCTGGCGTTTTCGCAGGTCACAAGGGGTGTGGTCAATGGATTTCACATGGCGGCGGCAGTCATGTAATGTTCTTCCTGTCGCCGCGAGCGGGCCGAAAGGCCGGGGAGCGAAGACGAAAAACAAAACAAGCACTCGTAGCTTAACGGATAGAGCATCTGACTACGGATCAGAAGGTTGCAGGTTCGAATCCTGCCGAGTGCACACAGGTGAGAGGCCCGGACGAGAGTCCGGGCCTCTTGCGTTTCCGGGGCGTACAGCAGCGAAGTACAGCAACCGCTCCAACCACCACCCTCAGCCGGTGGCGGTACCGCCCATTGCGTCGGACAGCCTGCCGATCGCGTTGCGCACCTCTTCCTCGCTGGCCTCCGCGTAGACCTCCATCGTCATGGCGATCTGCGAATGCCGCAGGATCCGCTGTGCCACCTTCGGGTGCACCTTGAGAGCGACGAGGAGCGAGCTGCACGTGTGGCGGGTGTTCCGGAGCGGGATCACGCGGACGCCGGCGCGACGGGCCCGCAGGGCGAACATGCGCGTCAGGTTCCCGGGCTCGATGGGCGTCCCGTACTTCGTGGTGAAGACGAGCCCGCGCGTGTCCTGCCACAGCTCGCCGGCGGCCTTCCGGTCCCCGAGCTGCTGAGCGCGCCGCATCCGGAGGGCCTTGAGGCAGACGGCGGGGAGAGGCAGGAAGTCGTCGGACTCCTCCGTCTTGGTCTCCCGGTGGAGGAGCTGCCGCCCGGCCCGCTGGATCTGGTGGTCCACGTACAGCTCACCGGTCTCGAAATCGATCGACTGCCATGTCAGGCCCAGGACCTCACCCCGACGGAGCCCGAGGCACAGCACGAGCATCCAGGCAGCGAAGAGGTGATCCGCCCGGGCGACCGCGTCCGCGAGGAACTGCCCTGCCTCGGCGACGGACCACGGCTTGATCCGACGCCGCCGCGGCTTGGGGACCTTGACGAGGGAGGCGACGTTCTTGCCGATCTCCTCCTCGGTCACGGCGTGCGTGAGCGCGGCCCGGAGGGCGTCACGAGCCCCCTGGACGACCCGGCGGGACGCGTACGCCTCGCAGCACTCCCCGCCGGCGCAGCACTTCCGACGGCCCGGCTCCCGCTTGGCGTCCTTCCCTTGCGCGCAGCACTGGCAGATGGTCGCGAGCTTCGTCAGCCACTCGCGGACGTCCCGGACGGTCAGCTTGTCGAGCCGCTTCGTGCCGAGGTGCGGGGCGATGTAGAGGCGGACGTAGCCCTCGTACGAGACGTAGGACAGCGGGGCCAGGTTGGGCTTCACGATCGAGTCGAGCCAGTAGGAGAGGAACGCGGCGAGGGTGCGGTGGCGGGTGGCGACCGGCCCCTTCTTCGCCTCGGCGTGGAGCAGGAGCCACTTCTCGTGGACCTCCTCCCGGGTCTTGCCGTAGGCGTACTTGCGGGCCCGCTTGCCGTCCGGCTTGGTGACCCAGACGTAGGCCGCGTAGCCGTTCTTGTACGGGTAGATGGACCCCTCGCCGTTCCCGCGCTTCCCGCTCATGCGGCCCACTCCTCGGTGCCGGCGGTGGCGACGCGCTCGATGTACTCGTCGACCCAGGCGGGGAGGATGCGGCGGTTCCGGCCGACCTTGACGGACCGGATCTCACCCGTGAGCACGAGCATCTTCGTCTTGGACAGCCCGAACTTGAGCATGGCGGCGACCTCAGCGGTCGTGTGCCACTTGGGCTGGATCACGGTCGTCGTCATGCTCCCGTTCCTTCGAGGTCGAGTTGGTCGCGGAGCGCTTCGCGGGCGGTCTCGCGGTTGAGGTGGATGTCCCGGGCGATGGTGGCGGCGAGGGCGGCTTCGCCGGGGGTGTGGCCTTGGCCGGCGTACGTCCAGGAGGTGAGGACGAGGACGGTGTCCGGGGCGATGTCGTCCAGGCCGCGGGCGGTGCGTTCCTGGGCGGCGCGGTAGTCGGCGCGGGTCTGGCGGAGTTCGGTCAGGGTGGTGGAGTACTGGCGGGACTTGGTGGAGAAGTGGCCGCGGAAGCCGAGCATGTGGGCCCAGGCGGAGAGGCGGCGCTCCGGGTAGACCAGGTCGAGGTCGAGGCAGGCTTCGACCAGGCGTCGGGTGTGGTCGGGGACGCCGAGGAGGAGCAGGGCTTCGCGGTTGCCGATGCGGCGGTCGAGGCTGCCGGTGGTCTCCGCGGCCTTGGTGGCGTACTTGGCGATGTAGGAGGCGACGGCCTGTTCGGTGATGTCGGAGCCGTCGCCGAAGACCTTCACAGGGCGGACGTCGAGCTGGGCGCCCCAGCGGAGGCGGCAGGCGGGGTGGGCGCCGGCGGCGGGGACGGTGACGGTCGTGTACGCGTGGGTGGCGGCGGCGCGGATCGCGTCGGTGAGGCGGTCAGTGGTCACCCAGGGCGGCGGGGGCGAGTCAGGGCCGTCCGGGCCGTCGATGCGTACGACGGCGTGGAAGTGGACTGCGCCGCGCTTCTGGAACTCGGCGACCTTCCCGTACGAGATCCGGGCGACCGCCCGCAGCTCCCTCTGCGAGAGTCCGGCCGTGGCGGCGATCTCGCGGCGGAGGCGGGTGGTGAAGCGCTGCCAGAGCTGTCCAGCGTGGTTGTTGAAGAGGACGGCGGCGGTGTAGTCGTACGAGTCGGGGTCGAGCGGTGTGCCGAGGGTCTGGTCGTCCTCGTTGTGCCGGGTGCCGCAGTGGCAGGGATGGGCGCCGGGGCGGTTGTGGACCGGGCCGAAGGACGGGGCGGTGAGGGTGAGGAAGACGCGGGGGTGTTCGCGGACGGCGGCGGGGATATCCCGGGTGGAGTCTCCGGCGAGGCCAGCGCGGATGAGGTGGTAGGTGTCGCCCGCGTACGTCCAGGCGCAGGCGGGGCAGCGGGAGGCCCGGCGGTTGCCGCAGGCGATGCGAAGGCGTCCGCCCGGTTCGGTTTCGGTGGAGTAGCGGTGCAGGGTCTCGCCGGTGGTCTTGTCGCGGGTGAGGGTCCAGCCGGTGAGGTGGATGGGGTGGGAGCAGCCGCCGGTGCGGTGGATCTGCTCGCGCCAGCGGTCGAAGTCGGGGGACCCGGCCACCCGGAGCATGTCGCTCAGGGTGGCGGTGTCGAAGCCCGACGGCGAGGTGGCCGCGTCGGTCATCATGGGGCGGTTCCTTCTGGTTCTGCGAACTGGGCAGGGGCGGGGCTCCCGGGCGGCGGAGACTTGGCGGTTGAGCCGCCCGGGGGCCCGACTAGTGGTGCCGGTGCTGGCCGTTGAGGAGCGAGCGCAGGACGACGGCGCACACGGCGACAGACGCGGCGGTGACGGCGACGGCCAGCAGCATGGAGACCAGGACCGTGCCGACGACCAGGACGGCTCCGGCGCCGCCGGCGATGGCCAGGGCGAGGCCGGCCGGAGTGAAGCGCGCGGCGGAGGAGCGGGTCGGGCTCGGGGCCGGGGCGTGGTGGTGGTTGCAGACCGGCAAGTGGGCGGCCGTGTGATGGGGCTCGATGGCGCTGACGCTGGTCGGCTGGACGAGCGGGGTCACGATGCCGGTCGGGAGCGGGTTGACGGGGATGCGCGGCCGGAGCATGGCGGTTCTCCCTACTTGTTGATCGTGTGGTCGATGAGCGGGGCGATGACGCTGTCGGCGAGGAGGTAGCCGCCGAGGAGGATCACGGCGACGAGCCACCAGGGCGGGCGGATCAGCTTGATTCCGAGGCCGCCGACGACGATCAGGGCGAGCCAGAGCGGGACGTCCATGACGCGGGGCTCCTTCGAGTTCAGCGGGGCTTGCAGCGGTGGGTGCGGGCGGCGAGCTGGGCGGCGGCGGGGGAGGAGTACGGGGCGGACCAGCCGCAGCCGTCGGCGGTGCAGACCGCGGTGTGCTTGGTGCGGCCGTGGCGGTCGCGGTGGGTGCCGATCTGCACCGGACCGATCCGGATCACGGAGTGGAAGTGGTCGCGAGCGGCCATGAGGAGCTCTCCCTTCAGGCGAGCTGGGCGGCGATGGCATTGGCCATCTGGGGCGGGACGCCGAGGCGGGTGCGCAGGGTGTCGGCGTCGATGGGCGATCCGGTGCGGGTCCGGTGGTCGTCGGCGATCTTGCGGGCGTGGGCGACCAGGGCGGGTGGGACGGCTACCGGGGCCGGTTCTGCTGGTGCCGGTTCGGGCGCGGGCTCCGGAGTGGTGGGCGGCGGGGTGGGTTCGGGAGCGGGTACGGGGATGGGCGTGGGCTCAGCCTCCGGCTGGGCGGGGGAGTGGACGAGGAGGGTGCCGCCGAGGAACGCGAGGGCGGGCCAGCCGGCGACGAGGATGCGGAGCCAGGCGGGTACGTGGCCGAGGTCGAGGAGACCGGCGGTGGCGACGTTCGCGCCGAGCGACGCGGCCAGGGCGACCGCGAACCAGGTCCAGGCCGAGTGGGCAGGCATACCGGCGGCCCGTGCGGTCCGCAGCCGGTGCCAGGCGGCGACGAGGAGGAGGTCGACGGAGACCGGGTAGGCCCAGGCTTTCCAGCCGGTCTGTCCGGCCGCCGCGGCCAGGTCGTGCAGGTGGGCGAAGGACAGGGCGCCGGCGATGACGGCTTGTACGAGGACTGCGTCCGGTCGGCGGGTGGGACGCATCGCGGGTCCTCCTTCCGGTTTCGGGCATGGGCGGGGTAGGGACTCGGCGTGAAGCGGTCACGCCGCCGTGGAGCGAGGGGGAGCAGGGCTCAGGCGATTGCGGGAGCCGTGGCGGCCGAGGGCGTCGCGGCCTTGCCCAGGGGCGGCAGGACGGGCCGGAAGGCGTCCAGCGCGGGGATCTCCGGTGTGCGGTGGGCGTGGGAGTTCGCGATGTTCACGGCCCGCCGTAGCGTGAGGTGGGGCGTACGGATGCGGACCCAGCCGCCGGAGGAGTCACCGGCGACGGCGGTACCGGGCCGGTCGGTGCGGATCTGGACCGTGGCGAGTACGGCGTCCGGGGCGATGTCGCCGAAGGCCATGTTGGCGCTGGTCTCGTCGTTGACGCGGTGTGCGGTACGGCCGGTGAGCTGGGCGCGGAGCATGGTGATGCCCTTGCCGAGCTCGGAGCCGAAGCGCTGCCCGCAGATCTCCAGGTAGATGCCGGCGGCGCGGCCGAGCTGGGCGAGCCGGACGAGGTCGGTGATGATCCGGTCGCGGCGCTTCTCTTCGTCCTTCGTGGCGTAGAGGGCGAGCTCGGCGACTTCGTCGACCAGGAGGACGATCGGGGTGGGGCGGAGGTGGTCGGGCAGGTCCCAGATGTCGGCGGTGATCTCCGCGTCCGGCAGGTCGGCGCTCAACCTCTGTTCGCGGCGGATCAGTTGGTAGACCTCCTGCATGTGCTCGACGAGCGCGTCGAGGAGGTCGGCGGCGGCATCGGGGTTGTCGGCCAGGGCGGTGAACCGCCGGGCGAGTGGCGCGAGTTCGACGCCCTGCTTGCAGTCGATCCCGACGAGGGCGACGTCCAGCGGGGCGAGCGCGGCGACGAGGCCGCGTTGGTAGACGGACTTGCCGGACTGGGTGGCACCGATGTTCAGAGCGTGTGGGGTCTGGCGGTAGTCGCGGTGGTAGACCTCCCCGTCCTCCCGCATCGCGACCGGGACCCGCATCACCCCGCTTCGGCCGGCCGCAGGCATCTGCACCCGCTTGAGGACGTCGTAACCGGTCATCCGCAGCTCGACCACACCGGAGCGGACCTCCCGGGCGGAGACGTTCTGAATGACGAACGAGTGCCGGAGCCGGTCCGAGGCCGCGGAGAAGTCGAAAGCGTCCTGGCCGGGCCGGAGCTTCACCCGCAGGACGAGCCCGGTACGTGTCGGCCGCAGCCGCAGAATCCGGGGCGCCCGAGACTCGGGGATGGGCCGGCCGGTCATCCGGGCCAGTGCCAGGCGCCAGCGGGAGGGCGGGACGGTGAGCCCGCAGGCGTCCATGACCGACGCGTACCGGGTGAGGATCCGTACGACGGCGAAGACGATGCCGAAGCTCATCCAGTACCAGGCCGGACGCTGCCAGCGCAGCAGCAGTGCGACTGCGGCGACCAGGGCGAGGGCGACCGATAAGGCGGTCACGGGTCAGCCGACCTTCGCGGCGACGAGCGAGGTGACGGCGACGGCGCGGAAGCTGATGCCGTGGCGCTTCTGGCCGTTGAACTCGTTCTCCCAGGGCCGGGCGACGACGCCGGTGAGGGCGACGGGCGTGCCCATGGACAGTTCCTCGGAGATGCCGGTGTTCGGCACGGTCAGGTTGAGGATCTCGGCGTTGCCGTCCATGACGAACATGACGTCGACCGTCATCAGCGGGGCGCCGGTCTCGCGGTCGGTGGCGATCTCGCCGGTCTGACGGTTCGCGATCTTCGGGGCGGGCGGCTGGGCCACCATCACCATCGCGGCGGAGGTGTCGACGGGGATCTGACGCACAGTGGATCACTCCTCTATAGATGCTGATCTCCTTCACTCATGTACATGAGTGACATGAAGAAGAGTGCACCACTCCTATACATGAGTCAACCCGCCGCGGAAGGAAACCGCAGCGGGCTGTGGGGAGTTGAGCGAGCGTCAGTCGGTCGCGGGGATCCGGTACTGGAAGACGAACTGGTCAGCGGCCATGAGGGTGTCGCACACCTCGACGACGCGCCCCTTCTTCGTCACGGCATCCCGCAGCAGGTGCACGACCGGAGCCCCGGGGCTCAGGGCCAGCTCGGATGCCTCAGCCTTGGCGGCCGGCCGAGCCTGGAGCGTCTCGACGAACTCGGCGAAGGTGTGGCCGTGGTCTTCGAGCCGGGCGTAGATGCCGCCGGGGCCGGGGTTCTCGGCGAACAGCTCGGGGATGTCCTTCACGACGTCCCACGGCAGGTACGAGGATGCCGTCTCGACGGGCGTCCCGTTCCGGAAGTACAGCCGCCGCCGCGCGAGCACCTGCGTCCCGACGTCGACACCAAGCCTCTCGGCGATGTCCGCCGGTGCCTCCATAGGCCCGATGTAGAGAACGCTCACCTTCGCGGTGGCGCCAGACTGCTCGGACTCGGCGAGGTAGGCGGCCTTGCCGCCACGGCGGTGCGAGGCCCGGAAACGGTCGGAGGACCGGAGCCGTACGGGAGGCCGATCTTTAACGATCGATCCCTTCCCGTGGCGAGTGTCGACGAGCCCGCTGGCCCGCACTTCGACCATGGCCTTACGGATGGTCCCGCCGGCGACCCCGTACCGCTCGACGAGCTCGGACTCGCTGGGCACCGTGTCGCCGGGCTTCAGTACACCGCCCCGGATCTGCTGGACGATGTCGTCCGCGATCTGCACGTACCGAGGTACGGCCTTACCGGCTCCTGCTGGAGTTCCCACGGTCCTATTCACTCTCCTATGCTCCTGTACATGAGTAACGGGAGCGCGGGAACAAAGTCAACGCCACTCCACTCGGTGTCTGTAGCCGGAGCGGTAGTGCGCGAAGACGGCCGCCTTCTGGCGATCCGCCGAGCGGACAACGGCACTTGGGAGCTCCCGGGCGGCGTCCTCGAACTCACCGAGGCCCCAGAGGCGGGCGTAGCCCGCGAGGTCCTGGAGGAGACAGGTATCCACGTGGACGTGGATGAGCTGACGGGCGTCTACAAGAACACGACCCGCGGCATCGTCGCCCTGGTCTTCCGCTGCAAGCCGTCCGGCGGCGCCGAGCGCACCTCAGCCGAGTCCACCGCGGTCGACTGGCTGACGCCGGCGGAGGTCGAGGAGCGCATGGCCGAGGTCTACGCGATCCGCCTCCTGGACGCGCTCGACGGAAACGGCCCCCACGTCCGAAGCCACGACGGCCGCCAGCTGATCACGCAGCTGTGACCGCGCAGCCGGCAGGGCGGATGCCCCGTGATGAAGCGATCCTCCTGGTCCAGCGCCTGATGAACGCAGAGGCATCCGAGGATGAGGCGGACGAGATCCTGGCCAACCTCGAACGAGGCCTGGCCTGCCCGCACATCAGCGATTACATCTTCTGGGACCTGGACCCCGAGCTGACTGCCGAGAAGGCAGTGGACAGGGCCCTGGCCTACAAGCCGATCGCCCTCTGAGGGCAGCGCGGTAAGACTTTCTCTACTTCATCAAGGCGCCCGCCGCGCACGGCGCGGCGCGCGCGGCCCGTCGCCCGGGCCTGCGCTCCTGTCTCCGCCCCGCTCCAGCCCGACCGCCGGCCGCACGTCTGACGGCTCGGGTTGATGGGTGGTGAACCCCTCTGTGGCTGGGGCGGTCGGCTCCGCGGCTTTAGGCAGCCACTTTGGGGCGAGCCTCTAAGATCATGGCCCCAACGTCGTGCTTTATCGGGCAGGTCCACAGACTGCCCGACGCGCCATCAGCTTACGGGGCCATGATCACTCGCCCCAAAGCAGCTCCAGCCCAAAGCCGCTCCACCGCCCTGTCGCCTCTCCTCCTGTGCATTCAGGAAACAAGTCCACGTACCAACTCCGCCATTTCTGAAGGAATTTCATCGCGTTTCATCTCTTGTGCGATGCGAAGCGCGTCATGGCGCTTGTTGAAGCGCTGGCCAAATCGCTGGAAAACCCTGTCGAGCAGCTCGTCTCCGGGAACCATTTCAGTTTTTCGTACTGCCCAGTCGGCGTGAACTTCTGCACTGCATTCCTCTCTGATCCTCTCAACTTCAGAAGAAAGTTCGGAAATCTTATCTAGTGCTAGTTTCAACTGTTCTTGTAGTGCTGTATCGAATTCCTGATCGCCTCGATTGATGACTGGACGACGGTCGGGAATTACAGGGCGGCAAACGCGCTTCAGTACCCTTCGCTCGATAGCTGAGGGGAGCAGCTCATCGCAGACCTCGCTGACGGCTGATTCTACTTCTTCCGGAGTCGGAGAGCTTACGCCGTTTGATTTGACGCGAATGAACCTGGACAGCGTTGAGGGATTTAGGAGGTAGTTCTCCAGCTCTCGTCTCTGCAGAAGCTGAACCTCGCTAATTCCTCCTACTCTGCTTTGCAGGTCTTCCAGATCCTTCAAATCTCGCTCGTCGCGGTCGAGGACGAATACTGTTCTGACATTTCGGCGCCGCAAGAACGAAAGTGTTGCGGCGGTAGCGTAATGAGTGAAATTGCGGGCGCCGCCGGTTGTGACGAATCCGAGTGAAGCCTGCCCGAAGCTCAGGCTCAAGGTGTCCGCAAACGTGCGGAGGAGCTGCTCATCCGAAGGCCCTTCCACAAACACGAGGCGGTCGAACATGAAGAGAGAGCTGAGGCGCAGACCCAGCTCTTCTGGAATTGCCTCCTCGGCTCCCGCGACGTCGAGCTGCTGGACTACTGTCTCGGCGCCCTTTCGAATCAGGTATACATTTTCGAGCGACCCGACGTCTAGGAAGTTTGTTGAATGAGTTGTTAGGAAAACTTGAGAGTTTGAGCTGATGTTCTTGAGGTACTGCATTAGCGCCGTCTCGAGTGCCGGGTGTAGGTGCACTTCTGGTTCCTCTACGAGGAGGATTTCGGGGCGCTCAAACTCGTAGTCTAGGATAAGTCGCAGAGCCTCTCGGATTCCCGACCCGTTAACCTGAACTAGGAATTCGTCCACGTCTAGCTCTGCAGACAAGCCGTTAGGGCGGGAAGAAGGAGTGTCGGAGCTGAACGCATCGATTTCTACGCCAAGGAGGTTCGAAACTACCGACTGTATCTCCCGCAGGACCGACCCCTGTCCACGACTCGTCTTTAGTTTGAGAATTCGGCTCGCTTCTTCCTCGCCGATTGGCTTCCTCTGTTCCGAGAGGTGATGAACACTCGTTTGTGCAACTCTTCGCACAAAGTCAGTGACGTAGTCGGGGACGGTGGTTGAGTCCCCAGAGAACGTAATCACTGGGTGAGAGATCTCCGCAGCCATCGCCAGTTCGCGCTGCTGTTCAAGTTCATTTATGCGGTCCCGGCATTGGTCGACAAATTCGCTATGCGAAGAGGCTCCCTGGATGATTCGAGAGATGCGGCGGAGCTCCGACTGATCCGCACCGGAGCTGTGGCCCAACACGCTGCGAAGAAATGCTGTGCTGGTAGCCCTCTCGGAGAGCATACGCCATTCTTCAGCGGGAATGCGGGCCATGACTCTCTCAAGCACGCTCTTCTCGTGTGAGTAGTTCTTCGCCTTCGAGAAGTTGTTGGCGATGTCCAGTGCACCCTCTGGGCTCATGGCGAAGATTACGGTTTCCTCGAAGGGGCCGTCGCCTCCAAACGCGATGCGCGAAATGTAGCCGACTTGCATTTCTGCCCGCAAGAAGCTGAGTGTCACGGCGGCTAGGTTACCCAGTTTGTCGCCAGACAGTGCGTTACGCACCTGCGGCATCTCGGCGGAAATCGACTCGACTAGAACTTGGAGTTCGAGGTCTGACAATTCCAGAATGACTTTAATTTCGATTGGATGTTCCGAGTCCTTCGCATGCCAGTCAGTCAGGCGGAAGATTCCCGGGGAGATGGTTGCGACTGCGCCGCTACTTTGGAAGAATTCGAAGAAGAGCTTGATCGCTGAAAGCAAGTTGGACTTGCCGGAATTGTTTTTCCCAATTAGAACGTTAAGGCTTCCGCAATCATCCAGCGCCGCGTCGCGGAGGCTGCGAAAACGGACGCCCTGCAAGCTTGACACGCGCATGATGCGATACCCCCTGCCACCGTCACTCTGACGGCCCTGGCGGGGAAGAATATCCGGAAGCCCCGGGTACTGTCCGGCGTTCGTCTACTCGTGACTATGGTCGGGCAATCAGAGTTGCGGTCGGGTAGGCCACTCGTCGGTGCCGGCGACCAAGGAGGAGCCCCGGACTTGGTCCGGGGCTCCTCTGTCGAGGGATGCGCGTAGCTGCTAGCCGAAAGCGGCCGCTGGCAGCTGAGGGCCCTCGCCGACTTCTCCGAGGGTAGAGGGCTCCGTCGTCGGCAGACGGTGGCCGCGGCTCGCCGCTACGCGGAGCACGTCTCGCAAGGTTTCCGTCAGGTCCGTCGCCAGGAGCCGGAGTTCTTCTGGATCCGACTCCTGGTCGGTGAGTACGTCCAGGGCGTGCTCCAGGAGCTCGGCTCCGGCTTCGAGTTGGGTGGCTTCGGTCTGATCAGCCAGGCGGGAGACGGGGCCGCCGTTGTTGTCGGTGCTCAGGAAGCAGGGTTTGCCGTCCGGGCCCGGCCACGGGAGGAGGCGGAGCTCGTTGTGGGGCGTCATCCTTCCGCCCTCCTGTCTTTGGCCGAGAGGTGAGTGGTGAAGACCGCTTCGGCGCGGTCGCCCGGGAGGGTCAGGAGCGCCACCTCGACGATGTGGCCGGTGGTGTCGGCTGTCACGCGGGTGATCGCGAGAACGGCGAGGGTCGAGCTGATGCGGAGCGTCGCTGCTTCCGTCGGGGTGGGGAGGCGAGCGCAGATGCTCTCCTGGACCTTGAACAGTGGGAGGCGGGGTTCGGCCAGCAGTGCTGCCGCCGCCCCCTTGGGCCCGGGCGACTCGCCAGGCGTGGCGGCTGGCGCCAGGTCGCGAGGGATGTAGATGCGGACCAGGCTGTGCGGCGATTTACCTGCCTGGCTCAGGTAGAGGAACTCGGTCAGGGGAGTGCCTGCCGCAACCTGGAGCAGGTTGGTCAGATGCCCTCGTGCCCGGACCTTGGTGGTGCGGACGCTGACGTCCAGAGTCGTATTCGACACCGTGTGACCGCCGCCCACGTACGTGATTCTGGGGAGGGGGTGACGGATGAAGTTCCCCTTGCCGTGGACCTTCTCGACAAGGCCTTCGGCCTGGAGGAGCGCGAGGGCGTTGCGGAGGGTCGGTGTGCTGACCGTGTAGTGGGCGGCGAGTTGGGCTTCGGAGGGGAGCCGTTCACCAGGCTTGATGTGGCCGGTTGAGATCTGGGTCCTGAGGTCATCGGCGATGGCGTGACGGCGAGAGGCCACGGAACGGTTCACCGCCTCTCTGCGTCCGCAGGGCGATGAGCCTGGTTCGGGCATGCATGGTCAGGAGCTCGCCCGACTCGAAGCGGAGTCGCTTCGCCCCGCCCGGCAGTTGGAGGAGGTCGGCTACGCGGCACGGCTGGCCGCCGATCTGGATGACGTCGCCCCGCTGGACGTTGGTCGAGGTGATCTCGATGTTGTGGGCCAGTGCGCCGCTGGGCACCCAGAGCTTCACGACGGCACCTCCGTCGGTGCGATGCGATCGGCCATCGGGTGGCAGGGGCAGTCGCACGCCTCGTAGATCACGGGGATGCCGACCGGCGCCGAGGTGGGCGAGGACTGCGCGCACTCGTGGTGCGTGCCGATTCGGCACGAGCTCGATCGGTAGGGGGTGGCTTTCGCGTGCATCAGAAAGCCTCCGACGGCGCGAGGCGACGTGCGGTGTTCCAGCGGCGCGAGGCGCGTTCCTCCGCAGTCAGCACGTACGGACGGACGAGGGCGGTCTCCTCGCCGGCCAGGAGGTCCGCGGTGGGCGTGGGGCGGGTGGGCGGTAAGGGGCGGCTGTGCCTGCCCTTCGCAGCGTGGCGCTCTCTGGTGCGCCTCACGGCGCGGCGGATACGGTTGAACACGCTGATCAGCTCCTATCGCTGATGGCCAGGTCCCCGGACATCGCCCGTCGCGGGGACCGTTCTGCGTACGGCGGCCCATAAGGTGCGGCCGTTCAAGCTGCTGGCCTGGAGCCCGAATCGATCGGCCTCCGCCACTACCTCCAGGGCCTCCCGCCACTTCTCGGCGGGGAGTAAGTCCGGTACCTCCGCTTCGATCGATGTGTGGTTGGTGTGCTGCTGCACGTGCGTGGTGAGTCCGAGGGCGGACAGCCGGCTGGCGATGTCCTCCGCGCTTGCTCCCGAAGCGGGCACAGCAGGGCCTCCGTCGCCAGTGGTCACGGTGCGTAAAGCTAGTTAACTAGATTAGAGCTAGTGGACTAGATTTTCCATATGCCTGAGCAGCCGCCGTACCTCCGCATCGCTGACGAACTCCGGCGGCGGATCGCGGAGCACGAGTGGGAGCCCGGAGATCGGCTGCCCTCACGTGCCCAGATCGGTCAGGAGTGCGGTGTCGGGGAGAACGTCGTCCGGCGGGCGCAAGAGCTGCTGATCGCCCAGGGAGTGTTGGAGGGGCGCGCGGGTTCTGGAACGTATGTTGCGGAGCCGCGGCAGCGTGTACGCGTGGTTCGATCCTCGGCGCGCGAGCAGGGTGGCGGTTCGCCATTCCGTGCCGACATGCAGGCCCTGGGGGAAGTCGGGGGACTGGGAGAGTCGGACCGAGGCCAAGGTTCCGGCACCAGCGGAGATCGCGGCGCGGCTCGGGATCGCCGTGGGCGACCTGTGCGTTCGCACCGTGTATGAGTTCCTCGCCGATGGCCGTCCCGTGCAGCTCTCGACGAGCTGGGAGCCGTACGACCTCACCGCCGGCACCCTTGTCGTACTTCCCGAGGGTGGGCCGCATGCCGGGGCGGGTGTCGTGAACCGGATGGCCGAGATCGGCATCACGGTCAGCCACGCTGTAGAGCAGCCGGAGCCGCGGCAGGCGAGCGCCGAGGAAGCGTCGCTCCTGGGAATTCAGAAGGCCGCTCTCGTCACGCACATCCGGCGGACGTACTACAGCGACCAGGGGCGGCCCGTGGAGACGGCGGACATTGTCGTGCCCGCAGCGCTGTGCGAGATCGTGTATGAGGTTCCCGTCGGTCGCTAGTGGGGCACCCCGGCGCGGTGCTGGCCCAAAGGTGTTCCGCCGACCCATATGCCGTTCGAAAGTGGCGATTTTTTGCCACGTAAAATTCGGGCGAAACGGCATAAGTGAGGAAAGTTCGATATAGTTTTCTCGTTCATCGAGAGCCGTTTGTGCTGGTCATCGCGCTGGTGGCGAGTGCTCGCAGTCGATACAGCCGTATCGTTCGTGGCTGGGTCTTTCCCTGGGCTGATGGCGAGTTCCTGATCCCTTGCTACATTCGCGGACATGGCAAAGCGCCCCGTCCGCGACTGGGAAATCGAGAGGTCGGGGCGCTGTGCCAGTCGTCAATCATCAAACGACTGAACCCGACGAGCTCAGGGGATTCCGTGAACCAGCCGGAGAATGAAAGTTTCGAATCTGAACTTGAAGTCGAACCCTCGAATTGCGATGAGAAACCTGAATCGCAAGTCGGAGATTCGAATCATGGTCAGGATACTCAGCGAGGAAACGGCGTCAACTATACGGCCTGGATCGTTGCCGCCGCTGCAGTGGTGAGCGCTAGCGCTACCGTGATCACCGCGCTCAAGTAGCTGTACAGCAGCGCAGTACCGCAACCCCAGCACCCACCCCCGTCCGGTACCGTCCCTCCCGGGCCCCGTAGCGGCCGGAATGGTCGCTGGTGACCGATCCGGCTAGAGCTACGGATCAGAAGGTTGCAGGTTCGAATCCTGCCGAGTGCACACAGGTGAGAGGCCCGGACGAGAGTCCGGGCCTCTTGCGTTTCCTGGTGTTCGCGATGATGTGCGTCATTGCTTGGCATGTACGAGACATGGGAGGCGGGGGCGTATGGCTGCCGGTCGGTATGGGCGGGCGCGGTGGGCGGTCGTGGGGGTCGGGGTCACGGTTCTCGTGGCCGGCTGTTCCGTCTACCCGGTCTCGGTGGAGGCCGGTGGGGTGACGGGGGTGTGGTCGTCGTACGGGAGCGAGGCGACGGTCGAGTTCAAGGACGACGGCACGTTCGTCGGCACGGGCTTGGACGCGTCGGACGTCGGCACCCGCTGGTGTTCCGGGATCGCCGGCCGACAGCAGGGGAAGTGGACCCCCTCCGGGGAGTTCGCCGAGGTCAGCTTCGACGGCGTGGACTGCGAGGACGTCGACTTCGCCTTCTACGGCTCCCCGGAGCACTACATCGCCTGCTTCACCCGGGACGTGACGGCCGGGTGCACGGAGGAGTTCAGGCGGGAGGAGGGGCGGAACGAGGGGGCCGGGAAGGGAGGGTGATCGCGCCTTCGGTACCTTCCCTGCCTGGCCGCCCATGTGGCCGGAGTGGTCCGTGATGAGGGTGGGTGTGTTGTGGCTGTGGGGATTCTGCTGCTGGTGTTCGGGGTGGGCGCCGCCGGCTGGGGGGGCCATGTTCCTCTTCGACCTGCGGGGGGCGACCGGGAAGGCCGTGGCCCGGCGGAACGCCGTGCGGGCCGTCACCGGGGCCCGGAACCTGGACCTGAGGCTCACCGAGCCGTCGCGTCTCGGGGCCTGGTTCTTCAGGGTCGTCGGGGGCATCGGGCTGCTCGGGGGACTGTTCCTGGGTTTCATCGGGCTCGCGCTGACGCTGGCGGAGTGAAGGAGGGGCGTCGAGCCGGTTCCGGTTCCGGTCGGCGGGGGGAAGGTCCTGATTCCCACACGTTTGGGTGAACCGGGCTGATTTCCATGTCAGTTGAATATGCCCTCGGCCTAGCTTGCAGGTGGAGGTGATGTTCGATGAACGCCCACGTCAACGCCGACGCCATTGACATCGACGACTTCGTTTTTGCCGCCACCGGCATCCGGCTGCGCCGGCTCACCCTGGCCGACGGGACGCACTGGTTCCCCGCCGCGGACGTGGCCGGAGCGCTCGGGCACGGCGACGTGCGCAAAGCCCTCCGCGCCCACGTCGGCAAGGCCATGCAGGCGACCCTCGGCGAACGGATGGTCAACCTCGAAGGGCTCGTCCAGCTCGTCGCCGCCTCCACCGCGGCCCGCGTCGGCCCCTTCCGGGCCTGGATCGCCGAAGTCGTCTGCGCCGTGCAGCGCCACGGCGCCTACGGCCTCGAACCCTCCCCCGTGCCCGGCGCGTTCGTGGTCCCGTCGCCCGTGCGCGACGAGGTCGTCCGGCTGGAGGCGGACGAGCTCGACGACCGGAGCCTCACCCGGCTCGCCGAGGCCGCCGACCTGCTCGCCGTCCCCGTCCAGCGGGCCCTCCCCGAGCCGTACGCGGATCCTTACGCCGACCCGTACGCCGAGCCGCAGCCCGGTGCGTACGCCGGCCCCGCCCTCACCCCGCAGGACCTCCTCGCCTCCTGGTACGAGCGGAACGTCGTGCTCGACGCCGACGTCCGGGCCGTCGCCGCCTGCCTCGCCCCCGAGCTCGTGCGCGGCGGGGTCCGCTACCGCCTGGAGGAGGTCGCCCGGCTCACCGGGCTCCCCTCCGACCGGGTCCGCGACTGCGTCCGCATGCTCGTCGAGCGCGGGTGCATGCGGCACGCGGGAGGAGACGGGGGAGAGGGCGGGGACGAGGGGCTGCTCTATCTGCTGCCCTGACGAGCCTGACCCCTCGTCTGTCAGTGGTGTCGATCAGACTGGTCCCATGGTGTGGCGGAGTGCCGGAGTGTCCTGGCGGGACGGCGTCCCCGGGCTGCGCTGGGACGGCGGGCGCGCGGGGAGCCGGGTCAGCGCGCTCGGGTACGGGCGGGTCATCGGGTTCCGTGCGGTCGGCGAGCGGCGGTGTCCCGGGGCGCGCGGGAACGTCTGCCCGCTGGGCGCCCTCGTCGGCGGGCGGAGCACCGGGGGACGGTGCGCCGAGTGCGCCCGGCTCGACCGCGCGCACTCCGTCGCCGCCGACACCCTCCTCGACGACCCCCGCCCGTACCGCGTCTACCTCGCCTGGTTCGGGCCCGGACTCGTCAAGGTGGGCATCACCCGCGAGGAGCGCGGGGACGCGCGGCTCCTGGAGCAGGGGGCGGTCGCCTTCAGCTGGCTCGGACGAGGGCCGCTGATGGCCGCGCGCCGGACCGAGGAGGTGCTGCGGCACGCGCTCGCCGTGCCCGACCGCATCCCGTACGCCCGCAAGCGCGCCGTCCGCACCGCCCTCCCGCCCGCCGCGGAGCGGGAGGGGGAGGTCGCCGAGCTGTACGCGCGCGCCGTCGGCGTCGGCGCCTGGGCCGAGACGCTGGAGCGGCTGGAGTGCGAGGTGCACGACCACGTGGCGGCGTTCCGGCTCGACGGGCTGCCGCCGCTCGACGCGAGCGTCGTCGAGCTCGTCCCCGACGGGGTCGTCGCCGGGCGGCTGCTCGCCGCCGCCGGGCCCGACCTCCACCTCCTCGACCGGGACGGTCGGCACCTCGCCCTCGACACCCGGCTGCTGAGCGGGTGGGGGATCGAGAGCGCTCCGGCCGGGCTTCCCGTCTCCGTTCCCCTCGGGTTCGGGGACGGGCAGGAGCAGTTGTTCTGAGGGAAGGGAGGGGCAGACGGGGGAGCGTAAAGACTTGGATCCCTTCGGGGGGCATCCATGGACAGGGGCGAGGACCCCGGACCAGGGTGATCACATGACCCAGAGCCTCGTCGGCGGCTTCGAACCGCCTTACTACACCGCTGTCTTCACCGCGATCAGGCCCGACGCCCCCGAGGGCTACGCCGAGACCGCCGCCACCCTCCACGCGCTGGTCCGGGACATCCCCGGCTTCCTCGGCTACGAGTCCGCGGGCACCCCCGGCGGCATCGGCATCACCGTCGCCTACTTCCGCGACCTCGAAGGGCTCACCGCCTGGCAGCACCACCCCGAGCACCTGGAGGCGAAGCGGCGCGGGCGGGCGGAGTGGTACGACAGCTACCGCGTCCACATCGGCAAGGTGGAGAGGACGTACGGCTTTGACCGCGACCGGGACTGATCTGCCGCCGCACTCCGCCGGGGGCAGCGAGGGCAGCGAGGGCAGCGAACGCCGCGATGGCCGCGACGGGCGCGACGGCCGCGTCGGTCCTGAGGGCCGTGAGGTCCGGGCCTGGGCCGGGCGGCTCGGGCTGCCGGGGCTCGTCGACGTCCACACCCACTTCATGCCGCGGAACGTCCTCGACAAGGTGTGGGCCTACTTCGACTCCGCCGGGCCCCTGACCGGCGTCGAGTGGCCCATCACCTACCGCGAGGAGGAGGACCGCCGGGTCGCGCTGCTGCGCGAGTTCGGGGTGCGCGCCTTCACCTCGATGCTCTACCCGCACAAGGCCGGCATGGCCGCCTGGCTCAACGACTGGGCCGACGACTTCGCCCGCCGCACCCCCGACTGCCTGCACACCGCCACCCTCTTCCCCGAGCCCGGCGCCCCCGGCTACGTCCGCGCCGCGCTCGACCGCGGGGCCCGGGTCCTCAAGGTGCACGTGCAGGTGGGCGGGTTCGATCCGAACGACGAGCTGCTGGACGAGGTGTGGGGGACGGTCGCCGAGGCCAGGACGCCCGTCGTCATGCACTGCGGCTCCGGTCCCGCCCCCGGAGCCTTCACCGGGCCCGGACCGGTCGGCCGGCTGCTCGCCCGCCACCCCCGGCTGCGGCTGATCGTCGCCCACATGGGCATGCCCGAGTACGCGGACTTCCTCGGCCTCGCCGAGCGCTACGAGGGCGTCCACCTCGACACCACCATGGCCTTCACCGACTTCAGCGAACGCCTCGCGCCCTTCCCCGAGGACGGGCTCAAGCGGCTCCAGGGGCTCGGCGACCGGATCCTGCTCGGGACCGACTTCCCGAACATCCCCTACCCGTACGTCCACCAGCTCCACGCCCTCGAACGGCTCGGGCTCGGCGACGACTGGCTGCGGGCGGTCTGCCACGACAACGGGGCCCGGCTGTTCGGGCTGCCGCCCGTCCCGTAGGCCCTCCGGCGCAGCGTGCGCGCCCAGGGCATTCTCAGGAATTTCACAGGGAAGCGAAAGAACGGTCTCAGTAGCGGCGGACACCGTGTTCCCATGACTGCGACCACTCCCCGTTCGCGAACCGATCTGCTCCGGCCCGACGGCACCGCCGTCCGCGTGCTCGTCGTCGACGACGAGGCCTCGCTCGCCGAGCTGCTCTCGATGGCCCTGCGCTACGAGGGCTGGCAGGTGCACAGCGCGGGCGACGGGGCCGGGGCCCTGCGGATCGCGCGGGAGTTCCGGCCCGACGTCGTCGTGCTCGACATGATGCTGCCCGACATGGACGGGCTCGCCGTCCTGGGGCGGCTGCGGCGCGAGCTGCCCGAGGTGCCGGTGCTGTTCCTCACCGCGAAGGACGCCGTCGAGGACCGGATCGCCGGGCTCACCGCGGGCGGCGACGACTACGTCACCAAGCCGTTCAGCCTGGAGGAGGTCGTCGCCCGGCTGCGCGGGCTGATCCGCCGTTCCGGGGCCGCCCAGGCGCGCAGCGAGTCGCTGCTCACCGTCGGCGACCTCACCCTGGACGAGGACAGCCACGAGGTCACCCGGGGCGGCGAGTCCGTCCACCTCACCGCGACCGAGTTCGAGCTGCTGCGCTACCTGATGCGCAACCCGCGCCGGGTGCTCAGCAAGGCGCAGATCCTGGACCGCGTGTGGTCGTACGACTTCGGCGGCCAGGCCAACGTGGTCGAGCTCTACATCTCCTACCTGCGGCGCAAGCTGGACGCCGGGCGCAGCCCGATGATCCACACCCGGCGGGGGGCCGGCTACCTCATCAAGCCCGGCGAGTAGTCCGCCGTGCGCATCCGTTCCCGGGCTCCCCAGGGGCCTCGGGGTTCTCGGGCTCCCCGGGTGTCCCGGGGACCCTGGTCGCTGCGGACCCGGCTGGTCGTCTCCGCCGTCGCGCTGATCGCCGTCGTGTGCGCGGTCATCGGCACGGTGACGACGATCGCCTTCCGGTCCTACCTCTTCGACCAGGCGGACACCCGCCTCCAGGAGGTCGCCAACCGGGCGGCCGGGCCGCCGCCGTCGGCCGCCGTGCCCTCGCCGGACGGCTTCGAGGCCCCGCTGGGCTTCATCATCGGGCCCGGCGCCCCGCTCGGGACGGTCGGTGCGCGGGTGGTGGACGGGGAGCTGACCGAGGCGAGCGTCTCCGTACCGCCGGAGGACGGCGTGTACGGGCGGCACTACGAGAAGCGGGAGCTGAGCGCCGCCCAGTCCGCCGCCCTCGCGGCCGTGCCCCGTGACGACGCCCCGCACACCGTGTCGCTGCCCGGCGGCCTCGGCGACTACCGGGTGCGGTACGCCGCCGGCAAGAACGGCGACTACCTCATAGGGATACCGCTCTCCGAGGTCCAGGACGCCCTGTCGACGCTGATCGTCGTCGAGCTGAGCGTCACCGGCGCCGGGCTCGTCGCCGCCTCGCTCGCCGGGACCGTGCTCGTACGGGTCGCCCTGCGGCCCCTCCGGCGGGTCGCCACGACCGCGGCGCAGGTGTCCCGGCTGCCGCTGCACAGCGGCGAGGTGGCCCTGGACCACCGGGTGCCGGAGGCGCAGGCCGACCCGCGGACCGAGGTGGGGCAGGTGGGCGCGGCCATCAACCGGATGCTGGACCACGTCCATTCGGCGCTCGACGCGCGCCAGCGGAGCGAGACGCGGGTCCGCCAGTTCGTCGCCGACGCCAGCCACGAGCTGCGCACCCCGCTGGCCTCGATCCGGGGGTACGCCGAGCTGACCCGGCGCGGGCGCGAGGAGTGCGGACCCGACACCCGGCACGCCCTCGGCCGGATCGAGTCCGAGGCCACCCGGATGACGGGCCTGGTCGAGGACCTGCTGCTGCTCGCCCGGCTGGACTCCGGACGCCCGCTCTCGTACGAGAGCACCGATCTCGCCCTGCTGGTCGTGGACGCCGTCTCCGACGCCCGCGCCGCCGGGCCCGAGCACCACTGGCGCCTCGACTTCCCCGACGCCGAGCCCACCGCGGCGGTGCGGATCCCCGCCGACGGCGCGCGGCTCCACCAGGTGCTCGTCAACCTCCTCGCCAACGCCCGTACGCACACCCCGCCCGGCACCACCGTCACCGCGCGGCTGCGGACCGGCCCGGCCCATGTGGTCGTCGAGGTCGAGGACGACGGGCCGGGCATCGCTCCGGAGTTGCTGCCGTCCGTCTTCGAGCGCTTCGCCCGCGGCGACGCCTCCCGCTCCCGGCACGCCGGCAGCACCGGGCTCGGCCTCGCCATCGTCCGGGCGGTCACCCTCGCCCACGGCGGCGAGGTGCACGTCGACAGCGGGCCGGGGCGGACGCGGTTCGCGGTCAGGCTGCCGAAGCAGCTCTGACGAGGGGGAGGGGCCGGGGCGGCTCCCGTACCTCCCGTCCTCCCCGACTCACAGCCGCACCACAGCTCCACCACACCGCCGTGACAGCGGCCCTGGCGAGGGTCGGGGCATGCAGATGTCACCGTCCGCCGAAACCCTTCCCGCCCGGGAGCACCTCCCCGTCGGCGCGGCCGGCCGGCCCGTCCTCGACGTGGTGATCCCCGTGTTCGACGAGGAGAAGGACCTGGAGCCCTGCGTGCTGCGGCTCCACGAGCACCTCTCCCGCACCTTCCCGTACGACTTCCGCATCACCGTCGCCGACAACGCCTCCACCGACTCCACGCCGGAGGTGGCGCGTTCGCTGGCCGCCCGGCTGCCCGGCGTACGTTCCGTACGGCTGGAACAGAAGGGGCGCGGGCGCGCGCTGCGGACCGTCTGGTCGGCGTCCGAGGCGCCGGTCCTCGCGTACATGGACGTGGACCTGTCCACCGACCTCAACGCCCTGCTGCCGCTCGTCGCGCCGCTCATCTCCGGTCACTCCGACCTCGCGATCGGCTCGCGGCTCGCCCGGTCCTCGCGCGTGGTGCGCGGACCGAAGCGGGAGTTCATCTCCCGCGCCTACAACCTGATCCTGCGCGGCTCGCTCGCCGCCCGCTTCTCCGACGCGCAGTGCGGCTTCAAGGCGATCCGGCGGGAGGTCGCCGAGCGGCTGCTGCCGATGGTCGAGGACACCGGCTGGTTCTTCGACACCGAGATGCTGGTGCTCGCCGAGCGGGCCGGGCTGCGCATCCACGAGGTGCCGGTCGACTGGGTCGACGACCCCGAGTCGACCGTCCACATCGTGCGGACGGCCACCGACGACCTGAGGGGCGTGTGGCGGGTGGGGCGGGCGCTCGCGACCGGTTCGCTGCCGCTGGACCGGCTGGCCCGGCCCTTCGGCGACGACCCGCGCGACCGCGAACTGTCCGGCGTCCCGGGCGGCCTGGCCCGCCAGCTGGTCGGATTCTGCGTGGTCGGGGCGCTGTCGACGCTCTTCTACCTGGCCCTCTACTCCCTCTTCCGGCTCGGCGTCGGCCCCCAACTCGCCAACGCAGGGGCCCTCCTTGTCTCCGCCGTCGCCAACACGGCCGCCAACCGGCGGCTCACCTTCGGCGTGCGGGGCCGGGAGCGGGCCGCCCGGCACCAGGCGCAGGGGCTCGTCGTCTTCGGCATCGGCCTCGCCCTGACCAGCGGCTCCCTCGCCGCGCTGGGCGCGGCGACGGGCGATCCGGCGCACTCGACCGAACTCGCCGTACTGATCGTCGCCAACCTCGCCGCGACCGTCGTGCGCTTCCTCCTCTTCCGGCTCTGGGTCTTCCCGGAGCGCTCCCTGACTAGGACGACCAGCTGATGAACTCCCTGATCCGACCGCAGCGGGTGTGGCGCGGCCGACCCGAGGACGCCCCCTGGGTGCGTCCCGCCTTCCTCGGCCTGCTGCTCGTCACCGCGGTGCTCTACCTCTGGAACCTCGGCGCCAGCGGCTACGCCAACTCCTTCTACTCCGCCGCCGTGCAGGCCGGCAGCGAGAGCTGGAAGGCCTTCTTCTTCGGCTCGCTCGACGCGGCCAACGCCATCACCGTCGACAAGCCGCCGGCCGCCCTGTGGCCGATGGCCCTGTCCGTCCGCCTCTTCGGTCTCGGCTCCTGGCAGATCCTGCTGCCCGAGGTGCTGATGGGGGTGGCCACGGTCGGCGTCCTGTACGCGGCCGTCCGGCGCCGTTTCGGCGCGGGCGCGGGCCTGATCGCGGGCGCGGTGCTCGCGCTCACCCCGGTCGCCGCGCTGATGTTCCGCTTCAACAACCCGGACGCGCTGCTGGCGCTGCTGATGACCGTCGCCGTCTACTGCGTGCTGCGCGCCCTGGAGCTCGACGAGGGCGCGGCGCGCTGGCTGGTGTGGGCGGGCGTCGCGCTCGGCTTCGCGTTCCTCGCCAAGACCCTGCAGGCCTTCCTGATCCTGCCGGTGCTCGCGCTCGTGTACGTGGTGTGCGCGCCGGGCGGGATCGGGCGCCGGTTCGGGCGGCTCGGCCTCGGCGGGCTCGCGATGCTCGTGTCGGCGGGCTGGTGGGTGGCCCTGGTCGAACTGTGGCCGGCGTCCTCCCGCCCGTACGTCGGCGGCTCGCAGAACAACAGCTTCCTGGAGCTGACCTTCGGCTACAACGGCCTCGGCCGGCTCAACGGCGACGAGGTCGGCAGCGTGGGCGGCGGCGGTGCGCGCGGGGGCGGCGCGTCCATGGAGCTGCCGGCGGGCGTGGACCTACCGGCCGGGATGGAGCTGCCCGGGCGGGGCGGCGGCCGTGGCGGTGGCGGCTGGGGCGAGACCGGTCTGGGCCGGATGTTCGACGAGCAGGTCGGCGGCCAGATCTCCTGGCTGCTCCCGGCCGCGCTGCTGCTGCTCATCGCCGGTCTCGTGGTGACCTGGCGGGCCTCGCGGACGGACACGGCCCGCTCGGCGTTCCTGGTGTGGGGCGGTTCGCTGCTGGTGACGACGGGCGTCTTCAGCTTCATGGCCGGCATCTTCCACGAGTACTACACGGTGGCGATGGCCCCGTACCTCGCCGCCCTGATCGGCATGGGCGTGGCGGTGCTGTGGGAGGAGCGGACGCGGTTCCTCGCCTCGGCGGCCCTCGCGGCCTCCGTCGCGGTGACGGCGGTGTGGGCATGGGTGCTGCTCGGCCGGACGCCGGACTGGCTGCCGTGGCTGCGCTGGGCGGTGCTCGTCGCGGGCTGCGCGGCGGCGCTGGGGCTGGTGCTCGCGGGGCGGATGACGAGCGGCGCCCGGCGGACGGGCCTGGCGGCGGCGGGCCTCGGCCTCGCGGCCGGTCTCGCGGGGCCCTTCGCGTACACCCTCGCCACGCTGGCGGACGGGCACCAGGGCTCGATCGTGACGGCGGGTCCGGCGGGCATGGCCGGGCCGGGCGGGATGCGCGGCGGAGGGATGGGCGGGGGCCGGATGCTGTTCGGGGAGGGGCATGGCGGTCAGGGGATGGGCCAAGGCCGGTTCCCCGGCGGTGGGCAGTTCCCCGGCGGTGGGCAGTTCCCGGGGGGTGGGCAGTTCCCGGGGGGTGGGCAGTTTCCGGGGGGTGGGCAGTTCCCGGGCGGCGGGCAGGCGCCCTCGACCTCCGGCGAGAACGCCCGTCCCGGCGGCGCCGGCGGGCTCCTGAACGGTGCCAGCGTCGGTGCCGAGGCCAAGAGCAAGCTGCTCGCCGACGCCGACGCGTACACCTGGGTCGCTGCCGCCATCGGCGCCCAGAACGCGGCCAGCTACCAGCTCGCCACGGAGAAGCCGGTGATGGCGATCGGCGGCTTCAACGGCAGCGACCCGTCGCCGACGCTCGCGCAGTTCAAGCGGTACGTGGCCGAGGGGAGGATCCACTACTTCCTCTCGTCCGGCGGCGGCATGGGCGGCGGACCCGGCGGTGGCGGAAGCAGCGAGATCAGCTCCTGGGTCGAGTCCACCTTCGAGAAGACGACCGTGGACGGCACCACCTTCTACGACCTGACCAGCAAGAAGTGACTCCGCTCCGGGGCCGCGCGGGGCCGCGCGGGGCCGCGCGGGGCCGGGAGCGGTCCCGGAGCAGCCGCGAAGAAATAATCGCTATACAGCGTAAGAGGATCCTTATACGGTGTACGAGACTCGCCTCGTACACCGTATAAGGAGTTCCCATGACGGCGCCGAACGCCACCGCCACCACCGGGGGCGGCCACCCACAGCGCTGGCTGATCCTCGGCGTCATCTGCCTCGCCCAGCTCACGGTCCTGCTCGACAACACCGTGCTCAGCGTCGCCATCCCCTCGCTGACCACCGAACTGCACGCCTCCACCAGCGACATCCAGTGGATGATCAACGCCTACTCGCTGGTCCAGTCCGGCCTGCTGCTCACCGCGGGCAACGCCGCCGACCGCTACGGCCGCAAGAAGCTCCTCGCCGTCGGTCTCGCGCTCTTCGGCCTCGGCTCGCTCGCCGCCGGCCTCGCCGACTCCACCGCGCAGCTGATCGCCGCCCGCGCGGGCATGGGCGTCGGCGGCGCGCTCCTGATGACCACGACCCTCGCCGTCGTCATGCAGATCTTCGACGACTCCCAGCGGGTCAAGGCCATCGCCATCTGGGCCACCATCAGCTCCCTCGGCTTCGCCGCGGGCCCGCTGATCGGCGGCGCGATCCTCAACCACTTCTGGTGGGGAATGATCTTCCTGATCAACATCCCGGTCGCCGTCATCGGCCTGGTCGCCGTCATCAAGCTGGTCCCCGAGTCCAAGAACCCCCAGGGCGACCGCCCCGACCTGCTCGGCGCACTGCTCTCCACCATCGGCATGACCTCGGTCGTCTTCGCGATCATCACCGGTCCGGAGCACGGCTGGACCTCCGGCCAGGTGCTGCTCCCGGCGCTGCTCGGCGTCGTCGTCCTCGCCGCCTTCGCCTGGTGGGAGCTGCGCATCCCGTACCCGATGCTCGACATGCACTTCTTCCGCAACCAGAAGTTCGTCGGCGCCGTCGCCGGCGCGATCCTGGTCATGCTCGGCATGGGCGGCTCGCTCTTCCTGCTCACCCAGCACCTGCAGTTCGTCCTCGGTTACGAGCCGCTGGAGGCGGGTCTGCGGATGGCGCCGCTGGCGCTGACCATCGTGGTCCTCAACCTCTCCGGCATCGGGCCGAGGCTGGTCATGAAGATCGGCACCCCGGCCTCCGTGGCGCTCGGCCTGTCCCTGGTCGCGGGCGGTCTCACCTCGATCGCCCTGATCGGCGGCGGCACCGACGGCACGTACGGCGGCATGCTGCTCGGCCTGATCCTCATGGGTGCGGGCATCGCCCTCTCCAACCCGGCCATGGCCAACGCCATCATGAGCGCGATCCCGCCGGAGAAGGCCGGCGTCGGCGCCGGCGTCAACGGCACGCTCGCCGAGTTCGGCAACGGCCTCGGCGTCGCCATCCTCGGCGCCGTCCTCAACGCCCGCTTCGCCGCCCTCGTCACCGTCACGGCCACCTCCCTGCCGGCCGCCCTGGCCGCGGCGGGCAGCGACGCCGAGCGGCAGCAGATCTCCGACGCCTTCGCCTCCGGCCTCCAGACCAGCCAGCTGGTCGGCGCGATCGCGGTCTTCGCGGGTGGACTGCTCGCCGCGGCCCTGCTCCAGCGGGCCGAACGGGCGGAGCTGCGCCGGCAGGAGTCGGAGAAGCTAGAAGTCGCTGCATAGCATGGGCGCGGAAGGCTGATCGGACGGAGGAACGCGGTGGTCAAGGCAACGGACCGGGCCAAGAACCCGGCGCGTTCCAGCGTCTGGCTGGAGAACCGGGCCGCCCGCAGCGGCGGCGGCCCGGCCGGGCTCGACCGGGACCGGATCGTCGCCGCCGCCATCCGGATGCTCGACGAGGAGGGCCTCGCCAAGCTGTCGATGCGCAAGCTCGCGACCGAGCTCAACGTCACCGCGATGTCCCTCTACTGGTACGTCGACACCAAGGACGACATCATCGAGTTCGCACTCGACGCCGCCCACCAGGGGATCGACCTGGAGGCCGTCGAGGCGGCCCGGAGCTGGCAGGACCGGCTCCGGCTGATGGCGAACGACTACCGCCGGATGCTGGTCGCCCACCCCTGGGTCTCGTCGATCTCGGGCACGTACCTCAACGTCGGTCCGCAGGCGGTCGCCGTCGCGAAGGGCATCTACCAGGTGATCGCGTCGACCGGGCTGCCCGCGGACGGCCAGCCCGGGGCCACCTCGGCCGTCTTCCAGTTCGTCTACGGATTCGGCACGGTCGAGGGGCACTTCGAGCGGCGGGCCGCCGAGACGGGCATGACGCAGGAGGAGTACTACCGGGAGGCGGTCGACGCCTTCGTGGACGAGCCGAGGTTCGCCGAGGACCTGAAGCTCATGCGGCCCGTCATCGAGGAGCGGGCCAGCCGCCGGATGGACGACCTCTGGGACCGCGACTTCGACTACGCGCTGGACGTGCTGATCGCTGGCATCGAGGTCATGGTTTCCCGCGCGCAGGAGAAGCAGCAGAAGCAGGAGACACCGGAGACACCGGAGACGCAGCGGATGCAGGAGATGCAGGAGAAGTAGGCGGGAGTACGGAGAAATGACGGAGCGGCGGGCCGTCCCCTGCCCGCCGCTCCGTACCGGACCCGGCCGCGCCTCCGCTCGAAGCGCGGCCGGGAGCTCTTCTACCTGGCGTCCGCCGTGGCGCTCGCCGTGGTGTCCGCCGTGGCGTCCTCGGCCTTGACGGTGTTGCTCTTCAGCGCGACCTCCTTGATGAACAGCGTCACGATGAAGGCCAGCAGCGCGAAGGGCGCCGAGTAGAGGAAGACGTCGCCGACGCCGTGGCCGTACGCGCTCTCCATGACCGTACGGATCGGGGCGGGCAGCTTGTCCATGTCCGGGATGCCACCGCCGCCGCCCTGGCCCATGGCCGCCGCGGCCTTCGGGCCGAGCTCGGCCAGACCGTCCTTGACGTAGTCGGTGACCCGGTGGGCCATGACCGCGCCGAGCGCCGAGACACCGATCGCACCGCCCAGGGAGCGGAAGAAGGTGACGACGGAGGAGGCGGCGCCGAGGTCGGAGGGGGCGACCTGGTTCTGGGTGCAGAGCACCAGGTTCTGCATCATCATGCCGAGGCCCAGGCCGAGCACCGCCATGAAGATCGCGATGTGCCAGTACTCCGTGTCGTACCGGATGGTGCCGAGCAGACCGAGGCCGCCGGCGGCGAGGGCGCCACCGCTGACCAGCCAGGCCTTCCAGCGGCCGGTCTTGGTGATGATCATGCCGGAGACGGTCGACGAGACGAACAGGCCGCCGATCATCGGGATGGTGAGGACGCCGGACATCGTCGGCGACTCGTTGCGGGCCAGCTGGAAGTACTGGCTGAAGAAGACCGTGCCGGCGAACATCGCGACACCCACGAAGAGCGAGGCCAGCGAGGCCAGCGTGATCGTGCGGTTGCGGAAGAGGCGCAGCGGGATGATCGGCTCGGAGGCCCGGGACTCGACGAACAGGAACACCGCGCCGAGCAGGACCGATCCGCCGACCATGGCGGCGCTCTGCCAGGACACCCAGTCGTACTTGTCGCCCGCGAAGGTGACCCAGATCAGGAGCAGCGAGACGGCGGCGCTGATGAAGAGGGCGCCGGCCCAGTCGACCTTGACCTCGCGCTTCACCACGGGGAGCTTCAGCGTCTTCTGCAGCACGATCAGCGCGATCAGCGCGAAGGGCACGCCGACGTAGAAGCACCAGCGCCAGCCGAGCCAGTCGGTGTCGGTGATGACGCCGCCGAGCAGCGGGCCGCCGACGGTGGCGACGGCGAAGGTGGCGCCGAGGTAGCCGCTGTACCGGCCGCGCTCACGCGGGGCGATCATGGCGGCCAGGATGATCTGGGAGAGGGCGGTCAGACCGCCGACGCCGATGCCCTGGACCACGCGGCAGGCGATCAGCATGCCGGTGTTCTGCGAGAGGCCGGCGACGACCGAACCCGCGACGTAGATGATCAGGGCTATCTGGACCAGCAGCTTCTTGGAGAAGAGGTCCGCCAGCTTGCCCCAGAGCGGGGTGGTCGCCGTCATCGACAGGAGGGCGGCGGTGACGACCCAGGTGTAGGCGGACTGGCCGCCGCCGAGGTCGGTGATGATCTGGGGGAGGGCGTTCGAGACGATCGTCGAGGACAGGATGGCGACGAACATGCCGAGCAGCAGCCCGGAGAGCGCCTCCATGATCTGCCGGTGCGTCATCGGGGCACCGGAGTTGTCGGTCCGGCCTTCCCGTACACCCGTGGCAGGTGCGGTGGTAGCCATGAGGTTCCTTTACGTGTACGTGGGTGTCCGAGGGTGTACGGGCGTGTACGTCGGCGTACGTGGCTGTGCGTGACGTCCGCTGCGGTCGGATGCCGGGCCGGGCGGGCGGGGTCGTTCGGGCGTGGTGCGGGTGCCGGTCGTGCGGTGCCGGGTGGGGCGGGTGCCGGTCAGGCGTGCGGGGCCCGGCAGTCCCCGAAGGCGTCCCGCAGCCGGGAGAGCATGGTCGTGAGCAGTGCGACGTCTTCGTCGGACCACTCCGCGAGGTGGCGGGTGAAGGCCTCGGCGACCCGGCGGTCGAGCTCGCCGAGCATCGCGTAGCCCTCGGTGGTGAGCCGCAGGATCCGGGAGCGCTTGTCGTCCGGGTCGGGCAGTCGCTCGATCCAGCCGTGCTCCACGGTGTGCGTCACATGACGGCTGCACACGGACATGTCGACGGCCATGAGTTCGGCCAGCCGGCTCATCCGCATGTCGCCGTGGTGCTTGACGAGGGCGAGTACGGCCGCCGCGCCGCCCTGGCAGTGGGCGGGCAGCACCCGGGCCACACCACGCTTGACGGCGCCGATGGCGCTCACCGCCCTGGCGAGCTCCTCGTACCGGCTCAGCGTCTCCATCGAGCTCCCCTGACATCTTGTTGCTTAGGGCAACCATAGAGATCGATGGTTGCTCCAGGCAAACTAAATCGGTCAAAGCGCGCTAAAGAATCGGCAAAGCGGGGCCTGGGGAGGGGCGAGAGCGGGGCCCCGGGGGCGGGGGAGGTCCAGGGAGGAGGGTGGGGCTTGGGCCCGGAACCACACCTTCGCTAGGGTCCGGGCCATGGCACACAACCCCCAAGCACCGTACGGCCAGGGCGGCCAGGGCCCCGAGGGCTCCTACGACCCCGCCGGCAGCACCCAGATGTTCCGCGCCTTCGTCGACGAGGGCGCCCCCCAGCAGCAGCCGGGCCAGCGGCAGCAGTACCAGGCCGCGACCACCCACTCCTCCGGCCCGCGCGTCGGCGTGATCGTCGGCGTGATCGTCGCGATCGCCGTCCTGGCGGGCGTCGCCTGGCTGGCGCTCGGCTGAGCCGACCACTCCGTCCCGGAGAGGGCGGTCGCGGCGGGAGTCCGACGGGCTCCCGCCGCGGCCGCCCTCTTTCCGTGTGCGGCGACCCCGATGTGGGCGACCCCGATGCGGGCGACCACCCGTGTGCGACCACCCGTGTGCGGCCGGCCGGTGTGCGGTCGACCGTCCTCCCCGGCGCCCCCGACATACGCTGAAACCCGCCCACGAGACACCGCCCACCAGACACCGCCCACCGGACACCAGACACCAGACACCAGACACCAGGAGGACACGGTGGCCCCGACGACCGGACCCGGGACGACGGTCGCCGAGGTGATGGCCGAGCTGGCCGCGCTGGAGGACCCGAAGGCCCGCGCCGTCAACGAGAGGCACGGCGACGACCACGGCGTGAACCTCGGCAAGCTCCGCGCGCTCGCCAAGCGGCTCAAGACCCAGCAGGACCTCGCCCGGGACCTCTGGGCCACGGACGACACGGCCGCCCGGCTCCTCGCCCTCCTCATCTGCCGCCCCAAGGCCTACGACCGCGACGAACTGGACGCGATGCTGCGCCGGGCCCGCGCCCCCAAGGTCCACGACTGGCTCGTGAACTACGTGGTCAAGAAGAGCCCGCACGCCGAAGCACTGCGCCTCGCCTGGACCGCCGACCCGGACCCCGTCGTCGCCAGTGCCGGGTGGGCCCTCACCACCGACCGCGTCGCCAAGAAGCCCGAAGGCCTCGACCTCCCCGCCCTCCTCGACGTCATCGAGGCCGAGATGAAGGACGCCCCCGACCGCCTCCAGTGGGCCATGAACCACTGCCTGGCCCAGATCGGGATCGAACACCCCGAGCACCGCGCCCGCGCGATCGGCATCGGCGAGCGCCTGGAAGTCCTCAAGGACTACCCGACCTCACCGGGCTGCACCTCCCCGTTCGCGCCGGTCTGGATCGACGAGATGGTCCGCCGCCGGCAGACGGCCTGACCGACCCCTCCCCCGGGCCGCGCCGTCCCCCCTACGGTGGCCCGCATGACTCGCCGCCCGCTGCTCCACCGGCACTGGCCTGCGCTCGCCGACACCCTGCCGTACCTGCCGCTCGGCTCCGGCCCCACCCCCGTACGCCCGCTGACCGGCCCCGGCTCGCGGACCCCGGTCTGGGTGAAGGACGAGAGCGGTTACGGCGAGGGCGGCTGGGGCGGCAACAAGGTCCGCAAGCTGGAGTGGCTCCTGCCGCAGGCCCTGCGCGGCGGCGGCCCCCGCACCCTCCTCAGCGTCGGCGGCCTCGGAACCAACTGGGGCCTGGCCGCCGCGCTCTACGCCCGCGAGCAGGGCATCGACGTGGCCCTCGCCCTGATCGACCAGCCGGTCGACGCGCACGTACGGGCCCAACTCGCCCGGCTGCGCGCCTCCGGCGCCACCCTGCACTTCCCGCACACGAAGGGCCGGCTGATCCTCTCGCTGCCCTGGCTGCTGGCCCGCCATACGCGGGGCCTGCGCCTCCCGTACGTGCTCCCCGCGGGCGGGTCCTCGCCGCTGGGGACGCTCGGGTACGTCGAGTGCGCGCTGGAACTGGCCGAGCAGGTCGAGGAGGGGCTGCTGCCGGAGCCCGCCTGGATCGTGACGGCGGTCGGTTCGGGCGGCACCGCCGCCGGACTGGCCCTCGGACTGCGGCTGGCCGGGCTGCGCACCCGGGTCCTGGCGGTCGTCGTGAACGACACGCTGCGCCTGGACGCCGCCCGGCTCACGGCACTCGCGGGGAAGGCGGAACGCCTGTTGCGGGCGCGGGGCGCCGAGCTGCCGCCGACGCCGGTACGGCTCGGGCCGGAGGACATCGTCACGGAGTACGGGTGGCTCGGCGAGGGTTACGCCCACCCGACGGAGCCGGGCGCGCGGGCCCTGCGCTGGGCGGCCGAGGAGGCGGACCTGGAGCTGGAGCCGGTCTACACGGCGAAGGCACTGGCGGCCCTGCTGGCCCTGGCGGGGGAGGGGGCGGAGGGGGCGGAGGGGGCGGAGGAGCTGGGGGGAGCCGAGGGAACAGAAGGGTGCTTCGGGGGCGGGCCGGTGGTCTTCCTGAACACCTTCGGGCCGAGGCCGGACGGCTCCTAGGAGCGGGCGCTCCGGGCGGGCTCCTGGTGCGGCCGCCCTCTTTCCGAGTGTTGCCCCCTCCACCACCGCGTCAAGGGCGCTCCCTGCGGTCGCGTCGCTGCGCGATGGCCTACGGCCACCCTTGACCCGGCGCCTCCGGGGGCCCTTTCACACTCGGAGGGCGGCCGGGGGCGGGGCCGCGCGGCCTTCCCGGGAGGTGGCGGGGGTCGACGGGCGGCCGCCGGGCCGGTGGGTGGGGAGGCCGGGTATCGGCCGGGGCGGAGTGCCGTCCGGCGGGCTGGGTGGGTGGGGGCGCCGGTTTGTGGCCGGGGCCGGGAGTCCGCTCCGGTGGGTCGGTGGTGCGCGGCAGTGAAATGGGGCTGCCGGGCAGGGCTCAGCGACGAGCGGCCGCTGGGCGGCCGGGCTTCAAGCCCCGCTGGTCACTGCCGGAAGGCCGAGGGGCGGCCCGGTTCGGCTGCTTGGTTAGGCTCGGGGGTATGCCGAAGACACGTCGCCGAGCCCTGGTGGAGGGCTTCTGGGCTCTTGACCGTTTCCTGGGAGGCAAGCTGCCCCCGACGCGCGTCCAGCTCTTCGTCGGGCGGCATCCCCTGGCCCTGGCCGCCGCGATCGGGCTGGCCGTCTTCGCCGTGTTCGCCGCACCCCCGGACACGCAGGCCGTGGACATCCAGGCCGGCCTCGTCTTCGGCGCCCTGCTCGGCCTGACGTACTACGGCACGGCGACGTACGAGCGCGCACGCCAGCGCCGCCTGATCCGGGACGGCATCTGGGAGCCCCGAACGACGACCACGACGTCGGAGCGGTAGCGGGGCGGCGTTTGTGCGCGGGGAAGGCTGGGAGCCGCCTCCCCTGTCACATCACGCCCCTCCCGCCCCATCGAGGCCCGCGAGGCGGGACTTTGCATCGGCGGGCGGGCGGAACGCCCTCAAGTCGCTGAGCTTCGCGGCCGGGGAGGTCCGGGGGGCACCTCCCCCGTCACAGGAGTCTTTTCCTGTCCCATCGCGGGCGGCGAGACCGGACTTTGCACGGTGGGTTGGCCAGGGGGCGTGAAGACGCGGGGCTTCGCGCGTGGGGAGGGACGAGGGTCGTCTCCCCTGTCACAGGAGTCCCTTCCTGTCCCATCGAGGGCCGCGAGGCGGGGGTTTGCATGGCGGGGTGGTCAGGGGGGACGTGAGAACGCGGAGCTTCGCGCGTGGGGAGGGCCCGGGGTCGTCTCCCCCGTCACAGGAGTCCCTCCCCGCCCCATCGAGGCCCGCGAGGCGGGACTTTGCACGGCAGGCGGCCAAGGGGACGTGAAAGCGCTGTGCTCGCGCGAGGAGAGCCGGGGGTCGACTCTCCCGTCACACAAGTGGCTTGCCGTCCCCTCGGGGCCCGCGAGACCGGACTTTGCACGCCCAGGGTGACCAGCGGGGCTTGAAGCCCGGCCGCCCACCGGCCGCTCGTCGCTGAGCCCTGCCCGGCAGCCCCATTCCACTGCCGCGCACCACCGGCCCACCGGACTTCGCCCCCGGCCCCGGCCACAAACCGGCGCCCCCACCCACCGGCCCGGCGGCCGCCCGCCGACCCCCGCCACTTCCCGGCCTCTTCGCGTGGCCGCGCCCCCGGCCGCCCTCCGAGAGGTCTTTCGCACCTGGAGCCGCCGGGTCAAGGGTGGCCGTAGGCCATCGCGCAGCGACGCGACCGCAGGGAGCGCCCTTGACGCGGTGGTGGAAGGTGCGACTCTCGGAAAGAGGGCGGCCGCACGGTGCCCTATTCCAGGCCGTTCAGCACGACGTGGCCGTGTGCACCAAAAAACTTCCGCCCACTCGTCACACCTCCGCCGACCGCGGTGTCAGAGGGATAGAGCGAGCGAGAAGCGCCCGCCACAGCCCCTCCGAGGAGCCCCCGATGTCCACCACCGCCATCGTCGTCACCGCCGTCGCCGCCTTCATGGCCGGGTTCTCGGGTGCCTCGATCTTCTTCAAGGCGAAGTTCACCGTCGAGCCCCTCGCCGAGTACGGCGTCCCGCGCGCCTGGTGGAACTGGCTGGGTGCCGCCAAGGCGGCCGGCGCGGTCGGCCTGCTCGTCGGCTACGCAATCCCCGCGATCGGGATCGCCGCCGCGATCGGCCTGGTCCTGTACTTCCTCGGCGCCGTGATCACGGTCCTCCGCGCCAAGGCGTACGCCCACGCGGCCTTCCCGCTCGTCTACATGGCCCCGGCGGTCGCCGTCCTGGCCCTGGCGGCGTGAAGCTCAGAGGCTGCGGACGAACGAGTCCCACACGGCACGGTCGAAGACGACAGCAGGGCCCTCAGGGGCCTTGCTGTCACGTACGGGGACGAGGCCGGGGAATCCGGGGGCGACTTCGAGGCAGTTTCCGCCGTTGTCCCCGCTGTAGCTGCTCTTGATCCAGGTCGCCACGCTCAGATCGTGCCGTTCCATGGTGCCCGTACCCTTCCATCAAGTCGCTGATCAGAGCGCCGGATTCGCGGGCCGAGAGAGCGTCGGCCCTCAGCCCATGATAGGTCCGGGTATGGCGTGACAGGACGGCAGGATCATCATTGAAATGCCCGCTGTCGAGCGATTCTGAGTAGATCCATTCGTGCCCGTCGGGCAGTCGGATCAAGGACATCGGCGCGTTGGGCCGGTGCAGTTCCGCGTTCTGAGCCGGTGCTACCTGGATGAAGACGTTGGGCAGTCTGCCGACACGCAGTAGGTGGGCGCACTGGGTGCGCATGACGTCCGCATTGCCGATCACGGTCCGCAGGCAGCTCTCGTCCAGGACGACCGTGTACAGAGGGCCATCCTCCGAAAGGAATCGTTGCTGGCGGCTCAGCCTCGCACGGACGCGTTCCTCCAGTTCGTCACCGTTCATGGCACGGGCGAACAGGGCATGCACGTACTCCGGGGCCTGGAGCAGGCCCGGCACGACCCCCACCTGGTACTCGTGAAGCGCCACCGCCTCCGCGTCCATCTCCGCCCGCCGCTCGAACCAGTCCGGATGCTGCACCTCCGGGTACCAGTCGATCCGCCCCCACAGCCGCAGTAACACCCCGCCCGTGCCCAGGATCTCGTCGCACGCCCTCGCGAACGTGTCCGTCGGGACCCGTTTCGCCGCCTCCACCCTCGCCACCTGCGAGCGGTCGCAGGGGATCAGGCGGGCCAGGGCCTCCTGGGTCAGGCCCGCCGACTCGCGGTAGTGGCGGAGGAGTTCGCCGAACATCTGCGCCGTCGTGGCGGCGAGCTCGCTTGCCGCCGGGTTCCTCTTGGTCACTCCGTCCCCCTCGTGACAGCACTCCTTGGCACGCCGCAGACGTTGTGGCCGCCTCTTCCATTGAGCAACGCTGAGGGCACGGAGAGTAGTCGCCCGATCGGGTGAGCGTGAGACGAGGAGTGAGGAATGGCAGGGCACCAGGAGTGCGGCGCGTACCTGTACGACCCGGCGGCGCGGAAGGTCGGCGAGTACCGGGGGCAGGCCGGGCCGTACGCCATGCTGCGGCCGCTCGGGGGCGGGCGGGAGTGGCAGGCGGATCCGGAGCTCGTGCGGCCCGCGACGCAGGACGAGCGGCTCAGCGCCGGTGTGCGCGCCGTGAACGAGCGCGCGGCCGCCGCGTACGGGCTGGGCCGGCCGCCCGTTCCCGTGCCGCACTGCGCCGAGTGCGCCGAGCTCGACGCCTCGCGCGCCGGCGCCCGCGCCCGGTTCGACTGGAGCGCCGAGACCGACGCGAACGTCCTGCTGCGGCGGCACCTCCAAGCGGGTCACCCCGAGTGACGTGCGGGTCCCGTGGTCGTTGGCCTCGCCGTGACCATGAAGAAGCTGGCCGTCGCGGCCACCCTCGCCCTCGCCGCCCTCGCCCTCGCGGCGCCCGCCCACGCCGACACCGACAGCGACTTCGGCGCGGGCGCCGGGTGTCTCCAGGAGCTGGCGGAGATGCCCCTGTTCGGCGAGGTGTCGGGCAACTATCAGCGGGACTGCTCCAGCGGGAACGTCGTCGAGTACTCGGGGTCGGGCTTGGGGGCAGGGTCGGGCTCGGGGGCGGGCTCGGGCTCGGGTCGGTAATTCCCGAGGCGACTTCTTCCTAGGGGTGCTAGCTTTCAGGCTAGATCCTCTAGGAAGGAGTCCCGCCCATGGTCCGCGTCGGCATCACCGTCGACCGTCTCGTCCGGGCCGCCGCCGAGCTGGCCGACACGGACGGCCTCGACAAGGTCACCGTCTCCGCCCTCGCCCGCCGCTTCGGCGTGAAGGACGCGAGCCTCTACTCGCACGTCAAGAACCTCCGCGAGCTGCGCGTCCGGCTCGCCCTCCTCGCCTCCGCCGAGATGAACGAGGCCATCGGCGCCGCCGTCGCCGGGCGCTCCGGCAGGGACGCGCTCGTCGCCTTCGCCGACGCCTACCGCGGCTACGCGCTCGCGCACCCCGGCCGCTACGCCGCCACCCAGCAGCGGATCGAGCCGGAGGAGGTCACCGACCCCGCGGTCGTGCTGCGCAGTGTCGAGCTGACCCAGGGGATGCTCCGGGGCTACGGGCTCGCCGAGCCCGGGCTCACCGACGCCGGGCGGCTGCTCCGCGCCACCTTCCACGGCTACATCCACATCGAGCTGAGCGGCGGCTTCCACGCCTCCCGGCCCGTCGACGACTCCTGGGCGCGCTCGCTCGACGCCCTCCACCGCCTCCTGGAGAACTGGTCGTGAACCCTGCCGTGCACACCGGCACGCTGTCCGTCCCCGGCGCCACCCTCCGCTACGAGTCGCGCGGCAGCGGGCCCGTCCTGCTGCTCATACCCGGCGGCGCGGGCGACGCCGGGCTCTACGAGGGGATGGCGGACCTCCTGGCCGCCGCCGGGTACACCGTCGTCTCCTACGACCAGCGCGGCCTCTCGCGCAGCCCGCTCGACGGTCCGCCCGCCGACCAGCGGGTCGAGGAGTGGGCCGAGGACGCCCGCGCGGTCCTCGACGCGGTCCTGCCGGACGGCGAGGCCGCGTACGTGTACGGCGGCAGCTCCGGCGGCATCGTCGCCCTCGCCCTGCTCGCCGCCCACCCCGGCCGCCTGCACCGGGTCGTCGCCCACGAGCCGCCCCTGGTGGAACTGCTCGCCGAGCCCGGCCCGTACCGCGCGCACTTCGCCGAGGTGCGCGAGCTGCACCGTACGCGGGGGCTCGGTCCCGCGATGGCCCGGTTCGCCGAGACGCCCGACGGGCGGAAGCCGGCGGGCGAGCGACGGTCCGCCGAACTGCCCGCCGTCCTGCGGCCCATGGCCCCCCGCATGGCCGCCAACATGCCCGTCTTCCTGGAGCACGTCCTGTGCCCCTTCTCCTCCTCCGGCCCTGATCTCGACGGGCTGAGCGCCGCCGCCGGGAAGCTGGTCCTGGGCGTGGGGCGGGAGTCGGACGGTCAGGAGGCGCTGGTGGGGCCCGCCCGGCGGATCGCCGCGCTGACCGGGGCGTCCGTCGTGGAGTTCCCGGGCGGGCACCTCGGGTGCGTCGAGCGCCCGGAGGAGTTCGCCGGGGTGCTGCTCACTGCCATGAGGCCGTGACGCTCCTGGTGTCCACGCGCATGCCCAGCGGCACCCGCCAGGAGTCCACGCACACCGTGTAGGTCTGCGTACGGGCCGTCCCGGGGGCGATCGGCGCCGGCAGGGGCTGGCTGGAGCGGATGGTCGCCCAGTCGACGCCGAGCGCGCCGATGATGTGCGTCGCGAAGCCGACCGTGCCCGAACGGGCTGCCGTCCCGCCGGTGTTGCGGATGGTGACGGTCACGTTCTCGCACCAGCGCCGGTCCGTGTCGGCGAGCGAGGGCGCGGAGAGGGTGAGCGCGGCGGGGACGGGCGCGGTCGTGGGGCCGGGGCGCGGTGTGGCGGGCGTGCCCGGGCCGGTCGGGCCCGGGGGCTTCGGGCCCGGGGCCGGCGGTGTCGTGGCCGGGGCGGGCGTCGCCGGTGCGCCCGGGGTACGGGACGGCGGTGGTGCCGTGGTCGTGCGCGGGTCGCCCGGGGTGCCGGCCCGGGCCGGCCCGTCCGGTGCTCCCGCAGCCGTACCGCCCGGAGGCGTGCCCGTACCGCCCGGTGGGCGCGGCGACGGGGAGGACGTGCTGGAGGTGTCCCCGGTGCGTTCCGGGTCCAGGGGGACCAGCGTGACCGATCCGCTGGGCGCGACGGCGCCCTTCGGGGAGGAGCCCGCGCCGACGGCCGCGTACCCCTCGTCCTCGCCGCCCGATCCGCAGGCGGTGAGCGCTCCGCCGAGGCAGAGCGCGAGCACCACGAGTCCCGGCCGCTTCCTTCGCCACGAGCTCACCATGGCCGCCAGTGTGGCTGATGGATCATCAGGAAGAAAGCGGGTCGGCCTGGTTCAGTCGGCGATCAGGCCCTCGCGGAGCTGGGCGAGGGTGCGGGTGAGGAGCCGGGAGACGTGCATCTGGGAGATGCCGACCTCCTCGCCGATCTGCGACTGGGTCATGTTCGCGAAGAAGCGGAGCATGATGATCTGCCGCTCGCGGGGCGGGAGTTTGGCGAGCAGCGGCTTCAGCGACTCGCGGTACTCGACGCCCTCCAGGGCCGTGTCCTCGTAGCCGAGGCGGTCCGCCAGGGAGCCCTCGCCGCCGTCGTCCTCGGGCGACGGGGAGTCGAGGGAGGAGGCGGTGTACGCGTTGCCGACGGCGAGGCCGTCGACGACGTCCTCCTCCGACACCCCGAGGACGGCGGCCAGTTCGGGCACGGTGGGCGAGCGGTCCAGCTTCTGCGCGAGCTCGTCGCTGGCCTTGGTGAGGGCGAGGCGGAGCTCCTGGAGGCGGCGCGGGACGCGGACGGACCAGGAGGTGTCGCGGAAGAAGCGCTTGATCTCGCCCACGACCGTCGGCATCGCGAAGGTCGGGAACTCCACGCCCCGTTCGCAGTCGAAGCGGTCGATCGCCTTGATCAGGCCGATGGTGCCGACCTGGACGATGTCCTCCATGGGCTCGTTGCGGGAGCGGAAGCGGGCCGCCGCGTACCGCACGAGGGGGAGGTTGAGCTCGATGAGGGTGTCGCGGACGTAGGTCCGCTCCGGGCTGTCCGCGGCCACGCCCTCGTCGTCCAGGGCGCGCAGCCGCAGGAACAGGGAGCGCGAGAGGGTGCGGGTGTCGATGGCCTCCGGCGTGACGGCCGGCGGGGCGACGAGGGGCTCGTCCGTCCCGGTCGCCGAGTCCGCGGCGGTGGGTGCCGTCGTCTGGACGGGCACGGCCCCCGGCACGGGCGGCTGCGCCGGAACGGCCGTCGGCACGGAGACGGGCGTCTGCACGGACGCGGGCATGGGCGTGAGCGTGAGCACCTTCGAGCTGCCCTGTTCTGCGGACATGCCACCCCCTTGAGGTCGCGGACGGTCGTGGCGGCCACGACCATCTGAGGAACGCAGCCTCCACCTGAATACCGGAGGCGGGGCCGCGGCAAACTCGGTTTCTGCAGAATGTCACATGTCGGCAACACGCTGTAGTGACTTGTCGACAAGTGCAGGGTGCATATCCGCAGGAAACAAGGGGTGTGCGGCATTTGAGGTGCCGAAAAACTGCTCCGAAACGGTCTACCCGTCCCAGCTACGCTTCGATCCGATTTGCGGATCTCAGCCGGGCGAAGCTCCGGGCGAGGAGCCTTGACACGTGCATCTGCGAGACCCCGAGCTCCTGGCTGATCTGAGACTGGGTCAGGTTGCTGTAGTAGCGGAGCATGAGGATCCGCTGCTCGCGCTCGGGCAGTTGGACGAGCAGGTGCCGTACGAGGTCGCGGTGCTCGACCCCGGCGAGCGCCGGGTCCTCGTAGCCGAGCCGGTCGAGCAGTCCGGGCAGCCCGTCGCCCTCCTGGGCCGCCTCCAGGGAGGTGGCGTGGTAGGAGCGGCCGGCCTCGATGCAGGCCAGCACCTCGTCCTCGCCGATCCTCAGGCGCTCGGCGATCTCGGCGGTGGTGGGGGAGCGGCCGTGAGCCGTCGTCAGGTCCTCGGTGGCGCCGTTGACCTGGACCCACAGCTCGTGGAGCCGGCGGGGCACGTGGACCGTGCGCACGTTGTCGCGGAAGTAGCGCTTGATCTCGCCGACGACGGTCGGCATGGCGAAGGTCGGGAACTGCACGCCCCGGTCGGGGTCGAAGCGGTCGATCGCGTTGATCAGGCCGATCGTGCCGACCTGGACCACGTCCTCCATCGGCTCGTTGCGGCTGCGGAAGCGGGCCGCGGCGTACCGCACGAGGGGCAGGTTGGCCTCGATCAGGGCCCCGCGCACCCGGTGGTGCTCCGGGCTGCCCGGCTCCAGGTTCTTGAGCTGCCCGAAGAGCACCTGGGTCAGGGCGCGGGTGTCGGCACCACGGGTGCTCTGGGGGCGGGGGCGCGGGGTCTCCGGGGCCCCGGCCTCGTTCTGGGGCGGGACTTGAGGCGCTGCACTGGCCGGCACGTTCACGCCACCCCTTCATGTCAACTTCGTCGACTCATCCGTCAAAAGCGGTCATAGCATCACAAGACATGTCCACTGTGTGCAAGCACCGTATAACCACGTGTTGAGGGCAAGTTGGGCGGGTAAAAATCCGGGCCCCCCGCCGGAGGTCGGCGAGGGGCCCGGGAAGGCTCGGGGTGGGGGCGAGGCGGGGCTCAGCCCTCGAACGGGTAGTCGGCGATCACCCAGGTCGCGAACTCGCGCCACTGGGCCACGCCCGCCTGGTGCGCCGGGTGCTCCAGGTAGAGCTTGAGCGCGTCCGCGTCCTCGACGGCCGAGTTGATGGCGAAGTCGTAGGCGATCGGGCGGTCCGAGATGTTCCAGTCGCACTCCCAGAAGCGCAGCTCCGGAATCTGCGAGCCGAGGGCGCGGAAGGCCTCGACGCCCGCCACCACGCGCGGCTCGTCGCGCTGCACGCCGTCGTTGAGCTTGAAGAGGACCAGATGGCGGATCACGGGCGGTACTCCTAGTTGACGAGCTCGGTCATGAACTGGCCGACGCCTTGAGCGGCGCTCGATATGCCCTCGAACCCTACCTGGACGAGGTCCGCCGCCCGGGCCGGGGACGTGATGATCGTGTAGAGCACGAACACCACGACCGCATAGAGAGCGATCTTCTTCGCCTGCGCCATCCGCTCCGCCCTCCCCTGGCCGCCTCCGCCGCGCGGTCGCCGAGTCTAACCCAGGCCCTCCTCACGGGGCCTTTATGGACCAAGGGCCCTGCGATCGGGGCCTTTTGCCGCCGTCCGGAGGGGCGGCGGAGGAGCAGTATTGATCTCGAGCCCGGCGGATCTGGCAGGAATCCGCAGGGCCGAGGAACCGGCCCTCACTGCGGGGTCCGCGCCGCGAGCTTCCCCCCTGACTGCGGCGCAGGACTTGCAGGACCGGTTCTCATCGGGGGGAGCGGCTTGTCCCCCCGATGCCGCTCCCCCCGTCCTAAGCCTTCGTCAGCCCGCCATGATTGTCAGGTGCATGACATTACTCCCCGGGGTTCGGGGGTGGGCATGAAAAAACCTCCCCGGACCGAGGTCCGGGGAGGTTTCCTGGCGGTAGCGGAGGGATTTGAACCCTCGGTGAGTTTCCCCACACTCGCTTTCGAGGCGAGCTCCTTCGGCCGCTCGGACACGCTACCGAGAGAGAGCTTAGCCCAAAGGTGCCCAGGACTGAAATCCATATGTCCGCGCAGGTGGGAGGGGGGTGGGAAGGCGGTGGGGAGGGGGTGCCGAGAGGGGCGGGGAGCCGGTGCCGGGTGCCGTCAGCGGTCTCGGAAGAAGGCCGTCAGCTGACGGGAGCACTCCTCCTCCAGGACCCCGTGGACGACCTCGGGGCGATGGTTGAGCCGCCGGTCCCGGACGAGGTCCCACAGGGAGCCGGTCGCGCCCGCCTTCTCGTCGAAGGCGCCGAAGACCACCCGTTCGACCCGCGACTGGACGAGTGCGCCCGCGCACATCACGCAGGGCTCCAGGGTCACCACGAGCGTGCAGCCGGTCAGCCGCCACTCGCCGGCCGCCGCGGCCGCCCGCCGCAGCGCCAGGACCTCGGCGTGGGCCGTGGGGTCGCCGGTCGCCTCGCGCTCGTTGTGGCCGAGGGCGAGGACCGTGCCGTCCGGGGAGAGCACGACCGCGCCGACCGGTACGTCACCGGCCAGCGCGGCCTTGTCCGCCTCGGCGAGGGCCAGCCGCATCGGATCCCGCCAGGGGTCCCGTACGGGATCGGCGCCCGCACCGGGGCCTCGTGCTGCCAGGGGCACTAGCGCACGGCCTCCAGGACGGCGGAGGCGCCCAGGATCTCCGCGATCTCCCCGAGGGCGTCGCTCTCGAGCGCGAGCAGCTCCCGCTCGGGGAGGCCCAGGTCGGCCAGGATCTGCCGGTCGCCGACGGGGGCGGCGGGCACGCCCGTCTCCTCGTCGTCCTCGCCGGCCAGGGCGTCGGCGGGCTCGCCGTCCTCCGTGCCGTCCAGGTCCAGCGCGTCCACGTCGGTGTCAGCGTTGCGCGGGTCGTCGCCGAGGATCTCCGAGGTGAGGATCTCCCCGTACGAGGAGCGGGCCGCCGCGGCCGCGTTCGAGACGAAGACCCGGGGGTCGTCCTCGCCGTCGACGCGGACGACGCCGAACCACGCGTCCTCCTGCTCGATGAACACGATCACGGTCTCGCTGTCGTCCGCCGCGGCCTCCCGGGCCAGATCGGCGATGTCCGACAGGGTCTCCACACTGTCGAGCTCTGTATCGCTCGCTTCCCACCCGTCTTCGGTGCGCGCGAGCAGTGCGGCGAAGTACACCTGACTCTCCCACTGATCAGAGGTGTGACGATCCGGCGGCGCGCTCCTGATGCCCCGCCCAATCGGCATCGTGGCAGAAACGGAGGCCTCAGGAGAGGTCTTCGGCTCTTGCGTCGTGCATCAGTCTGAACGACACCGCGATCGGGCGGGCGTGCGACCCCGGCGCACAGAGGGGGCGCACGGCCACCCGTCATCGGGCCGCCACCCGTACGTCCCCGGGTGCGTCACCCGTACGTCACCGGCGGGCGCGCGCGGGTGCGTCTCCGGCGGCCCGTGGGTCGCCCGTGGGCCGTCCGCGAGTCGTCCGTGGCGCGTCCGCGGGCCGTCCGCGAGTCGTCCGCGGGTCGCCCGTGGGTCGCCCGTGGCGCGTCCGTGGCGCGTCCGTGGGTCGTCCGTGGCACGTCCGCGAGTCGCCCGTGGCGCGTCCGCGGGTCGTCCGCGGGTCACCAGCGGAAGGTGCGCATGCGCATGGCCTGCCGCATCCGGGCCGCCCGGGCGCGCCGGGGCTGGACGCGGTCGCGCAGCGCCTTGGCCTCGTTCAGCTCGCGCAGGAACTGCGCGCGGCGTCTGCGGCGCTCCGCGTCGGTCTCCGGGCGGCGCTCCCCCTCGGGAGCCGCTCCGCCGGCCTTGCCTTCCAGGTCGGGCATGCCACACCACCCCAGGACTCCGGTCCGGTACCTGTGTCCCCACCTTCCCTCGGCGGCATGGTTCGACGCCAGTCCCGGCTACTGTGGAGGCATGCGTCTCCACGTCGTCGATCACCCGCTGGTCGCCCACAAGCTCACCACGCTGCGCGACAAGCGCACGGACTCCCCGACCTTCCGCCGGCTCGCCGACGAGCTGGTCACGCTGCTCGCCTACGAGGCGACCAGGGACGTGCGCACCGAGCAGGTCGACATCGAGACCCCCGTCACGCCGACGACCGGTGTGAAGCTGTCGTACCCGCGGCCGCTGGTGGTCCCGATCCTGCGGGCCGGCCTCGGCATGCTCGACGGCATGGTGCGGCTGCTGCCGACGGCCGAGGTGGGCTTCCTCGGCATGATCCGCAACGAGGAGACGCTGGAGGCGTCCACGTACGCCTCGCGCATGCCGGAGGACCTCTCCGGCCGCCAGGTGTACGTCCTGGACCCGATGCTGGCGACCGGCGGCACGCTGGTGGCGGCGATCCAGGAGCTCATCAAGCGCGGTGCCGACGACGTGACCGCGGTCGTGCTGCTCGCCGCCCCGGAGGGCGTCGAGATCATGGAGCGCGAGCTGGCGGGCACGCCGGTGACCGTCGTGACGGCCTCGGTCGACGAGCGCCTCAACGAGAACGGCTACATCGTCCCGGGCCTGGGCGACGCGGGCGACCGCATGTACGGGACCGCCGACTAGTCCGAGCGGGATCGCCCGAGCGGGATCGCCCGCTCCGGACCGCCCGGGCGGGGATCGCCCGGGCCGTTCGGCCGCCGGACCCGAGCGGACCGGCTAGCAGCGTCCGGGCAGCGGCTGCTTGGGCTTGTTCAGGGCCACGAGCGCCGCGTCCGCCGCGGCCTTCGGGTCGAGCGTCTTGAAAGCCGTACCGATGATCAGGTCGACGTCCGCCGTGGTGCGGGCGTCGACCTTCGTCGTGGCGCCCTTCAGCTGGGTGCCGAGCACGGAGAAGCTGCCCTTGGTGGCCGCGGGGGCGCCGAGCAGTATCCCGGCGCCGGGGACCTTCTTGTCGTAGGCGGCCGGGGCGTTGCCCACCTTGCCGATGGCGAAGCCGCGCTTCTTCAGCTCGTCCGCGGTCGTCTTGGCGAGCCCGGCGCGCGGGGTCGCGTTGTAGACGTTGACCGTGATCTGGGCGGGCTTGGGCAGAGCGGTGGCGGGCTGCGCGGAGGCCTTGGCGACGGGCTTGCAGTCGGCCTGCTTCCCGGCGGCCGTGGTGGTCTTGCCGTCGCCGCCGGTGAAGACCTCGACCAGCTGCAGCGTCCCCCAGCCCGCCGCGCCGAGCACGAGCGCTCCGGCCGCGGCTCCGAGGATGATCCTGCGCCGGCGGTGGGGGCGGCGCATGCGCGGGTAGACATCGCCCGTGATGCGGTACTTTCCGCCCATTCCGGGGGGAGTGAGCATGCTCATGAACGCAGCGTAATGCCGCCCGTGGGCGATGCCTACTGGATGATCATGTGATCGCGTCCGGATGGGGGCGAAGAGGCCCCGAAAGGATCAGCCGGCGGGGGCGCCGTCGGCTCCTGGAGGGTCAGTCCATCTCCAGGACGCGGGCGTGCAGCACCTGGCGCTGCTGGAGCGCGGCGCGGACCGCGCGGTGGAGTCCGTCCTCCAGGTAGAGGTCGCCCCGCCACTTCACGACGTGCGCGAAGAGGTCGCCGTAGAAGGTCGAGTCCTCGGCGAGCAGGGTCTCCAGGTCCAGCTGGCCCTTGGTCGTCACCAGCTGATCGAGGCGGACCGGGCGCGGGGCGACGTCCGCCCACTGCCGGGTGCTTTCCCGGCCGTGGTCGGGATACGGCTTTCCGTTACCGATGCGCTTGAAGATCACACGGAAAGCCTACCGGGCGACCGGCTCCCGGCGCAGCCACGCACACCCGGTGCGATGCTGGGGCAAACCATCACAAAACCTTGCGCAACCGGGACAGGGGTCGTCATGAGCGTGAGCGAACAGCCGCCCGGCGGGGCGCCCGGCGGGGCGCCGGGGGAGGCGTCCGGCGAGGCGTCCGGCACGGCCCCCTGGGCGCAGATCGCCGCCGGGTACGCCTTCGACGGAGCGGCACTCGATCTGGGGGCGCTGCTCTGGGACGGGCGGTGTCACCCGGACGCGCAGATCCGCATCCCGCTGCCGATGCTGAACCGGCACGGCCTGGTCGCCGGCGCGACCGGCACCGGCAAGACCAAGACGCTCCAGCTGATCGCCGAGCAGCTGTCCGCGCACGGGGTGCCGGTCTTCCTCGCCGACATCAAGGGCGACGTCTCCGGCGTCTCGGCGCCCGGCGCCGACGGCGAGAAGGTCCGGGAGCGGGCAGGGCAGGTCGGGCAGGAGTGGACGGCGACCGGCTACCCCTGCGAGTTCTACGGGCTCGGCGGCACCGGACCCGGCATCCCGGTCCGGGCCACCGTGACCAGCTTCGGCCCGGTGCTGCTCTCCAAGGTGCTCCAGCTCAACCAGACGCAGGAGCAGTCGCTCGGCCTGATCTTCCACTACGCGGACGCCAAGGGCCTGGAGCTGGTCGACCTGAAGGACCTGCGGGCGGTGGTCGCCTTCCTCGTCTCGGACCTGGGCAAGGCCGAGCTGAAGGGGATCGGCGGGCTCTCGACGGTGACGGCCGGGGTGATCCTGCGTGCGCTCACGGCCTTCGAGCAGCAGGGCGCGGGCGGCTTCTTCGGGGAGCCGGAGTTCGACACGAGCGAGTTCCTGCGCACGGCGGCGGACGGCCGCGGCGTCGTCTCCGTACTGGAGCTGCCCGCCGTGCAGGACAAGCCGCAGCTGTTCTCGACCTTCCTGATGTGGCTGCTGGCGGACCTGTACGGGGACCTGCCGGAGGTCGGCGACGTCGAGAAGCCGAAGCTGGTCTTCTTCTTCGACGAGGCGCACCTGCTGTTCAACGGGGCCTCGAAGGCCTTCCTGGAGTCGATCACGCAGACGGTGCGGCTGATCCGGTCCAAGGGAGTCGGGGTCTTCTTCGTGACGCAGACCCCCAAGGACGTGCCCGCGGACGTGCTGGCGCAGCTCGGCAACCGGGTGCAGCACGCGCTGCGCGCGTTCACCCCGGACGACGCCAAGGCGCTGAAGGCGACGGTGCGGACCTTCCCGAACTCGGGGTACGACCTGGAGGAGGTGCTGACCGGGCTCGGCACGGGCGAGGCGGTGATCACGGTCCTGAGCGAGAAGGGCGCCCCGACCCCGGTGGCGGCGACCCGGCTGCGGGCGCCGCAGTCGCTGATGGGCCCGATTCCGGCGGAGGAGCTGGAGGCGGCGGTGAAGGGCTCGCTGCTGTACGGGCGGTACGCGGAGGCGGTGGACCGCGAGTCGGCGTACGAGAAGCTGACGGCCGAGCAGCAGGAGGCGGAGGCGGCGGCGCTGCGTGCGGTGGCGGAGAAGGAGGCCGCGGCGGCCGAGAAGGCGGCCGCCAAGGAGGCGGCGAGGGCTCCTCGGCAGAAGGAGGAGCCCTCGCTCACCGAACAGGTCGTCGGCAGTGGGATCTTCAAGTCCCTCGCGCGGTCGATCGGGACCCAGCTGGGCCGGGAGATCTCCCGGTCGATCTTCGGGACCGCGCGCCGCCGGAGGTGACGGTCACCCGGTGGTGATGGTCACCCGGAGGCGACGGTCACCCGGCGGCGACTGTCACCCAGGGAAGGCTGTCACGGAGGTGACGGAGGTGACGGAGGTGACGGAGGCGACGGTGGTGACGGTTACTCGGTGACCTCGTCGTGGTCGGCGTGCAGGCCGCCGCCGCTGCCCGCGTCGCCGGTGGTCGGGACGGAGACGACCGGGCGCTTCAGGGAGCTGATGTCGTGGGCGTAGGTGCCCACGGCGTTGGCGATGACGTCGATGTTGACGTCGAAGGCCGTCATGTTGATGTTCGAGAGGTTGTCGCCCTTGGCGTGGTAGTTCACGTCGTACGCGACGCCCGCCTGGCCGCCGAACTTCGCCGCCTGGCCCGCGGTCTTGATGCCCTCGGCGCCGGTGAAGGTGCCGCCGGAGGCGATGCCCGCGTCGACGAACGGGCCGTAGTCGGAGCGGCCGGTGAAGTCGGTGCCCTCGTGCGGGATCCCGCGCTGGTCGAGGAAGTCGTTGATGTCGCGCTCCAGCTGGGCGGAGCCCTCGGGGCCCGCGCCCGCGCCGACGCCGTCGGAGTTGTCGCCGTCGTAGACGAAGAGTCCGTAGTTCGGCGAGGCGATCATGTCGAAGTTCAGGTAGAGCTTGATCTCCTTCTTGCCGAGCTCGCTCAGGTTGGCGACGTAGTGCTCGGAGCCGAGGAGGCCGTTCTCCTCGGCGGACCACCAGGCGAAGCGGACCTTGTTGCGGACCTTGTCCTTCGACTTGGCGAGCTCCAGGGCGGTCTGCAGGAGACCGGCGGAGCCGGAGCCGTTGTCGTTGATGCCGGGACCGGCGGTGACGGAGTCGAGGTGGGAGCCGAGCACCACGGTGTTGGCGGCGTTGCCGCCGACGGTCTCCGCGATGACGTTGTTGGTGGAACGCTTCTCCTGGAGCTGGCGGACCTCGAAGGAGATGTTCACCGGGCCCTTGGCGAGGTCGGCGACGAGCGCCTCGCCCTCGGCCTTGGTGATGCCGCCGGTCGGGACGCCGGTGGCGGAGGGCTCGCCCAGGGTGCCGGAGAGCACGCCCTCGGCGTTGTTGTAGACGATCGCGCCGGCGGCGCCGGCCGTGGCGGCGTTCTTCTGCTTGACGTCGAAGGCGCAGCCGCCGCGCTTGATGAGCGCGACCTTTCCGGTGTAGCGGCCGGCGGCGAAGTCGCCGGGCTCGCAGCCGGTGGTGCCGTCCGCGTCCACCGGGACGGCGACGAGCTCGGTCCTGACACCGCCGACGGGGGTCGACTTGGTGTAGGTCATCGCCTTGATCGCCAGGTCGCGGGCGGTGGGGGAGAGGACGGAGGCCTTCTCGGCGAGCGTCTCCGTGTAGATGAAGTCGAACTTCTGGTAGGTGACGGCGTAGCCGGCCTTCTTCAGCTGCGTGTAGACGTACGCGGCGGAGGCGTCGTGGCCGAGGGTGCCGGCCGCGCGGTTGCCGTTGGCCGAGTCGGCTATCGCCTGGAACTTCTGGAGGTGCTTGTAGGCGTCCTGCGCGGACGTCTCGCGGACCAGCTTCTTCGCCAGCTTGGCGGCGTCGCGGGCGGCCGCGGCCCCGGGGTCGGGGGTGGCGGTGGCGGGGGCGGCGAGCACCAGCGGGGTGGCGAGTGCGGCGGCGGCCAGAACGGCGGCGGCTCTGCGCTGGGTTGCGTTCACAGAAGTCCTTCCCGATTCGTACGAGGTGGAAGGGAAGTTAGCGACGAGTGGTGGATTCTGTGAACACATCTGGCGCAATTCCTGTCAGGTTGAACAGGATTGACATCTGGAATTATCAATTCCTGGTTGTTTTGCTGGATTTCGTCGCCCGGGCCGGACGGGCCGGGGTGGCCGTCCCGCCGGCCTTGGCGGCCTTGGCCGCCGCCTTCATCTCCTGCTTGTGGGCGCGCACCTTCGCCAGCGACTCCGGACCGGTGATGTCGGCGGCCGAGCGGTAGCAGTTCGCCTCGCCGTACGGGCCGGCCGCCTCCCGCCACCCCTCGGGGCGCACCCCGTACTGCTTGCCGAGCAGCGCCAGGAAGATCCGCGCCTTCTGCTCGCCGAACCCGGGCAGCGCCTGCAGCCGGTCGAGCAGCTCCGGCCCCGTCGCCGCGTCCCGCCAGACCGCCTCGGCGTCGCCGCCGTACTCGTCGACGAGGAAGCGGCACAGCTGCTGGATCCGCTTGGCCATCGAGCCCGGGTAGCGGTGCACGGCCGGCTTCTCGGAGAGCAGCGCGGCGAAGGCCTCCGGGTCCCGGGCGGCGATCTCGTGCGCGTCCAGGTCGTCGTGGCCCATCCGGGTCGCGATCGTGTACGGGCCGGAGAACGCCCACTCCATCGGCACCTGCTGGTCGAGCAGCATGCCGACCAGCGCGGCGAGCGGGGAGCGGCCGAGCAGCTCGTCGGCCTCGGGCTGCTGGGCGAGGTGGATCTCGGGGCTCTCTGGGCTCCTGGGGCTCATGACCGGATCATCCCGCCCGCGCTCCCCGTCCGCGCGGCGGTTCACCCCTTTGCGAAGCGTTCGAGGGCGGTGAGCAGGTGCGCCCGGGTCTCCCCGTCGCCCAGGTGGCCCGCCCGCTCCACCACCCGCAGCTCCGCGTCCGGCCAGCCGCGGGTCAGCTCCCAGGCGGTGGTGAGCGGCCCGCCCATGTCGACCCGGCCGTGCACGAGGACGCCGGGGATGCCGGCCAGCCGGTGCGCGTCCCGGATCAGGACGCCCTCCTCCAGGAAGGCGCCGTGCGCGAAGTAGTGCGAGCAGATCCGGACGAAGGCGAGCCGGGTGGCGTCGACCCGGTCGGTGTACGGGGTGCCCTGGCCCTCCATCGACAGGACGGCGTCCTCCCAGGCGCACCAGTCGGCCGCGGCCTTCTCGCGCACGGCGGGGTCGGGGTGGTTCATGAGGGCGGCGTAGGCGGCGACGAGTTCCGCCGCCCCTGAGGCCCCGGAGACGGCCCTTTCGGGACCGGCGGCGTGGGGACCGGCGTGGGGACCGGCGTCGGGACCGGCGGCGTCGGGACCGGCCGCGCCCGCGCGGAAGCGCTCGTGCGCCTCGGGGAAGAAGCGGGCGACACCCCCGTACAGCCAGTCGGTCTCGGAACGGCGGGTGGTGGTGACGGCGGCGATGACGATCTCGGTGACCCGCTCGGGGTGGGCCTGCGCGTACGCCAGGATCAGCGTGGAGCCCCACGAACCGCCGTACAGCAGCCAGCGGTCGACGCCCAGGTGGACCCGGAGCCGTTCCATGTCGGCGACCAGGTGGGCGGTGGTGTTGACCGAGAGGTCGGCGGCCGGGTCGCTCGCGTGCGGGGTGGAGCGCCCGCAGCCGCGCTGGTCGAACTGGACGATCCGGTACCGCTCCGGGTCGAAGAGCCGCCGCGCCCCCGGCGAGGACCCGGAGCCCGGCCCGCCGTGCACGACGAGCGCGGGCTTGCCTTCCGGGTTGCCGGCGACGGACCAGTACACGTGGTTGCCGTCGCCGACGTCGAGCAGGCCCTCGTCGTAGGGGTCGATCTCGGGGAAGCGCTGGGGGGCGGCCTCGGGGGCTCCGTACGTGGGCATCCGCCCGACGCTAGCGGTTGGCGCCCACCCGCGCCGCCGGGTTTTCGCACCACTCCAGGACCGCGGGCCACTCCCCGTACCCCGAGTCCGGGGTCAGATGGGCCCCGCCGGGCACCTCGTCCGTGTCGAGGCCGAGCGGCGTGCCGTAGTGCGTGCCGGCGCCCTCGGGGCAGTACGGGTCGCCCGCCGCGTACACCAGCCGCGCGGGCGCCTTCAGCGGTACGGAGCCGAGGTCGAGCCCGTCGGCGAAGCCGGCGATCTCGGGGATGGAGGCGGTGACGCCGGGGGAGGGCGGGGCGACCAGGAGCACCCGGTCCGCGTCCGGCGCCCGCCCGGCCGCCGCGGCGCGCAGCCACAGCAGCACGCCCAGGCTGTGCGCGAGGACCACGAACTCGCCCTCGTCGGGCCGCCGGCCGTGCTGTTCCAGGGCGTCCAGCCAGTCCGCGAGCACCGGCGCGTCCGGCTCCGGGAGCTGCGGGTAGCGCACCTCGTGCCCGCGCTCGCGCAGCGCGCCGGCGAGCCAGTGGTGCCAGTGGCCGGGCGGACGGTGGTTCTGGTAGCCGTGCAGGATCAGATACGTGGTCATGGCGCCGATCGTGCGTCCTGGGCGGGCTTCCGGTCCACCGGCGTCCACGGGGCGGGCGGGACGGCCGGGACGGCCAGGACTCCCGGGCCTGTCAGACGACTGGGGCTGCCGGGCCTGTCAGGACGACTGGGGCTGCCGGGTCTGCCGGGGCCGGCGGGGCTGCCAGTGGTCGGCGGGTAGGCGGGGCTGCCGGGGCTGTCAGTGGCGGGTGGGCAGGCGGGGCTACCGGGGCTGTCAGTGGCGGGCGGGTGGGCAGGCGGGTGGCCGGCCCGGCGGGCGGGGCTCAGTGCGCGGCGGCGGGCTGTAGGCGCAGCAGCTGCCGCATGCCCGACTTGAGCTCGCCGGCGGAGAGCCCCTTGTCCACCGAGAGGTGGTGGATCAGGCTCGGCGAGAACGGCGCGAGCAGCAGGTGCGCCAGGAGGGGGGCGTCGAGCCCGGGGCGGGCCTGGCCGACCAGCAGCGTCAGGTGCAGGTGCATCGCCAGGTAGGCGCCGTTGCCGTAGCGGGCCACGGGCCCTGCGGTCTGGGCGGCGAGCAGGATCTCGCGCTGCTCGACGGACCGGTCGACGAGTGCGTCGAGGAAGGCGTCGAGCCGTTCGTCGGCGGGGGCGCCGGGACCGAGGGGCGGCGGGCCGTTGAGGTAGGCCTCCTGGAACTGCCGCTCGCGGTCGTCGAGCAGCGCCAGGAGCAGCTGGGCGACGTCGCCGAAGCGGCGGTAGACGGTCCCGACGCCTATACAGCTGGCGTGGGCGACCTGGTTCATCGTGACGGCCTCGGGGCCCTCCTCGGCCACGATCCGGGCGGCGGCGTCGAGGATCTTGCGCCGGTTCCGGGCGGCGTCGGCGCGCTCGGGCGGCGGGCCTCCGGCGATGGGCAGCAGGTTGAGCATCGGCGCCGACCCATCTCTGGCCTGCGGATTCTTCGTGCTCATCTGCGACTGCCTCCCTTGTGGCGCGTGTCCCCCTCGGTTCGTTCCTGGCCACGAGCATAACGTTCCCCTTGCGAATCGGATAGCTGTCCGCTTAGCCTCGGAGAGTCGAATCGGAAAGCAATCCGCTTAGCTCGATCGAGGAGCCCGCCATGCCCGTCAAGGTCGCCGTCGTCTACTACTCGTCCACGGGGAACGTGCACCAGCTCGCCCAGGCCGTCGCCGAGGGCGCCGAGAAGGCCGGCGCGGAGGTCCGCCTCCGCCGGGTCCCCGAGCTCGCCCCCGACGCGGCCATCGACGCGAACCCGGCCTGGCGCGCCCACGTCGAGGCGACCGGTGACGTCGAGATCGCCACGCTCGAGGACCTGGAGTGGGCGGACGCGTACGCGCTCGGCTCGCCGACCCGCTTCGGCAACGTCGCGGCCCAGCTCAAGCAGTACATCGACACCGCGGGCGGGCTGTGGCAGCAGGGCGTGCTGGCCGACAAGCCGGCCACCGCCTTCACCAGCGCGTACAACACGCACGGCGGCAACGAGTCGACGCTGCTCGCGCTCTACAACACGTTCCACCACTGGGGCTCGGTCATCGTCTCCCCCGGCTTCACCGACCCGTCCGTGTACGCGGCCGGCGGCAACCCCTACGGCACCTCGCACGCCAGCACCAACGGCGCCCCCGAGGAGAACGTCCTGGCGGCCGCCCGTCACCAGGGCGAGCGCCTCGCGAAGATCGCCAAGCGGCTGAAGGGGCTCGCGGACGCCTGATCGCGGGCGCGCGGAACGAGACGTACCCCCGGGGTGACACCTCCCGGGGGTACGTCCGTGCGTGCGGGGCTCAGGCCAGGGACAGGAAGAGCTTCTCCAGGCGGGCGCGCATCTGGTCGCGGTCCTCGTCCGTCTTGCGGCCGTCCTCGATGTCCGTCAGGCACTGCTGCAGTCCGGTCGCGATGATCGCGAACCCGGCCCGGTCGAGCGCCCGGGACGCGGCGGCGAGCTGGGTCACGACCTCCTCGCAGTCCCGGCCCTCCTCGATCATCCGGATCACGCCGGAGATCTGGCCCTGGGCCCGGCGCAGCCGGTTCAGCACGGCCTTGAGCTCGGCGCCCGCGAGATCCAGTTCCACAACCACTCCTCCATGGATACCCCAGGGGGTAATCTTCTCCCCGCCTCGGGGTCCTGTCGAAGACCAAGGATGGCACCTGCCGATTTATTGCCGGGGCTCGAAGACCGTCCGTGGGAAGACCGGCGGGGACGGTGAGCGGCTCACGGCGTGCTCGGCGGGTGGGCGTCACGGATCCAGGCGGGCCGCGCGGGTCTGGAGGTAGCGGCGTTCCGGGAGGCTGAGGGTGCGGCGGGCGGCGGTGCGGTAGGCGTCGGCGGCGGCGCGGCGGGCGCCGGTGCGTTCGAGGAGGTGGGCGCGGACCGCGGGCAGGCGGTGCGAGTCGGGGAGGCGGGGCTCCAGGGCGGTCAGCGCGGCGAGTCCGGCCTCCGGCCCCTCCACCATCGCCAGGGCGACCGCGCGGCCGAGCTCCGCCATCGGGTCGGGCGTCTTGGTCACCAGAACGTCGTAGAGGGCGAGGATCTGTGGCCAGTCGGTGGCCCCGGGGTCGGGGGCCTCGTCGTGGAGGGCGGCGATCGCGGCCTGGAGCTGGTACGGGCCGGGCGGGCCCTCGGTCAGGGCCTCCTCCACCAGGGCGGTGCCCTCGGCGATGGCCGCCCGGTCCCAGCGGCCGCGGTCCTGCTCGTCCAGCGGTACCAGCTCGCCGTCCGGGCCCGTGCGGGCCGCGCTGCGGGCCTCGGTGAGCAGCATCAGGGCCAGCAGACCCGATACCGCGCCCTCGCGGGGGAGCAGCCGGCGGGCCGCGCGGGTCAGCCGGATGGCCTCGCGGGCCAGGTCGGCGCGGTGCAGGGCGGGTCCGGAGGTGGCGGTATAGCCCTCGTTGAAGATCAGGTAGAGCACCTGGAGCACGGAGGCGAGGCGCGCGTCCCGGTCCCGCGGCGCGGGCGGGTGGAAGGGGTGGTCCGCTCCGGTCGCGCGCAGCTTCGCCTTCGCCCGGCTGATCCGCTGGGCGATGGTCGCCTCCGGTACGAGGTGGGCGCGGGCGATCTCCGCCGTCGTCAGGCCGCCCACCGCCCGCAGCGTCAGCGCGATCCGGGCGGCGGGCGCGAGCACCGGATCGCAGCAGAGGAAGAGCAGGGTGAGCGTGTCGTCCTCGGCGGGCGCCGCGCGCGGGTCCCGCGGTTCGAGCCGCACCGCGGCCTCCTCCCGGCGGGCACGCGCCTCCTCGGCCCGCAACGCGTCCGCGAGCCGCCGCGACGCCACCCGGATCAGCCACCCGCGCGGATTGCCCGGCACCCCGTCCAGCGGCCACTGCCGGGCGGCGGCCAGCAGCGCCTCCTGCACGGCGTCCTCGGCGGCGGCGAAGTGCCCGTAGCGCCGCACGAGCGCACCGAGGACCTGCGGCGCGTGCAGGCGCAGCAGGTCCTCGACGGCGGGGCCGCCCGGGGGATCAGGCTCGCCGGAGCCGGAGCCGGAGCCGGAGCCGGGGCCGGAGCCGGGGCCGGAGCCGGGGCCGGAGCCGGGGCCAGGGCCAGGGCCAGGGCCGGAGCCGGGGCCAGGGCCGGGGCCGCCGGGCGCAGCGGGCTGCGCGGGGCGGTTGCGCGGGTCGGCCGGGTCGGCCGGGTCGGCCGGGTCGGCCGGGTCGGCCGGGTCGGCCGGGTCGGCGGGGTCGGCGGGGTCGGCGGGGTCGGCGGGGTCGGCGGGGTCGGCGGGGTCGGCGGGGTCGGCGGGGTCGGCGGGGTCGGCGGGGTCGGCGGGGTCGGCCGGATCCGCTGGAGCGCCCGGGCGGCTCGGGTCCGGGAGGCTCAAGCGGTCTTGCCTCCGGCGAAGTCGCTCCCGCCCGCCTCGTCGATCGGGCGGATCACCACGGGGAAGACCGGCGAACCGGCCGGCACCGGGCACCGCGCCACCCGCACCGCGATCTCGGTGACCCGGTCCAGGCTCGCGCAGTCCAGCACCCAGTACCCGGCGAGCACCTCCTTCGTCTCCCCGTACGGCCCGTCCGTGACGACCGGACGCCCCTCGGCGTCGACCGTCACGAAGCGGGTCCTGGCCGGTTCGACCAGCCCCTGCGCGTCCACGTACTCCCCGCTCTCGGCGAGGTCGTCGTTGATCGCGTTCATGTGGGCGAACATCGCCCTGAGCTCCTGCTCGCTCCAGGACGGGCTGTGAGCGGACGGCTTTCCGTTCATGGCGTCGTAGTCGGCCTGCGCGCCCTGCACCATCACCAGGTACTTCATGACGTTCTCCTCGTCCGGCTGGTCACGGGGGCTCGTGCGGATCGTGCGGATCGTGCGGATCGTGCGGAGCCCTTTCACAGGAGACGTCGGAGCCGGTCCGCGTTTCTCGACACCTCGCCGGAGCTCACCTGTACGGGTTCCGCCGGAGGAAGCAACGGGGCCGGCAGGGCGGCAGGACGGCCGGCCGGGGCGACGGGCCAGGCCGCAGGCCCGGGGCGGGGCGACGGGCTCAGGTCCCGGCGGCCAGCTCCCGCTCCAGCGGCGTGCGGAAACGCGGGGTCACGCGGACCTCGCCGACCCACTCGGCGAGCCGGGCGGCCTCCGCCTCGACCGCGCGGACCGCCTCGGCGCCGACGTCGGTGAGGAACCGGTGGACGATCACGCCGTCCGGGCGCTGCGCCCAGCCGCCCACGATCCGGCCGTCCCACCAGACGGTCGGCCCGATGTTGCCGCTGCGGTCGAAGAGCGCGGGCCGGTGGTCCGGATCCAGGTACCAGTCGCGGGCCTGCCACCCCATCGGCGTCGGATCGAGCGCGGGGAGCAGGGCCGCCCAGGGGCCGGCGGCATCGGGCCGTACGGGATCGAGGTCGTCGGGCAGGAGATGGCCGACCGTCCCGTCGTCGAGGGCGACCGGCTCCGCGCCGAGCGCGGCCAGGGCGTGGCGGACGTCGGTGACCTTCCAGCCCGTCCACCACTTCAGATCGGTCTCGGTCGCCGGACCGTACGCGGCGAGCCAGCGCCGCACCAGCTCCGACCGGGCCTCGGCGGGCGGGAGTTCCTCGTGGGCCGGGGTCAGCGCCCACCGGAACCGGCTCGACGTCCAGGACCCCTGCGGCCGGCCCCGGGCGATCCGGCCCTCCATGCCGAGGACCCGCAGCACCCGGGTGGACACCGACTGCGGGCCCTCCTGGGCGGTGCCGACGCCGTACACGTACTGCTCCCGCAACCGCGGTACGGCGGTGCCGAGTTCGGCGCCCGTCGCCTCGCCCCGTTGCGCCAGCTCGGCCAGGACCAGGCGCTCGGTCTCGGCCAGCCAGGCCGCGTCGAGGTCGCTGCCGGCCGCCAGCTGCTTGAGGAGGGAGGCGCGTTCGCGGGCGGCCGCGGCGGTGGAGGTGGAGGAGTGGACGACGGCGGCGAGACCGGAGGGGACGACGAAGACGGTGTGCCGCATGCCGTGCATCCGGGTCAGCGTCCGCTCCCCGTACAGCGCCCGCTCCACCTCGGCCACGGGGTCCGGGCCGTCCACGAGCCGCGCCCCCGCCGCCAGGAACACCGTCGCCGGGTCGGTCGCGTGCAGCGCCACCAGCGCGCCGGCGACCTCCTCGGCCGTCGCCGCCCGCGCGCCCCCGGCCAGCCGGTGGCGCAGCGCGAGCCGGGCCCTGCGCTCCTCGGGACCGACGGTCCTCGCCTGCTTCTTCTCGCCTCTGCTCATGGCCTCAGCATGGCCCGGGCGGGGGCCCGGAGGCTTCAGACGGGCAGGAAGTCCGTGACCGTCTTCACGAACTCGTCCTCCTTCTCGAAGAAGAGGACGTGCCCCGCGTCGATCTCCGCGTACGCGCTGCCGCCGATCGCCGCCGCCAGCTCCCGGCTGTTCTCCACCGGCACGGTCGCGTCCCGCGTGGCGCCGATCACCAGCGTGGGCGCCGTGATCCGGGGCAGCAGCGCCCGGACGTCCACCGCCAGGTCCACGGCGACGTGCCGCAGGGTGCCGGGCGTGGGCGGCATGTTCGGGATCAGGGCCTCGACCTGCTCGCGGCCGATCGCGTTGAGGAAGCCCCGGCTGAACCCGGTCATCGTCACGCTCCGCCCGAAGCCGGCCGGGTCGTGCCTGCCCAGCCGCTGCCACAGGGTGAACAGGTTGCGCAGGTACTCGTCGCCGTCCGTGTGCGCCCATCCGGCCACCAGGACCAGCCGGTTCACCAGGTCGGGGCGGAGCGCGGCGACGGTGGCGGCCACCGGGGCGCCCATGGAGAAGCCGAGCAGGTCGACCGGGCGGCCGCCGGCGTCCTCGATGACGGCGACGACCTGTGCGGCGAGCACCCCGACGCTGAGCGGCGCGCCGTCGTCGGTGGTCCGGTCGGCGCCGGACAGGTCCGGGGTGATGACCGTCCGCTCGCCGGTGAAACGGGGTGCGGTCCGGCCCCAGTTGATGACGGCGCCGCCGGATCCGGTGCCGTGGACGAGGAGGAGGGCGGGGCCGGTGGCGCCGGGGGCCTCGTGGAGGTCGTAGTGGACGTGGGCGGTGCCGACGGTGACGGTGGGCATGGGGGTTACCTCCGGGGCGGGCGGGCGGGCGGACGGGACGGGGCGGGGCGGGACGATCGGTGATTCGGTGATTCGGTGTCCCGCGATTCAGGGGCGTCGTCGGGCTGCTGGGCTGCTGGGCTGCTGTTCTGCCGGGCCTCTGACCTGCTGGCCGCTGCTGTGGGCTGCCGTGCTGCCGTGCTGCCGCGCTGCCGTGCTGACACCGAGGACTCTGCCGCCGTGCGGAACGCCCCGGGAGAGCCCTTCCGACCCTGGGATCGGCAGTCCCTGGTTCCGCTCTGGATCCCGCGCCGCCCGCCCGGCACCATGATCCGTATGAAGATCGACCGCCGCGAACTCGCCGATTTCCTGCGCCGCTCCCGGGACCGGATCCGTCCCCAGGACGCCGGTCTCCCCATGGGCCCGCGGCGCCGTACGCCCGGCCTGCGGCGCGAGGAGGTCGCGCAGCTCGCGGGGATGTCGGCCGACTACTACATCCGCCTGGAGCAGGCCCGCGGCCCGCAGCCCTCGCCGCAGATGCTGGCGGCGCTGGCCCGGGCGCTGCGGCTGAGCCACGACGAGCGCGACCACCTCCACCTGCTGGCCGGCCACCGCCCGCCGGCGGGTCCCGCGGCGGGCGACCACGTGGCGCCGGGCCTGCTGCACCTGCTCGACAGCCTGCCCACGACCCCCGCGCAGATCCTGAACGACCTCGGGGACGTGCTGGCGCAGAACGCCCTGGCCCGGGCGCTGCTCGGCGGGGTGTGCACGGTCTCGGAGCACGGCCGCAACGTGGTGTGGCGGTGGTTCGCGGACCCCGCCGCGCGCACTGCGTACCCGGCGGAGGAGCACCCGTACTACAGCCGTCTCCATGTCGCGGACCTGCGCGCCGCGTTCGGCCGCCGAGGTGGCGACCCGGCGGTGACCCGGCTGGTGGAGCGGCTGCGCGGGGCGAGCGAGGAGTTCGCGGAGCTGTGGGAGCTGCATGAGGTGGCGGTCCGCAGGCACAGCCGGATGCGGGTGCTGCACGCGGTGATCGGCCCGGTGGACCTGGACTGCCAGGTGCTGCTGGCCCCGGAGGGCGAGCAGCGACTGGTCCTGTTCACCCCGCCGCCGGGCACGGACACGGGGGAGCGGCTGGCCCTGCTGGGAGTGGTGGGGACGGAGCAGTTCGCGGGGGCGGAGTAGAGCCGGCGGGCCACCGCCCCGGCAGTTCGCCCGGGCTGGCCGTGCGGCTCGTTCCGCCCGGCTCGTTCCGCCCGGGCTGGCCGTGCGGCTCGTTCCGCCCCTGCAGTCCGCCCCGGCAGTTCGCCCGGCTCAGTCCGGCCCGGAAGTCCGTCCCGGAAGTCCGTCCCGGCTGTCAGTCCGCAGCGGCCCGTTCGCCCACCGGCCGCCGTCGCAGGGAGGGGTCGGTCAGGGCCTCGGGGAGCCAGACGCCGTCGGCCCGGTAGAGGTCGGTGCCGGGCGGGACGATCGCGTCGATGCGGTCCATGGCCTCGTCCGTGAGGACCACGGAGGCGCCCTTGAGCAGCCCCTCCAGCTGCTCCATGGTCCGCGGCCCGAGGATGACCGAGGTAACGGCGGGGTGCGCGGCGGCGAAGGCGACGGCCAGTTCCGGCAGGGTGCAGCCGAGGGAGTCGGCGACGCCGACGAGTTCCTCGACGGCGGCCAGCTTGGCCTGGTTGCCGGGGAGGGCGGGGTCGAAGCGGTGCGGGGTGAGCGCGGCGCGCCCGCGGGTGAGGTCGACGGACCGCCCCTGCCGGTAGCCGCCGCTGAGGAACCCGGACGCCAGCGGGCTCCAGGTCAGCACCCCCATCCCGTAGCGCTGGGCGACGGGCAGGACGGAGGTCTCGACGCCGCGGGCGAGCAGCGAGTACGGGGGCTGTTCGGTGCGGAAGCGGCGCAGACCGCGCCGTTCGGCGACGGCGTGCGCCTCGACGATCCGCTCCGCGGGGAAGGTGGAGCAGCCGAAGGCCCGGATCTTGCCCTGGGAGACGAGGTCGCCGAGGACGTCGAGGGTCTCCTCGATGTCGGTGCGGTGGTCGGGCCGGTGGACTTGGTAGAGGTCGATCCAGTCGGTGCCGAGCCGCTTGAGGCTGTTCTCGACGGCGAGGGTGATCCAACGGCGCGATGAGCCGCTGCGGTTGGGGCCCTCGCCGCCGACCGGGAAGTACACCTTGGTCGCCAGGACGGTGTCCTCGCGGCGGCGCGGGTCGCGCAGCGCCTTGCCGACGATCTCCTCGGACTCGCCCGCCGAGTACATGTCGGCGGTGTCGACGAAGTTGATCCCCCGGTCGAGGGCGGCGTGGATGATCCGTACGGCCTCCTGGTGATCGGGGTTGCCGACGGCCCCGAACATCATCGTGCCGAGGCAGTAGGTGCTGACTTCCATCCCGGTCCCGCCGAGTACCCGATAGCGCATGCGCCGCACCCTAGGGGCTGGAGTCCACTCCAAGGCAAGGGCCTGGAAAGGGAGTTCAGCGCAGTTCCTCCCCGAGGAAGCGGGAGACGAGGTCGTACAGCGCTTCCGGCCGTTCCAGGTGCAGGTCGTGCCCGGTGCCGGGGACGCAGGCGCCCCGGAGCCCGGCGGGCAGCCGCGCCGCCATCCCCTCGTACTCCGCCTGCTCGATGATGCCGTTCTCGCCGAGGACGGCGAGCAGCGGGACGCCGATCGCGGCCCACTCCTCCCACCAGTCGCGCCCGGTGTTCTCGGCGAGGGAGGCGACCATCACCTCGGGGTCGAACCGGGGCCACCAGCCCCCGTCCCGCTCCTCCAGGCCACCGGCCCAGCCGTCCCCCACGGGCCCGCCGCCGAAGTACGCGGCTGCCGCCTCCCGCGAGGGGAAGGGCACGGGCCAGGACCTGAGCCAGTCCCCGATGCCGTCCAGGGTCCCCGGCTCCGCGCCGCCGGGCCCGGCCTCGACGAGGACGGCTCCGGAGAGGCGCGCGGGGTGCGCGGCGGCGGTGAGGAGGGCGGCGTGCCCGCCGTACGACTGCCCGATGAGCACGGGCGGCCGGCCCCCGGGACCGGACGCCAGGCCGAGGCCGGGATCGTCGAGTACGGCGATGACGTCGGCGACGTACGCGGCGCGCGAGGTGTCGGCGGGGTGCCGCTCGCTCGCGCCGTGACCGCGCTGGTCGAGGGCGACGACCCGGTGCCCGTCGGCGCGCAGGAGCCGGGCGAGCGCGTCCCATTCGCCGGACTGCCCGGCGAGCCCGTGGAGCAGGAGGAGGGAGTGACGGGAGCCGCCGTGCCCGTGGCCGTGCCCGTGGCCGTGCCCGTGGCCGTGGCCGTCGCCTGCGTCGCCCGCGCTGTCCCCGCTGTCCCCCCTGTCCCCGCCGCCCCAGTCGCGGCAGGAGAGCCGTACTCCGTCCCGTATGAGGACGTGCTCGGTCCACTCGGAGGAGGGCGGCGTGGCGGGGGCGGTCACGGCGGTGGTCATACGGGTTCCTCCGTAGGGCAGAGCAGGCTGTCGGCGACGGCGGTGCGGGCGTAGAGGACGGACCGGCCGCTGCGGTGGGCGGTGACCAGGCCGGCGTTCTTGAGGGCGATGAGGTGCTGGGAGACACCGGCCGCCGACAGCCCCGAGGAGGCGGCGAGTTGGGTGGTCGAGGCGGGGGTGTCGAGCTCGGCGAGGAGCAGGGTGCGGGAGCGTCCGAGGACGGCGGCGACGGCCTCGGTCGCGGTGCCGGCGGTGCGGGGCTCCCACAGGTTGCCGATCCCTCGCGCGGGATAGGCGAGTTGGGGCGGGTCGGGGGCGACGGAGCGGGTGAGGACCCGCGGCCAGGCGAAGGCCGAGGGGATCAGCAGCAGCCCGGAACCTGCCTGGTCGCGGGTGAGCGCGCAGGCACGCCGGACGAGCCGCAGGGTGCCGTCGTCCCACCGTACGGTCTCGTGCAGTTCACTGAGCACGCGCGCGGAGCCGTGCTCGGCGACCTGGCGGGCGCGATGGAAGACGTCGGCTTCCAGGAGGCTGCGGATGCGGGCCCAGTAGGGGGCGAGGGCGAGCTCCCAGTAGGTCCGGATCTCGGCGGTGAGCCGTTCGAGGTCGAGAGCGGTGTGGGCGTCCGTGCCCGCTTCGCCCGAGAGGGCGGCACCCGTGCGCCTGCCTGCTCCTGCTCCTGCTCCTGCTCCTGTTCCTGCCCCTGCTCCCGGGCCGGCGACGCGCGTGCCCGCGTCGTCCGCGTCCCGGCCGCCGAGGAGGCCCAGATCGCGGGCGATCTGCTCGGGCGGGGTCCGCAGGATGGCGTCGAGTTCGGCTTCCAGGGTGGGGAAGGGCCCGGTGGGGGTGGGGTTGAGGAAGTCGGCGAGGTAGCCGCGGGCGGGGACGAGCGCGGCGAGCCGGCCGCGGTCGAGCCCGGCACGGACGATCCGGGGCCGGACCTGGGCGGCCCAACGGCGGTGGAGCGGCGGTTCGGAGGCGTCGCGGAGGAGACGGAAGCTGGTGACGACCTCCCACATGGGGGAGACGGCGAAGCGGGTCTGGGCGAGATCGGCGGCGGAGAAGCTGAGTCCGGACTCCACGCGTACCCCCAAGGTCGGATGTGGATTCGGTCTGAGCTTAATCATTGGAGGCCGGAGGGGAGGGGGAGCAATCTCCCCCTCATGCCCACCACACCAGCGAAGCCCACCCCGCCCCCGCACTCTTCCCCGTCACCCGTCGCGCGCTCCGCGCCCGCCGCGCCCCTCGCGCCTGCCGCGCCCTTCGCCCCCTTCAAGAACCTGCCGCCGGTGGTCTGGACGCTCTTCGGCGGCACGGTCGTCAACCGCCTCGGCTACATGGTCACGCCCTTCCTGGTCTTCTTCCTCGCCTCGCGCGGAGTGACCGGTACGGAGGCGTCGTACGTGCTCGGCGCACTCGGCGCCGGCAACCTGCTCGGCCCGGCGGTCGGCGGCGTCCTCGCCGACCGGGTCGGCCGCCGTCCCACGATGCTCGTGGGCCTGCTGGGCGCGGCGGCGGCCCAGGGCGCGCTGTTCGTGGCGCCGGGGGTGTGGACGATGGCCGCGGCGGCGCTGCTGATCAGCGCGACGGGCACGCTCGTCGCCCCCGCCGCGTTCGCGCTGATGGCGGACGCCGTCGACGCGGAGCGCCGGCAGCGGGCGTACGCGCTCTTCGGCTGGGGCGTGAACATCGGCACGGCCGTGGCGGGCGTGCTCGGCGGCGTCCTCGCCGCGCAGGGCTACTGGCTGCTGTTCGCGGTCGACGCCGGGACGATGCTGGTGTACGCGGTCGTCGTCGCCGTCCGCCTGAGCGAGCCGGCGCGCGGCCCGCGCCCGGAGAAGGACGGCCTCGGCTACGGGGTGGTGCTGCGCGACCGGCTCACGCTGCTCCTGCTGCCCCTCTTCGGCGTCCAGTTGTTCGTCTACTCCCTGACCGAGGTGGCCCTGCCGCTCGCCATCCACGACAGCGGCCTCTCGCCCGCGGTGTACGGGGCGATGGCGGCCGTGAACGCGGTGCTGGTCGTCGCCCTCCAGCCCTTCGCGACCGCTCGGCTGGCCCGGTTGCCGCAGCTGCGGGTACAGGCCGTGGGCAGCGTCCTGATCGCGGCGGGCGTGGCGCTGACGGGGGTCGCCGACGGCATCGTGGGCTTCGCCGTCTCGGTCGTGGTCTGGTCGCTGGGCGAGGTCGTCGTCGCGGGCATCGCGGCGGCCGTCATCGCGAACCTGGCCCCGGCGCACGCCCGCGGCCGCTATCAGGGGGCCTTCAGCTGGACCTGGGGGGTTGCCCGTTTCGGGGCGCTGACCCTGGGCGTCACCGTGTACACGGGCCTCGGCGGCCCGGCCCTGTGGTGGTCCGCCCTGGCCGCCGGCCTGACCGCGGCGGCCGCGACCCTGGCCCTGACGGGCCGGGTCACGCGGCGCACGGCCCGGCAGGCCCTACTTGCCGCCGGCGAGCGCGTGGGCGACGAGGGCGTTGGCGTGGCCGTGACCGAGCCCGTGCTCGGACTTGAGCCAGGCGACGAGCTCCATGTGCTTGACGAGCGGGGAGCTCTCGATGAGCCCGAGCCAATCGGAGACGGGACGCCCGTACTTCTTCTCGATGGAGGGGAAGTAGCTGGCGGGGCCCTTGACGGGGGGAGTGGCGGACATGGGACGGCCTCTTCTCTGCGCGGGTCGGTGTGCTGAACCGGGCGCCCCGGCGGCTGTCGGGGTGTCACCGGGGGTACCGAGAGTAGAGACCGGGGCCCCGCCGAGAACTCATCGGCGGGGCCCCAAGTTTTTTCGGATTCCGGCCGGTGCACTGCCTCCGGCGGCCTTCGCCCGTGGCCGGGCCCATTCCCGGACCCCAGCTTCTGGCCCGGTCGGGCCCATGCCACAGGCCTCTTCCTCAGGCCCGGCTTCCGGCCCGGGCCTCAGGCTTCTTCCTCAGGCCCGGCTTCCGGCCCGGGCCTCAGGCTTCTTCCTCAGGCCCCGGCTTCCGGCCCGGGCCTCAGGCCCCTGCCTCAGGCCCCTGCCTCAGGCCCCGGCTTCCGGACTGGTCGGGCCCCAGGCCCCGGCCTCAGTCCCGGCGAATGTGCTCGGGATCGACGTGCCGCCGTACGAGCGGCAGCGAGGCCAGCCCGCCGACCACCAGCACCCCCAGCGCCGACACGATCAGCAACGGCAGTCCGGCCCAGTCCCAGTGGACGGCGCCGCCGCCGGTGATCAGGTAGCTGGACTCGGCCAGCCACCCGGTGACCACGGCCGCCGTGAGCCCCACCCCGAGCGGCAGCACGACCTGCGCGCACTGCGCGAGCCGCAGCGTCCCGCCCCGCGCCCCCAGCAGGGCGAGCGCGGCGACCTGCCCGCGCCGCTCCATCGCCCGGTCGGCCACCGAGACGACGAACGCTGCGACCCCGACGACGAGTCCGAGCACCATGCCGGCGGCCAGGAGGCTGCGGATGACGGTGAGCTGGTGCAGCGAGCTGACGACGATGCCGACGGGCTCGACCTCGGCGGTGGGCGCGATGGCGCCGATGGCGTCCAGGGTGGTGCGGACGGTGGTGGGGTCGGAGGCGGTGACGAGACTGAGGGTGCCGTCGACCGGGACGGTGCCCGGAGGGAGGAGGGACGGCGGGATGAGGACGTCGATGCCAGAGAACGCCGACGGCTGCCAGGCAGCCACCGTCACCCTCTCCTGCGGTACGACGATCCTGATCTTCCTTCCGTCGTCGAGGAGGAAGGGGAAGCCGCGGCCGGGCTGGCTGTCCTCGTTCCGCAGAGTCTCCGGCTCGTCGACACGGAGAACCTTCCCATCGACGCAGCCGCTGGACGACTTCGTGAAGGAGGCGAGTTGTGCACAGGTCGCGACGGCCGCAGTGATCCGTGGGGTGTCCTCGTCGAGGGAGCGGACCCACGAGTCGGTGGTGAGTGCCTGCCCTGCGATCCCTTCCGCCGAACCGAGACGGGCTCGCTGCTGGGCGTCGAGGGCGGTCACGGACAGGGCGTACTCCTGGACGGGCGCGGTACGTCGGCTCACCTGGTCCAGCTCGACGAGTACGCCCTGCGTCAACGACGCCGCGTACACGAGCAGGACGAGCCCGGTCACGACGCGCAGTGCGCTACCGGGCTCGACCTCGGCCCGGCGCATCGCGAGGGTGAGCGGCAGCGACCGCACGCGGCCGGCCAGCCGCCGGGCCAGCCAGGTGGTGACAGGCGCGAGCCCGAACACCAGCCCCGCACCGGTCAGGAGCACCGCCCCGGGGATGAGCACGGCGCTCGCGCTGCCCCCGGACGGGTCCCGCCCGAGGACGCTCAAAGCGGAGTATCCGCCGATGACGCCGAGTCCCGGCACCAGCAGCAGCGTCCCGTACTGCCTCGGCGGCTTGCGCTGCGCGGTCCGGCGGACGTTCAACGGGGTGAGCGCCGCCTCGCGGGAGGACTGCCGGCCGATGAACCAGGCGAGCGCGGGGCAGAAGACCAGGCACACGGCGAGAGTGGCGGTACCCGGCCGCCCGTCGGCCGGGTACCAGTGCAGGCCGGGCAGACCGATCCGCGCCATGACCTCGTTGAAGCCGAGATATCCGACCACCCCGAACACCGCACCGAGGAATGCGGCGGCCACCGTTTCCCCGGCGTTGACCCGCAGGGTGTCCTTCACGCTCAGCCCGACCAGTCGCAGCGCGGCCAGCCTGCGCGCCCGCGACTCAGCGGAGAGCTGGGCACAGACGGACAGGAACACGGCGAGCGGGAGCAGGACGACGCAGGAGAGGGTGAAACGCAGGATGTCGAGCGTGGACTCATCCACGGCGGGATACGGATCGAACGAGGAACCGAACGACTGGAGTCCGGAAGCGTCCGACGGAAGCTGCTGGTGCGTCCGTCCCACGTACGCGTAGAGGTCGTCCTGCCCCGCCAACCCCTGCGGCCCGATGACTCCGATCACCTTCCCGGGCAGGAGCCCGGCGATGCCCGGCTCCTCGGCGAGAATCTCCCGCAGCCGCGGAGAGACGAGCACTTCGCCGGTTGAGGGAAGCCGATCCACTCCGGGCGGCAGCGGAGTGGCACCAGGCCGCATGCGGGCCACGAACACCCGGTAGAACGGCTCGGATCCGTACGCGTCCCGGCGCATCGCGTACGCGATGGTGGCGGAGCGCGTCGAGGACGTGTCCTCCATGGCCGGGCGAGGGTTCCGGGCGCTGGACCGGGCCTCGTGCGCACCGATGATCGCCGGAATGGTCAGAACGGCGGCCAGACACGCCACCCCCAGCGCGCAGCCGCCCGTCATCAGCAGGAAGCGGGCCCGCCCCCGGCGCCCGCCGCGCCACAGCAGCCGCAGTCCGAACAGGAAGCAGTTCACTTCAGGACTCCGTCGGACATCGTGTACCGGACGTCGGCATGTGCGGCCACGCTCTCGTCGTGCGTGACGATGACGACCGCCGTGTCCTGGTCACGGGCCAGCCGCAGGAACTCCTCCAGTACGGCGGTGGCGTTGGCGCTGTCGAGGGCGCCGGTCGGCTCGTCCGCGAACACGACGGCCGGCCGGTGCACCAACGCCCGTGCCACGGCGACCCGCTGGCTCTGCCCGCCGGACAGCTGGGAGGTCCTGCGCTGGAGCAGCTCGGTCATCCCGAGCCGCCCCAGCACCTCCCCGGCCGCCGCGTGGGCGGGTGCCTTGCGCTGCCCGGCGAGACGGAGCGGGAGCGCCGCGTTCTCCTCGACGGTCAGCTCGGGCAGGAGCTCGCCGTACTGGAAGACGAACCCGAACCGTTCGCGGCGCAGCGTGCTCAGCTCGTCGTCGTCGAGGGACGCGAGGTCGACGCCGTCGAAGACGACGCGCCCGCCGGTGGGTGCCAGAACCCCGGCCAGGCAGTAGAGCAGTGAGGACTTGCCGGATCCACTGCTCCCCATGACGGCGGCGATTTCTCCGCGCCGCAGCGTGAAATCGGCGCCGCTGACTGCCCGGTGGGCCCCGTAGGAGAGGTCTACGCTCTCGGCGCGGAGAACGGCGTTCATGGTGATGTGCGCTCCTCGCCGTCAGTTCTTCCGGTGGTAGGAGAGCTCGGGGGAGCAGTTGTCCGGCCGCAACGAGCCGCGATCACGGCACACGCGAATCGCGGCATCCGTGGAGTACAGGGCCGCACCGTCGTACACCACCTGGTCCAGGTGGACGGTCTTGCGCTGGACGCCGTTGAAACGGTTCCAGCCGTACCCCTGGACCTTCGCCTGCACGTACACGTTGTGTCCGTCGTTGGGGAAGGTGTCGACGAGGTCGCCCTTGAAGTGGAAGCCTCCATGATTGCTGCTCTTTGGCTCCCAGAGGTACTTCGCGTCGCGGAACTTGGAACCGTCCGTGGACCGAGGCTTGATCTCCTGCCACGAGTCCGCCACCGCTGCACCGATTCCCCCGACGAACAGCCCGGCGGCCACCGCCACCGACACCCACTTCCGCACAACGCCTCCACTCAGAGCACCAAGGGATCTTGTGGCCCTGAGTATTGAGGTTGTTGCTCAGCGTAGTGAAATGGTGGATCGTTTCCTTCCTACCATCTGGTGAATCGACGACCGGATCGTCAACAACCGCACCCCCACCGCCCGCTCAGTCCGCGAGCCCGTCCAGGAACCCCCGCACCCGCGCCGTCAGCAAGCCCGCCGCCTCCGCGTCGTACCCCGCGAGTCCCGGGTCCGCGAACAGGTGTCGGTCCCCCGGGTAGAGGAACAGCTCCCCGCGCCCCGCACCCGCCCCCGCGACCAGCGCCCGCGCCGCCTCCACGTCCCCCTCGCCCGCGAAGAACGGGTCGGCGTCCATCCCGTGGACCTGGACCGGCACCCCCGCGGGCCATCCCCCGCCGAACTCCTCCACCGGCACGCACGCCTCGAAGAGCAGCACGCCCGCCGCGCCCTCACGGGTCTGGGCCAGCTTCTGGGCGGGGAGGACGCCGAGGGAGAAGCCGGCGTAGACGATCCGCCCGGGGAGGGACTCGGCCGCGCGGACGCCCCGCTCGACGATCGTGCCGAAGCCGACCTCCTGCGCGTAACCGGCACCGGCCTCCAGGGTGTCGAACATCCGGCCCTCGTAGAGGTCGGGCACGTGCACCGTGTGCCCGCAGCCCCGCAGCTCCTCGGCGAAGGCGAGGACGCCAGGGGTGAGTCCGTGTGCGTGGTGGAAGAGCAGTACCTCGGCCATGCGAGCGGGTCCCCGTTTCTCGTGCACGTTCTCGTGCTCGTCGAATTCCTCGACGCCGCTCATCATCCAGGCCCCCACTGACAACACCGCTTCACGGCGCCTTACGGCGGCTCGCCGAGCCCTACGCGGTGGTCACGCACTGCTCCCGACACCCCCGGAACTCCGCCGGGCCACCCGCCCCGCCAGCCGCCCCAGCATCCGCTCCCTGCACGCGGGCCATTCCGCATCCGTGACGGAGAAGATCGCCGAATCGCGCAGCTTCCCCTCCTCGCCCGGCGCCCAGGACCGGGACCAGTTGCGGAGGACGCCCTCGAAGTGGGCACCGGTCTTGGCGATGGCGGCGCGGGAACGGGCGTTGCGGGCGTCGGTCTTGAGGTCGAGGCGGGACACCTTCCAGTGTTCGAAGGCGTGCCGGAAGAGCAGGTACTTGGCCTCGGTGTTCACGCCGGTGCCCTGGGCCGACGCCGCGAGCCAGGTGAACCCGACCTCGATCGCCTGGAGCGCGTCCCCCGACTCCCGCAGCCTCGGGTCCCAGAAGGACGTGACGCCGACGGCCCGCCCGGTGTCCTTGCGCACCTGCGCGTACGGCGCGAGCGTCCCGGCGGCGACCCGCCCGAGCTGGGTGTCGATGTACGCGCCGACCTCGGCGGCCGCGGGCACCCACGTGTACGCGTACGAGCCGCGGTCCTCGTCCACCGCCACCGCGAGGTCCGCCGCGTGGCGGTGGCCCAGCGGTTCGAGGCGCACGAGTTCGCCTTCCAGTACGGGTCCCTTGAGTACGAACGTCATCGATCCCCCGGTCTCGGTCGTCATCTCCGGAGCGCAGGCTCGCAGGGTCGCAGAGCCGGCGATCTCGTGTCGCACCATTTCGGCGCGGGCGGGCTCCTAGGCTCGGAACGTGAAGGAGAACGAGATCAAGCTCAAGGCCATCGCCGCTCTGACGGCGCTGCGCGGAGGAGTGGACGAGAGCCTCGTCTCGGACCTGCTCGGCGAGGTGATCCCACGGGAGTTCTCGGTGCCGGAGGGGGCGACCGCCGAGGAGGCCGGGCTCGCCGTCCTCGCGCAGCTCTCCGAGCCGCTGAGCGCGCTCGTCAACGGCTTCATCCTCGCCTTCGACGCGGTGGCCGACGCCCATGACGAGGCGGGCGCGGAGCCCGGCACCGAGACGATCCTCCAGGGACTCGCGCTCCGCCTGGCCAGCGACAACTTCGACTGACCGGGGGGGCCGGCCCGTCCGGCCGGCCCCCCTTCAAGCGATACTCACGCCTTCAGCGCGGCAGCCGGCAGCCCGTACGCGTGGTCCGTCTCCGACGTCAGCGCGGCCTCGATCTCGGCGTCCGTACGCCCGGCCAGGGTGAGTTCCTGGATCCGGCGGAACATCCGTACATGCGCCGCGTCAACGACGCGCTCGGCTACCTCTCGACCCACGAGGCCCACGAGTTCCAGCGCGGCCTGTAACCGCTCTTGCTGTCCCTTCTGCTCCTCTTGCTGTCCCTTCTGCTCCTCCTGCTGTCCCTTCTGCTCCTCTTGCTCCTCCCGCCCCTCCTGCTGCTCCCGCTCCTCCCATCTCTCCCTCCCTCTCCCGCCTGCTCCCGCCCGCTCCTGGTTCTCCCTCCCTCCCCCCACCCGGCCCCGGCCCCCGCACTGAACGGGTGAAGGCGAGGTGTCGCTGACGCGTGGGCGGTCGGGGGCGGCCGCATGGTGAGCGCGTCGGCTGGAGGTGTCGGCGACCCTGCGGGCGGTCCGGCCCGCTCGCGTGAGAGGAGCGCGTATGCCCGCCCTGGACCCCCGGCCCGGCACCCGCCGGCTACCGGCCCTGCGAAGACCACCCGCCGCGGTGGCCGCCCTGGTCACCGCCTTGGTCACCGCCCTGGCGGTGCCCGCCTTCGGGCTGCCGGCCCTGTCCGCGCTGTCGGCCCTGTCGGCCCTGTCCGTCGCGTCCCCCGCCTACGCCGACGACGCGGGGGAGCAGGGGGCGCGGGGCGCGCGGGACATCCGGCAGGCATCGCCGGGCACCGCCCTCGCCTGGGGGTCCAACGTCTCGGGTGAGCTCGGCGACGGTACGACGGCCGGGAAGGGCGCCGTCCCCGGGCGGGTCTGTGAGACGGCGCCGTGCACCGAGCCGCTGGACGAGGTCGTGAAGGTGGCGACCGGTGACGGGCACAGCGTCGCCCTGCTGGCGGACGGTTCGGTCGTCGGCTGGGGGAAGAACGCGGACGGCCAGCTCGGCGACGGCACGACCACGGACCGGTCGACGCCGGTCCGGGTGTGCGCGGTGGGCGGGACCGCGCCGTGCGGGTCGTTCCTGACCGGCGCGGTGTCCGTGGCGGCGGGTGACCTGCACAGCTCCGCGCTGCTCGCCGACGGGACCGTCGTGTCCTGGGGCAGCAACGCCGTGGGCAGGCTCGGCGACGGCACGACCACCGACCGGCCCACGCCGGTCCGGGTCTGCGCCCTGTACAAGGCGGCGCCGTGCACGTCCTTCCTCAGCAACGTCACCAGCCTCTCGTCCGGCTACCAGCACACCCTGGCGACCCGGGCGGACGGCACCCTGGTCTCCTGGGGCTACAACGGCAACGGCCAGCTCGGGGACGGCACCCTCACCACCCGCACCACCCCGGTACAGGTGCTCGGCCTGTCCGACGTGGTGAGCGCGGCCGCGGGGGAGTTCTTCAGCCTGGCCGGCCACGGCGACGGCACCGTCCACAGCTGGGGGGCCGGTGACGCGCTCGGCGACGGCACGGGCATCCGGACCCCCAGCCCGGTCCAGGTCTGCGCCGTCGGGCAGACAGCGCCCTGCACCTCGTTCCTGACCGGCGTCGGGTCGGTGGCCGCGGGCGCGTTCCACGGCCTGGCGGCGCGCACCGACGGCACCGCCGTGGCCTGGGGCGGCAACAGCTCCGGCCAGCTCGGCGACGGCACGACCACGAACAGGAAGGTTCCGGTCCAGGTCTGCGCGCCCGGCAGTTGTGCCACGCGTCTGAGCGGGGTGACCGCCGTCGCGGCGAGCACCACCGGTTTCCACAGCGTGGCGCTGCGCTCCGACGGCACGGTCCGCGCCTGGGGCTCCAACGTCGTCGGCCAGCTCGGGGACGGCACGTCGGGCACCAACGCCGTCACGCCCGTCCGGGTCTGCGCCCTCGGCCAGAAGGCGCCGTGCGCCCGGCTCCTCGACGGCGTGACGTCGATCGCCGCCGGCGCCGCCCACACCGTCGCGGTCTTCCGGCCGAGCGCCGATCTCTCGACGTCGGTCTCCGCGAGCCCCGAGCCGGTGGCGGACGGGGCGACCCTCACGTACACGGTCCGGGTCCACAACCACGGTCCGACCGCGGCGGAGGGCGTGGTCCTCACCGACCGCCTGCCGGCCAGCGGCCGGTTCGTCAGCGCCACCCCGTCCACGGGAACCTGTGACAAGCCGCCGCCGGGTTCCACGGACACCGTGACGTGTTCCTTCGGCACGCTGTCCAGGGGCGGCGACGTGACCGTCACGATCGAGGTGAAGGCGCTGCTGACGTACCTGCCGCAGATCACCAACTCTGCCGAGGCCACCAGCACCACACCCGACCCGAGGCCGGGGAACAACGCGGCGACCATCGACACCCGGCTGGGCTGAGCCCTCCGGGAAACGTCGAAGGGCCCCACCGCGAACGGTGGGGCCCTGCGACATCGTGCCCGGTGAGGCACTGGCGGAGGATACGAGATTCGAACTCGTGAGGGGTTGCCCCCAACACGCTTTCCAAGCGTGCGCCCTAGGCCACTAGGCGAATCCTCCGGGGAGAACATTACATGACCGGAGGGGGTGCTCGCGCACACGATTCCGGGGCGGGGGTCGGCGAAGGACGCAGGTCGACGGGGGTGGCGGGGGAGGGGTCCGGATCGGGTACTCTGGGCGGAGCCCCTCACGTGGCGCTATCTGACTGAACTCCCCCAGGGCCGGAAGGCAGCAAGGGTAGGTCGGCTCTGGCGGGTGCGTGGGGGGCGCTTGCGTTCCCGGGCCGCCATGCCCGGGTTGTCGGTGGGCGCCTATAACCTCGTATACGTGTCGTCTCTCGCGCTGTACCGCCGCTACCGCCCCGAGTCCTTCGCCGAGGTCATCGGGCAGGAGCATGTCACCGACCCGCTGCAGCAGGCGCTGCGGAACAACCGGGTCAATCACGCGTACCTGTTCAGCGGGCCCCGTGGATGCGGCAAGACGACCAGCGCGCGGATCCTGGCGCGCTGTCTGAACTGTGAGAAGGGTCCCACCCCCACCCCGTGCGGGGAGTGCCAGTCCTGCCAGGACCTGGCGCGCAACGGGCCGGGCTCCATCGACGTCATCGAGATCGACGCGGCTTCGCACGGTGGTGTGGACGACGCCCGTGACCTGCGGGAGAAGGCCTTCTTCGGGCCCGCCTCCAGCCGGTACAAGATCTACATCATCGACGAGGCGCACATGGTCACCTCGGCGGGCTTCAACGCCCTGCTGAAGGTGGTCGAGGAGCCGCCGGAGCACCTCAAGTTCATCTTCGCGACCACCGAGCCCGAGAAGGTCATCGGCACCATCCGGTCGCGTACGCACCACTACCCCTTCCGTCTGGTGCCGCCCGGCACCCTGCGGGAGTACCTGGGCGAGGTCTGCGGCCGCGAGGGCATCCCCGTCGAGGACGGCGTGCTGCCGCTCGTCGTCCGGGCCGGCGCCGGTTCGGTGCGTGACTCGATGTCGGTGATGGACCAGCTGCTCGCCGGCGCCACCGACGCCGGTGTGACGTACGCGATGGCGACCTCCCTGCTCGGCTACACGGACGGGTCCCTGCTCGACTCGGTGGTCGACGCCTTCGCCGCCGGTGACGGTGCCGCCGCCTTCGAGGTCGTCGACCGGGTCATCGAGGGGGGCAACGACCCCCGGCGGTTCGTCGCCGACCTCCTGGAGCGGCTGCGCGACCTCGTGATCCTCGCCGCCGTGCCGGACGCCGCGGAGAAGGGGCTCGTCGACGCGCCGGTCGACGTCATCGAGCGCATGCAGGCGCAGGCCTCCGTCTTCGGCGCCGCCGAGCTCAGCCGCGCCGCCGACCTGGTCAACGCCGGTCTGACCGAGATGCGCGGCGCCACCTCGCCGCGGCTCCAGCTGGAGCTGATCTGCGCGCGCGTGCTGCTGCCCGCCGCCTTCGACGACGAGCGCTCGATGCAGGCGCGGCTCGACCGGCTGGAGCGCGGCGCCGCCGCGGCCCCGCCCGCGGCGGTGTTCACGACGAGCTCGCCGGCCCCGCAGATGGGGTACGTGCCGACGGCCGAGGCACATGTCCCGCCGCCCGCCCCGGTCCCCGCCGCCCCTGCCGCGCCCCCCGCTCCCACCGCCCCCTTCCAGGCCGCGCCGCCCGCCCAGCCCGAGCCCGCCCCGTTCCAGCAGGCCCCCGCGGCCCCCGCGGCCGCCGAGGCGCCGCGTCCCGGTGCGTGGCCCGGGGCCGCCAAGCCCGGCGGTGGTGCGCCCGGCGCCTGGCCGGGAGCCGCCACGCCCGCGGCCGCGCCCGTCCCGCAGGCCCAGGCCCCCGCCCCGCAGGCCGCCGCCCAGTCCGCCGCCCCGGCGGCCGGCGGCAGCATGGCCGCGGGCGCCGCCCAGGTGCGCGCCATGTGGCCGCAGATCCTGGAGGCCGTCAAGAACCGGCGCCGCTTCACCTGGATCCTGCTCTCGCAGAACGCCCAGGTCGCGGGCTTCGACGGCACCACCCTCCAGCTCGGCTTCCTCAACGCGGGCGCCCGCGACAACTTCGCGAGCAGCGGCAGTGAGGACGTCCTGAAGGCCGCCCTCTCCGAGCAGTTCAACGTGAACTGGCGCATCGAGGCGATCATCGACCCGTCCGGCGGCGCCGCCCAGCCGCCCACAGGCGGTGGCTTCTCCGGTGGCGGCTTCTCCGGCGGGGGATCGCCCGCCGGCGGCTTCGGTGGCGGCGGCTTCGGCGGAGGCGGAGGCGGTGGCGGTTTCGGCGGCGCCCCCTCGGCGCCCGCCCCCGCTCCCGTCCAGGCCGCGCCGCCCGCCCAGCACTCCGCGGCCCCGGCCCCCGCTCCCGTACAGGCCCCGTCGCCCGCCCGGCAGGAGCCCGCCCCCGTCCACACCCCCCAGGCCCCGCCGCCCGTCGCGCCCGAGGACGACGTGCCGGAGGAGGACGACCCGGACCTCGTGGACTCGGCGCTCTCGGGCCACGAGCTGATCGTCCGCGAGCTCGGCGCCACGGTCCTGGAGGAATACACCAACGAGTAGCGGCGTCTCGCTCGGTGGCCCGCACAAAGGGCACGCTGCCCCGCGGGCTACCCTGGCTGACGTGAAGGTCCTCGTCATCGGCGGCGGCGCCCGCGAACACGCCCTGTGCCGCTCCCTCTCCCTCGATCCCGACGTCACCGCTCTGCACTGCGCGCCCGGCAACGCCGGAATCGCCGAGGTCGCCGAGCTGCACCCCGTCGACCAGCTCGACGGCGACGCCGTCGCCCGCCTGGCCACCGAGCTCGGTGCCGAACTGGTCGTCGTCGGCCCGGAGGCCCCGCTCGTCGAGGGGGTCGCCGACGCCGTCCGCGCCGCCGGCATCCCCGTCTTCGGCCCGTCCCGGGAGGCGGCGCAGCTGGAGGGCTCCAAGGCGTTCGCCAAGGACGTCATGGCCGGGGCCGGCGTCCCGACCGCCCGCAGCTACGTCTGCACCACCCCCGAGGAGATCGACGAGGCGCTGGACGCCTTCGGCGCTCCGTACGTCGTGAAGGACGACGGCCTCGCCGCCGGCAAGGGCGTCGTGGTCACCGAGGACCTGGAGCAGGCCCGGGCGCACGCGCTCGCCTGCGACCGCGTCGTGATCGAGGAGTTCCTGGACGGCCCCGAGGTCTCCCTCTTCGCCATCACCGACGGCACCACCGTCCTCCCGCTCCAGCCCGCGCAGGACTTCAAGCGCGCGCTCGACGGCGACGAGGGCCCGAACACCGGCGGCATGGGTGCCTACTCGCCGCTCCCGTGGGCCGACCCCAAGCTGGTCGACGAGGTCCTGGCCACGGTCCTGCAGCCGACCGTCGACGAGCTGCGCCGTCGCGGCACCCCGTTCTCCGGCCTGCTGTACGCGGGCCTGGCGATCACCAGCCGCGGCGTGCGGGTCATCGAGTTCAACGCGCGCTTCGGCGACCCGGAGACCCAGGTCGTGCTGGCCCGCCTCCGGACCCCGCTGGCGGGCGTGCTGCTGAACGCCGCCAACGGCACCCTGGACGACCAGTCGCCGCTCGCCTGGCGCGACGACGCCGCCGTGACCGTGGTCGTGGCCTCGCACAACTACCCGGGCACCCCGCGCACCGGCGACCCGATCGAGGGCCTGGCCGAGGTGGCGGCGACGGACGCCCCGGAGGCGTACGTGCTGCACGCCGGCACCAAGCGGGACGGCGACGCCGTCGTCAGCGCCGGCGGCCGCGTCCTTTCGGTGACCGCCACCGGTACGGACCTGGCGCAGGCCCGTGAGCGGGCGTACGCGGCAGTCGGCCGCATCCGCCTTGACGGTTCGCAGCACCGTACGGACATCGCGCTCAAGGCCTCCGGAGCCTGAGCGGACCGGAAAGAACCGGAAAGAAGCGGATTCACGCCGTTTCGAGCGACACGAAGCGCGGCCGTGCAGTGAACAGCACGGCCGCGTTGTCGTCATCACCTTTAGCCAAAGCCATTCCATCGAGTGACGAATCGCCTGTGTGGATGACGCCCGCCGACGCCCCAACTAGGGTGCGGCGAAGGCGTTCCGACGGTGTTCCGGCACTTGGCCCACCGGCATTGCGATGTCGGTGGCGGATGCCACAGTGGGGGAGTGAGCAACACCGCCACGGGTAGTCCCGACAAGGGCAGGAGGGGGTGATGGACGGCGTGTCCGGTACCGGATCGGTCATCGGCGACGAACTCGGCGCGCGCGCCGCGCGGGCCCGCGCCCTGGCCGTGCTCCGCGTCCGCGGCAGGGCTCTGGGGGCCGCCGTGCTCCCCGCGGCCGTCGCCGTCGTCCTCTACGCGGGCGGCGTCACCGACCACTTCACGGGCCCCGGCTGGGACACCGCCCGCTGGGTGGCCACCGTCCTCGCCGTGGTCGTGCTCCTCGCCGCGACCGCCGTCGCCCTGGTCGTCGCGCGGGCCCGCCCGGCCGTGACGCCGACGGTGGAGCTCGCCGAGACCTCCGCCCCCGACCTCTACCGGATGGTCCGCGACCTCGCCGACCGCCTCGGGGTCCCCGCGCCCTCCGCGATAGCCCTGACCCCGGACTGCGACAGCTGGCTGGAGGACCGCTCCCACCCGGCGCACGGCCGGCACCGCGGCGGCGACGCGCCCGTCCTCGTCATCGGCTCGCCCTTCCTGTGGTGGATGCGCGTCGGCGAGCTCCGCGCGGTCCTGGCCCCCGTCGTCGCCGGTACGGGCCCGGCGGCCCACCCCGACATAGCCGCGGCCCGCCGGTTCGTACGGGGCCTGGACGCGGCGGTCGCCGTGCCCCGGCGCCCCGGCCTCGACCCGGTCCGCAAGCTCGGCGCGGCCGGCGTCGGCCGACTGGCCCGGATCATGCTCGTGGGCTGCCGGACGCACGCCGCGGAGATGGAGCGGGGCGTGGCCGCGGCCGGCTCCGAGCGCGCGCAGGCCGTGGACTACGGGGTGCGCATCGTCGCCCAGGAGCAGGTCGGCCTCGCCTACGCGGGCTGGGACCGGCTGCTGACCCGGGTCGCCCTGCCCGCCTGGCGGATGGGCCGCTGGCCCGCCCGTCTGGACGCGGGCGTGGTCTCCGCCCTCACCGAACTCTCCCGCCGCGACCGCCTGGCCGAGGGCTACACCTCCCGGCTCGGCGAGCGCCCCGCCTGCGACCTCCTGGAGGAGCCGGGCGCGGTCGACGCGGCCACCTCGCTGCTCGCCGCCCGCCTCTTCCACGGCGGCCCGGCCGAGCCGGGCCCGGACTGGGCCCCGGTCGAGTGGAGCGAGTATCCGGAGGAGGTCGTCGACCGCAAATGGCGCGCCGACGCGGCCCGCCTCCACCAGGTCCTCGACCGCCTCGGCCCGGCCTGCCCGCCGGCCGGGCCCCACGGCCCCGAGCACCCGGCTCCGTGCACGGCCGCCGACGGCCCCACCCTGTCCCGCGTCATGGCCCGCCTCACGGCCCCGCAGCCCTCCACCGGGGACGCGGCCGCCGCGGCGCCCGGAGCCGCGGTCGACGACGGCCGGGCCACCCGTACCACCGCCGTCGGCGACGACGACCGGGAAGCCGGGGACACCGCCGTCGGCGACGACCAAGACGCCCGGGACACCGCCGTCGGCGACGACCGGGAAGCCCGGGACACCGCCGCCACCGCCGCCCAAGACGCCCGGGACACCGCCGCCACCGCCGCCCAAGACGCCCGGGACACCGCCGCCACCGACGCGACTGTCCTTGCCCCGGTCCCGACCGCCGAGGCCGATCCGTCCCCGGACATCGCCGCGATCGCCGCCACCGACGCGGACCTGCCCCCCGGGGCAGACCCGGGCCTCGACCACGGCCCGGGCCTCGACCCCGACCTCGACCCCGACCCCGCAGGCAACCCCGCCGCCGACGTGCTCGCCGCCGCGCTCACCGCGCAGGCGGCCCGTGAGGAGGCGCTGCGGCCGGTCGTGCCCGAGGTCGAGGGGCCCGACGGAGGGCTGCCGCTCTTCCCGCTCCAGCCGCCCCGCACCGGCCGGGACCTGCTCGCCGACCACGTGGCGGCCATGGTCTGCTGCGCCGCCGTGGACACGGCGGAGGCGGCCCCGGGCCTCGACTGGCTCGACGGGCCCGCCCTGCTGGTCGCGGGGGAGCGCAGCACCGATCTGAACGGCGTGGTCCTCGCCCTCGTCGAGGACGGCGACCCCGAGCCGCTGCGCGCCTGGCTGGCCAGGACCGGAGTGCGCCCGGAGAAGCCGGTCCGACTGGTCTGAGGCACCCGCCCGGCCGGCCCGCGCCGGCCCGCGGACCACACCGGACGGGCTGCTTCCACTCTCGTCAATTCGCGACGAACGGTGACGGAGTGCGTGCGTTATGTGATGTGCTGGAGACCGGCACTGACAGAGGCTTAATCCAGAGGCACTGACCAGCCGACCGGGGGAGTCGAGGGAGGGCGCAGCATGGGGGCGGAGCAGATCAGGCGGTGGGAATCGGGCGCGCTCGCCCATGCCGTGTCGGATCCCTTCGGCCAGGGCCCGCTGCCCTGGCTGCGCGGCTCGGAGAACTACTTCGACGACACGGGTCAGATGGTGCCCTGGTACGCCGACGAGACCCTGGCCCGCGGGGGCGGCGGCGGGCCCCGGACCGCGGACGACGTGCACGGCCAGATCAAGGGCTTCGTGTCGAGCGGCGCCGTCGCGCCCGGCGAGGCGATCGATTTCCACATCACGGTGGACCCGCCGCAGCAGTTCTCGGTCGACATCTACCGGATCGGGCACTACGGCGGCGACGGAGCCGCCAAGATCACCACGAGTCCGCGGCTCTCCGGGATCGTCCAGCCGGCCCCGCTGACCGCCGACCGGACCGTCTCCTGCCACCACTGGTGGCAGTCCTGGCGGCTGCAGATCCCGTCGTACTGGTCGATCGGCGCCTACGTCGCCGTCCTCACCACCGTCGGCGGTTACCGCTCCCACATCCCGTTCACGGTCCGCGACAGCCATCCGGCGGACCTGCTGCTGGTCCTGCCGGACGTGACCTGGCAGGCGTACAACCTCTATCCGGAGGACGGCCGGACGGGCGCCAGCCTCTACCACGCCTGGGACGAGGAGGGCCGGCTGCTCGGCGAGGAGGAGGCCGCGGTCACGGTCTCCTTCGACCGCCCGTACGCGGGCGCGGGCCTGCCGCTGCACGTGGGCCACGCCTACGACTTCATCCGCTGGGCCGAGCGCTACGGCTACGACCTCGCGTACGCCGAGACCCGCGACCTGCACGCGGGCCGGGTGGACCCGAGCCGCTACCGGGGGCTGGTCTTCCCGGGCCACGACGAGTACTGGTCGGCGCCCATGCGCCGCACCGCCGAACTCGCCCGGGACCAGGGCACCTCGCTGGTCTTCCTCTCCGCCAACACCATGTACTGGCAGGTGGAGCTGGGCCCGTCGCCGTCCGGGGCCCCGGACCGGCTGCTCACCTGCCGCAAGCGCCGCGGCCCCGGCCGCCCGGCGCTGTGGCGCGAGGTCGACCGCCCCGAGCAGCAGCTGCTCGGCATCCAGTACGCGGGGCGGGTGCCCGAACCGCACCCGCTGGTCGTGCGGAACGCGGACCACTGGCTCTGGGAGGCCACCGGCGCGGGCGAGGGGGACGAGATCCCGGGCCTGGTCGCGGGCGAGGCGGACCGCTACTTCCCGCGCACCGCCCTGCCCGAGCACCAGGGCCGCATCCTGCTGGCGCACTCGCCCTACCGGGACAGCGAGGGGGCGCTCCGGCACCAGGAGACGAGCCTCTACCGGGCCCCGTCGGGCGCCTGGGTGTTCGCCGCCGGCACCTTCGCCTGGTCCCCGGCGCTGGACCGGCCGGGCCATGTGGACACCCGGGTCCAGCGCGCCACGGCGAACCTCCTGGACCGGATCTGCAAAAGGGACTGACCGGGTGCGGCGGGCGGCCGGGGCGGGGCACGTCACAGGGCCCGGGGCTCGGCTCCGGCCGGATGTGCGAGAGAATCGGACACGCTCCTGGATCAACCTACGCGGAGGAACCGTGTCCGGATTCGTAGAAAAGCCCGAGCCCGTCCAGGTCCCGGGCCTCACCCATCTCCACACGGGCAAGGTCCGCGACCTGTACCGCAACGAGGCGGGCGAGCTCGTGATGGTGGCGAGCGACCGCATCTCGGCCTTCGACTGGGTGCTGCCCACCGAGATCCCCGACAAGGGCCGGGTGCTGACCCAGCTCTCGCTCTGGTGGTTCGACCAGCTCTCCGACCTGGTCCCGCACCACGTGATCTCGACCGAGCTGCCGGCCGGCGCCCCCGCCGACTGGGCGGGCCGCACCCTGATCTGCAAGCCGCTGGACATGGTCGCGGTCGAGTGCGTGGCCCGCGGCTACCTCACCGGCTCCGGCCTGCTGGAGTACAACGACTCCCGTACGGTGTGCGGCCTCGCTCTCCCGGAGGGTCTGAGCGACGGGTCCGAGCTGCCCGCCCCGATCTTCACCCCGGCGACCAAGGCCGCCGTCGGCGACCACGACGAGAACGTGTCGTACGAGGAGGTCGCGCGTCAGGTGGGCGCCGAGACGGCGGCGCTGCTGCGCCGGACGACCCTCGACGTCTACGCCCGGGCCCGGGACATCGCCCGCGAGCGCGGGATCGTCCTGGCCGACACGAAGTTCGAGTTCGGCTTCGAGAGCACCCCGGAGGGCGCCCGTCTGGTCCTCGCCGACGAGGTGCTCACCCCGGACTCGTCCCGCTTCTGGCCGGCCGACCAGTGGCAGCCGGGCCGCACCCAGCCCTCGTACGACAAGCAGATCGTGCGGAACTGGCTGCTGTCGCCGGAGTCCGGCTGGGACCGCGCGAGCGAGCAGCCGCCGCCGGTCCTCCCGCAGGAGGTCGTGGAGCGGACCCGCGCCAAGTACCTGGAGGCGTACGAGCTGCTGACCGGAAAGTCCTGGAGCCAGGAGACGCGGTAGGGAACGAGAAAGCCCCCGGTCGATTCGACCGGGGGCTTCTTCATGGAGCGGACGACGAGATTCGAACTCGCGACCCTCACCTTGGCAAGGTGATGCTCTACCAACTGAGCCACGTCCGCATGCGCCGTAGCGCGCTGCTAACTATACCCAATGTTCCGGGGGCCGATGACACGGTTTTCCGGGCCTCCGGTTGTGGCGGTCGCCACAGATCGACCGCGCGGGCGACAGGTCCGCAGCGCGTACGACGAAGGCCCCGGTTCTGATGAACCGGGGCCTTCGTTCCCTGAGCGGACGACGAGATTCGAACTCGCGACCCTCACCTTGGCAAGGTGATGCTCTACCAACTGAGCCACGTCCGCATTGCCTCCGCTCGGCTTTCACCGGGCGGCGCGAGCACCACTCTACCTGATGCACCGGAGTGCTCGGTAACGCGATGCAGAGCGGGTGACAGGGATTGCACACTGCGCCTTCCCCCTGGAAGGGGGCTGTTCTGCTACTGAACTACACCCGCACGCTGCGTGAGGTCCGGGGCCTTTCGGCCTCGCCCCTCGGCGTGCTCCAGACTCTAGCGGATCATGGGGGGTGGGATGCAAATCCGGGGTCGGACGCGCTGTCAGCCCGCGGCGCGGAAGGCCTCGTAGACCCGCTTCGGGATGCGCCCCCGGGCGGGCACGTCCATCTTGTTGGACTGCGCCCAGGCGCGGACCGCGGCCGGCGCCGGGGCGAGCGCGGTGTGTTTGAAGCCACCCTCGGGCACCGTCCTGGGGCTGCCGGCGGTGCGGCCGCTCTGCTTGCGGCCCGCGGCGAGGTAGGGCGCGAGCGCCTTGCGCAGTTTCTTTGCATTGGCGGGATTCAGGTCGATCTCGTACATCTTCCCGTCCAGTCCGAACGCGACTGTTTCCGCTGCTTCTCCGCCGTCGATGTCATCGGAGAGGGTGACCACCACACGCTGAGCCACGGATATCGGTCCTTTCCTGCGGATCGCCGTGTCGTCTCGACGTTCATGCCGCTCTGACGTGCGGAGATGCCGATGTTGCGGCTCCCCGGCGGGGCAATGCTGCGCTTGTCTCGTGCTCGTCGGAGATCGTCCGTGTTCGCCGGTGGCCACTGAAGCCGCCGATGCCCGCCGAAGTATTTTCTCCGCATTCCCTTTGTACAGTGACGGGTGGCGCATTGTGAAGCCCAGGCAATTGTTTCCGCGTGTCCCGGTCGGCGGAAGATATTCCGCTTGAATTCATCGGAGCGGTGCCAGTGGGCCCTTTGTAGGATCCTTCAGACTTCTACCCGCGTAGAATTTGGAGGCAGGTACGCTGAGGGAACCGCCCACGCAACACCACCACCGGGAGTGCCAGTGGCACGCGTCGTAGTCGACGTCATGCTCAAGCCGGAGATCCTCGACCCCCAGGGACAGGCGGTGCAGCGTGCACTGCCCCGCCTCGGATTCGAGGGCATCGCCGACGTCCGCCAGGGGAAGCGCTTCGAGCTCGAGGTGGAGGGACCGGTCGACGAGGCCGCCCTCGCCCGCATCCATGAGATGGCCGAAACCTTCCTTGCCAACACCGTGATCGAAGACTTCACCGTGAAGGTGGAGTCGTGACCGCACGCATCGGCGTCGTCACGTTCCCCGGAACGCTCGACGACCAGGACGCGCTGCGCGCCGCCCGCCTCGCGGGCGCCGAGCCCGTCTCGCTCTGGCACCGCGACAAGGACCTCAAGCAGGTCGACGCCGTGGTCCTGGCCGGCGGCTTCTCCTACGGCGACTACCTGCGGGCCGGCGCCATCTCCCGCTTCTCGCCGGTGATGGAGTCGATCATCGAGCAGGCGAAGGCGGGCATGCCCGTCCTCGGCATCTGCAACGGCTTCCAGATCCTCACCGAAGCCCACCTGCTGCCGGGCGCCATGCTGCGCAACAACCACCTCCACTTCATCTGCCGCGACCAGAAGCTGCGGGTGGAGAACGCGGAGACCGCCTGGACCTCGGACTACACCGTGGGCCAGGAGATCGAGGTCCCGCTCAAGAACATGGACGGCCGTTACGTCGCCGACGAGCGCACGCTCGACGAGCTGGAGGCCGAGGGGCGGGTGGCCTTCCGCTACCTGGACGTGAACCCCAACGGCTCGCTGCGCGACATCGCGGGCATCACCAACGCCGCGGGCAACGTGGTCGGCCTCATGCCGCACCCGGAGCACGCCGTCGAGCCGCTGATCGGCACCGGCAAGACGGACGGCCTCGGTTTCTTCACCTCGATCCTCAAGAAGCTGGTCAACGCCTGATGACTCTGGACACGGTCAAGCACGCGACCGAGACGCCCGACGTCGAGCAGCCCTGGAAGGAACTCGGCCTCAAGCAGGACGAGTACGAGCGCATCCGCGAGATCCTCGGCCGCCGTCCCACCGGCGCCGAGCTCGCCATGTACTCCGTCATGTGGTCCGAGCACTGCTCCTACAAGAGCAGCAAGGTCCACCTGAAGCAGTTCGGCGAGAAGACCCCCGAGAACGACGCCATGCTCGTCGGCATCGGCGAGAACGCGGGCGTCGTCGACGTCGGCCAGGGGTACGCGGTCACCTTCAAGGTCGAGTCGCACAACCACCCCAGCTACATCGAGCCCTACCAGGGCGCGGCCACCGGCGTCGGCGGCATCGTCCGCGACATCCTCGCCATGGGCGCCCGCCCGGTCGCCGTGGTCGACCCGCTGCGCTTCGGCGCCGCGGACCACCCCGACACCCGGCGCGTGCTGCCCGGCGTGGTCGCCGGCATCGGCGGCTACGGCAACTGCCTCGGCCTGCCGAACATCGGCGGCGAGGTCGTCTTCGACGAGTGCTACCAGGGCAACCCGCTGGTCAACGCCGGCTGCATCGGCGTGATGAAGCACGAGGACATCCACCTGGCCAAGGCCTCCGGCCCCGGCAACAAGGTGATCCTCTACGGTGCCCGCACCGGTGGCGACGGCATCGGCGGCGTGTCCGTGCTGGCCTCGGAGACCTTCGACGACACCAAGCCGACGAAGCGTCCCGCGGTCCAGGTCGGCGACCCGTTCCAGGAGAAGCTCCTCATCGAGTGCACCCTGGAGATCTTCCGGGAGAAGCTGGTCGCGGGCATCCAGGACCTCGGCGGCGCCGGCCTGTCCTGCGCCACCTCCGAGCTGGCCTCGGCCGGCTCCGGCGGCATGCGCGTGGAGCTCGACCGGGTCCACCTGCGCGACGCGACGCTCTCGCCCGAGGAGATCCTCATGAGCGAGTCGCAGGAGCGCATGTGCGCGATCGTCGAGCCCGAGCACGTCGACCGCTTCCTCGAGATCTGTGAGAAGTGGGACGTCATCGCGGTCGTCATCGGTGAGGTCACCGAGGGCGAGCGGCTGGAGATCTTCTGGCACGGCGAGCAGATCGTCGACGTCCCGCCGCGCACCGTCGCGCACGAGGGCCCGGTCTACCACCGGCCGTACGCGCGCCCGGAGTGGCAGGACGCGCTGCAGGCCGACGACGCCGGCAAGCTGCCCCGGCCGCAGAACGGCGCCGAGCTGAAGGACCAGGTCCTCCGGCTCGTCTCCTCGCCGAACCAGGCCTCGAAGTCCTGGATCACGGACCAGTACGACCGGTTCGTGCAGGGCAACACGGTCCTGGCGCAGCCCGAGGACGCCGGCATGGTCCGCATCGACGAGGAGACCAACCTCGGCGTGGCCATGGCGACCGACGGCAACGGCCGGTACGCCAAGCTCGACCCGTACACGGGTGCGCAGCTCGCGCTGGCGGAGGCGTACCGCAACGTCGCCGCCTCCGGTGCGAAGCCGCTCGCGATCTCGGACTGCCTGAACTTCGGTTCGCCCGAGGACCCGGCCGTGATGTGGCAGTTCGCCGAGGCCACCCGTGGTCTCGCGGACGGCTGCCTGCAGCTGGGCACCCCGGTCACCGGCGGCAACGTGTCGCTGTACAACCAGACCGGTGAGGTCGCCATCCACCCGACGCCCGTCGTGGCCGTCCTCGGTGTGATCGACGACGTCAACCGCCGCACCCCGATCGCCTTCGCGGAAGAGGGCCAGCTCCTCTACCTGCTCGGCGACACCAAGGAGGAGTTCGGCGGTTCGGCCTGGTCCGAGGTCATCCACAAGCACCTCGGCGGTCTGCCCCCGGCCGTGGACCTCGACCGGGAGAAGCTGCTCGGCGAGATCCTGATCTCGGCCTCCCGCGACGGCATGATCGACGCGGCCCACGACCTGTCCGACGGCGGTCTGGTCCAGGCGGTCGTCGAGTCCTGCCTGCGCGGCGGCAACGGCGCGCGCCTGGTGGTGCCCGAGGGCCTGGACGCGTTCACCTTCCTGTTCAGCGAGTCGGCCGGCCGTGCGGTCGTGGCCGTCCCGCGCAGCGAGGAGCTCCGCTTCACCGACATGTGCGGCGCGCGGGGTCTTCCGGCCACCCGCATCGGTGTGGTCGACGGTGACTCCGTGGACGTGCAGGGCGAGTTCGCGCTCTCCCTCACGGAGCTGCGCGAGGCGCACGAGGCGACGATCCCGGGCCTGCTGGCCTGATCGACAGCTCGACGGAGCCCCCGTCCGGACCTTCGGGTCCCGGGCGGGGGCTTTCCCGTTCCCCCGTGCAGCGCGACCACCTCAGCCGCGGCTCGCTGCCCGCGCCGGCCCGCGGGACGGGGAGGTCTTCGCCGCGCCGGAGCACGCGGCCTACGCGCCCTGACCCCAGAAGGAGTCCGCCTCCACGATGTCGGCCACGCACTCGTCGATGTCGGAGATCTTGTCGCCGACCAGCGTGAAGAACAGGCCGCCGTCCATCTCGATGCCCCGGTCGCCGCGGTCGGCGTGGAAACGGTGGGCGGTGATGGCATGGCCGCGCCCGTCCACGAAGACGCCCTTCAGCTCGACGCGGAAGGTGCCGCCGGTGAGCTCGGCCAGCTTGGCGTAGTAGCCGCCGAGGACGTTGTCCCGGCCCTTGTAGTGCCCCGAGATCAGGCTCTCGCCGGGGACGTGGTGGGTGCAGTCGCTGGTCATCATGGCGGCCAGCGTCTCCGTGTCGCCCGCGCTGAACGCTTCGTAACCCCGGCGGATCAGGGCGGCATCGGGGTGTTCGTGATGGGTCATGGTCCCCTCGCCTGCTTTCGCTGCGGTCGGCCCCTTCCCCCAGTCTCGCGGCTAGCCTCGGCCTATGCCACCCACCAAGAAGCGCGCCCAGCGCGTCCGCGGCTACGACTCCGCCAAGACCCGCGCCGCCGTCCTCGCCCAGTTCGGGCACGTCCGGGACGCGGTGCTCGCGCTGCCGCCGGAAGCGCTCGACGGGCCGACCCGGCTGGGCGCGTGGACGGTGCGCGAGCTGGCCGGTCACATCGCGTGGATGGTGGACTCGGTGCCCGCGCTGCTCGCCGCGCCCGAGCCGGCCCAGCGGGAACTCGCCCTCCTGGACTGGCCGTCCGTGACCTCCGCCGCGGCCGGGCGGATCGACGAGCACACCCGGGGGATCGGCACCGAGGACCTGGCCGGGCTGTACGGGCGGACCCTCGCGGCGTACGAGGAGGCGGTGGTGGCGGCCGCGGACACCCGGCTGCTCCCGGTGAGCTTCGGGGCGATGACCCTCGGCGACTTCCTGGTCACCAGGACCGTCGAACTCGTCGTCCACACCGACGACCTGAGCGCGGCGACCGGCGTGGAGATCCCGTACGACCGGCAGGCGCTCGCCGCCTGCACCCGGCTGCTCGCCGACGCCCTCGCGGCGAAGGCCCCGGGCGGGGCCGTGGAGGTGCGCGTCCCGCCGTACGCCGTGGTGCAGTGCGTCGAGGGGCCGCGGCACACCCGGGGCACCCCGCCGAACGTGGTCGAGACGGACCCGCTGACCTGGCTCCGGCTCGCGACCGGGCGGGCCGAGTGGGCGGTCGAGCTGGACGCGGCGCGGGTGAGCGCGAGCGGGGAGCGGGCCGATCTGGCGGAGCTGCTGCCGCTGATGGGCTGACCGGACGCCGGCCCCGGCACCGTACGGAATCCCGCGCGCCGCTCCCGGCACCGTACGGAACCCCGGACGCCGGCCCCGGCACCGTACGGAACCGTATGGGGAACTCGCCCGTCCCATCGGCATGAAGAAGCCGCTCGTGTGCGCCGCCCTGGTCCCGCTGCTCTTCCTCGCCGCCTGCGGTACGCAGCAGGGTGCGGGCCCGGGAGCCGGCAGCGTCGGCCCCGGCCTGCCCGTGGCGGGCACCCACTGGAAGATCGGCGCGGTCACGGTCGACGGCGCCCGGTCGGCGGCCCCGACCGGGGCGCGGGTGGAGATCACGGAGGACGGGCGGGCCCGGGGGAACAGCGGCTGCAACACCTTCGGCGCCGCCGTCACCGTGGCCGGGGACACCCTCACCGTCTCCCCCGCCGAGGTCACCGAGATCGGCTGCCCCGGCGATCTGGCCCGTTTCGAGACCGCCCTGCTGAAGGCCTTCAGCGGCAGGCTCACGGGCGAGCTGAAGGGGAAGGCGCTCACGCTGACCTCGCCCGACGGCCGCCGGGGCGTGGAGCTGACCGCCGAGCCCGACGCCCCGCTCGTCGGCACCACCTGGACCGTGGACTCGCTGCTCTCCGGCACCACGGCGGCCTCGCTGCCGGCCGGCTCCGAGGGCAAGGCGAAGGTGACCTTCGGCAAGGACGGCCGGCTCACCGGCAGCCTCGGCTGCAACCGGGTCACCGCGCCCGCGGAGATCAGCGCCGAGACGATCACGCTCGGCGCGATCGCGACCACGCGGATGATCTGCACCGGCCCGGAGATGGACCTGGAGACCAGGCTGTACGAGTCGCTCGACGGCCCCCTCGGCTACCGGGTCGACCACCGCACCCTGACCGTCACGGACGCGGACGGCCAGGGCTTCACGGCGACGGCGGCCTGAGCCTCCGGGCGGGGCGGGGGGCCCAGGTCCGGGGCCGGGGCCGGAGGCTCAGGCCGGGTAGGGCAGCAGTCCCGCGTTCACCCGCTCCCACGCGGCCCGCAGCTCGGCCAGGCGCTCCGGCTCGAAAGGTGCCCGGTCGGCCTGCTCGCGGGCGTCCTCGGTGAGGTGGAAGAGCTGGTCGCGCCCGCTCTTGCCCCGGTAGTACTTCCAGTCCCCGCGGCGCAGCGCCCGCTCGCCGCGGACCCGCCAGAACAGGTCGCGCTCGGCGGGCTCGTGGCCGCGCAGCAGGTGTCCGGCGAGGCTGGTGCCGTCCAGCGGGTAGGCGGGGTGCGGGCGGGCGCCGCCGATCTCCAGCAGGGTCGCGGTCCAGTCGGGCGAGAACACGGGTAGGTCGCTGACCTGGCCCCCGTCGATGGCCGCGGGCCAGCGCAGCACGGACGGGACGCGGATGCCGCCCTCCTGGAGGGAGCCCTTGTTGCCGGCGAGCGGCCAGTTGTAGGAGAAGCGCTCGCCGCCGTTGTCGCTGCCGAAGAAGACGAGGGTGTCGCGCTCGCGGCCGGCCCGGCGCAGGGCGGCGAGCACCTGGCCGACGGAGCGGTCGAGGTCCTCGACCATCTCCTTGTACTTCTCGACGGAGCCGCCGTCCTGGTGCCAGAGGGCGGAGCGGTCGCCGGCCTTGATCCGCCGCACGATCTCGGCGCTCGCCTCCTCGTCGCCGTCGGCGATCCAGGGCCAGTGCGGGGTGGTGAAGTTCAGGTTCAGGAGGAAGGGCCGGTCGTGGTCGCGGGCGACGTACTCGCTCGCCCGCTCGGTGAGGATCCGGGTGTAGTAGCGCAGGTCCTTGTACGTGGCGTCGCCCTCGTAGAGGTCGTACTCGCCGCCGAGGCCGAGCTTGGAGTAGTACTCCAGGGCGCCGCCGAAGTTCCCGAAGAACTCGTCCCAGCCGGAGCGGGTGGGGGAGTAGTCGGGCAGGTAGCCGCAGTGCCACTTGCCGATGAGGGCGGTGGTGTAGCCGGCCCCGCGCAGCAGGGAGGCGAGCGTGGGGTGGGTGGGGTCGAGGCCGACGGACTTGTCGGCTATGGGCTCGGCCAGTCCGCCCTTGGTGCGGCCGGGGTAGCGGCCCGTGTAGAGGCTGAAGCGGGTCGGGGAGCAGGTCGCGGAGCCGGAGTAGGCGTCGGTGAAGCGGACGCCCTGGCGGGCGAGCCGGTCCAGGTGCGGGGTGCGGATGTGCGGGGAGCCGTACGAGGAGAGGTCGGCCCAGCCGAGGTCGTCGCCGAGGATGAACAGGATGTTGGGGCGCTTCGGGTGCCGTCCGGGCGCCGCGCGGAACGGGCGCTCCTCCGTGGCGGCGGCCTGAGCGGCCTGAGCGGTGGGGGCCTGGGTGCCGAGCGCGACGGCGGCGGCGGTGCCGACGGCCGCCCCGCCCAGGGCGCGGCGGGACAGGGACGAGGAGGACATAGGGGTCTCCAAGGGGGAAAGCGGGGTGAGGAGCGCGTGCGGGCGCGCGGAAGCAGGCGCGGGAGCGGGGCGCGCGGCACGCGCGGTGATCCCGGCGGAGGGGGAGGGGCGGACGCCTGCGAGGGGCTCAGGGCCCCGAGGCGGTCAGGCGCAGCGACAGATCGCGCTGGCGACGCGGGCGAGGTCCACGTGCCGGCGCGCCACGAGGGTGACCGAGAGGTCGAGGTCGCTGACGGGCTGCATGATCACGAAGCCTGGCGGAGGGGCGTCGGGGGTGTCAACGGCCGTTCCGCCCCGTGGACTCCGTCACATCCCGACCGTTCGCTCCGGACCGTACGAGCGTCCGCTCGGTACGGTCCTGACCCTTGCTACCGACTGGTAACCCTTGCGTCCCTTGCTTTGTGGGCTCCGACAAGAACCGAAGGATCAGTTCGTGGGAACCTACGAGAGATCCGCGAGGGTGCCGGAGGGCCTACCACGACCCGCTCGCGCATTCGGACCGATGGCCGATCTCGCCTACACTCGGAGCCGTGCCACGTGGTGACGGTCGACTCAATCACGATCTGCTCCCCGGCGAGAAAGGCCCCCAGGACGCTTGTGGCGTCTTCGGTGTCTGGGCTCCGGGTGAAGAGGTCGCAAAGCTCACGTACTTCGGGCTCTACGCCCTCCAGCATCGGGGTCAGGAATCCGCGGGAATCGCGGTAAGCAATGGCTCCCAGATCCTCGTCTTCAAGGACATGGGCCTCGTGTCCCAGGTCTTCGACGAGACCTCTCTCGGTTCCCTCCAGGGTCATATCGCGGTCGGTCACGCCCGCTACTCGACCACCGGAGCCTCCGTGTGGGAGAACGCGCAGCCGACGTTCCGGGCGACCGCCCACGGCTCGATCGCGCTCGGCCACAACGGCAACCTGGTGAACACGGCGAAGCTCGCCGAGATGGTCGCCGAACTTCCCAAGCGGGAGGGCCGGTCCACCCGGGTCGCCGCCACCAACGACACCGACCTGGTGACCGCGCTCCTCGCGGGCCAGGCGGACGAGGACGGCAAGCCGCTCACCATCGAGCAGGCCGCCGCGAAGGTCCTCCCCGAGGTCCGGGGCGCCTTCTCCCTCGTCTTCATGGACGAGCACACGCTCTACGCGGCCCGTGACCCGCAGGGCATCCGCCCGCTGGTCCTCGGCCGGCTGGAGCGCGGCTGGGTCGTCGCCTCGGAGTCCGCCGCCCTCGACATCTGCGGTGCGACCTTCGTCCGCGAGGTCGAGCCGGGCGAGATGGTGGCCATCGACGAGAACGGCATCCGCACCTCGCGCTTCGCAGAAGCGAAGCCCAAGGGCTGTGTCTTCGAGTACGTGTACCTGGCCCGCCCCGACACCGACATCGCCGGGCGCAACGTGTACCTCTCCCGCGTGGAGATGGGCCGCAAGCTCGCCAAGGAGGCCCCTGTCGAGGCCGACCTGGTGATAGCGACGCCGGAGTCCGGCACCCCGGCCGCCATCGGCTACGCCGAGGCCTCGGGCATCCCGTTCGGCGCCGGCCTGGTCAAGAACGCCTACGTCGGCCGGACCTTCATCCAGCCCTCGCAGACCATCCGCCAGCTGGGCATCCGGCTGAAGCTGAACCCCCTCAAGGAAGTCATCAAGGGGAAGAAGCTCGTGGTCGTGGACGACTCGATCGTCCGCGGCAACACCCAGCGCGCCCTGGTCCGGATGCTCCGCGAGGCCGGCGCGGCCGAGGTCCACATCCGGATCTCCTCGCCGCCGGTGAAGTGGCCCTGCTTCTTCGGCATCGACTTCGCCACCCGCGCGGAGCTGATCGCCAACGGCATGACGGTCGACGAGATCGGCAAGTCGCTCGGCGCCGACTCACTCTCCTACATCTCGCTCGACGGGATGATCGAGGCGACCACCATCCAGAAGCCCAACCTGTGCCGCGCCTGCTTCGACGGCGAGTACCCGATGGAGCTTCCGGACCCCGAGCTGCTCGGCAAGCAGCTCCTGGAGACCGAGCTGGCCGCAGGCCCCGCCGCCACCGCGGCCGCGGACGCCCTGCGCCGCCCGTAAGACCCCCGCCGCTCGTGCCGCGACCCCGCGGCACGAGCGGTACGAGCAGTACGACGACACGAAAGCTCTGAAGCCATGTCTCAGACCACCGGTGCCAGCTACGCGAGCGCGGGCGTCGACATCGAAGCGGGCGACCGCGCCGTCGAGCTCATGAAGGAGTGGGTGAAGAAGACCCAGCGCCCCGAGGTCCTCGGCGGCCTCGGCGGCTTCGCCGGACTCTTCGACGCCTCCGCCCTCAAGCGCTACGAGCGTCCGCTGCTCGCCTCGGCGACCGACGGCGTCGGCACGAAGGTCGACATCGCCCGCCAGATGGGCGTGTACGACACGATCGGCCACGACCTGGTCGCCATGGTCATGGACGACATCGTCGTCTGCGGCGCCGAGCCGCTCTTCATGACCGACTACATCTGCGTCGGCAAGGTGCACCCCGAGCGGGTCGCCGCCATCGTCAAGGGCATCGCCGAGGGCTGCGTCCTGGCCGGCTGCGCCCTGGTCGGCGGCGAGACGGCGGAGCACCCGGGCCTCCTCGGCCCGGACGACTTCGACGTCGCCGGCGCCGGCACCGGTGTCGTGGAGCACGACCGGCTGCTGGGCGCGGATCGCATCCGTACGGGTGACGCGGTCATCGCGATGGCATCCTCCGGTCTTCACTCCAACGGGTACTCGCTCGTCCGCCACGTGGTCTTCGACCGCGCGGGCATGACCCTGGACCAGCAGGTCGAGGAGTTCGGCCGGACCCTGGGCGAGGAGCTCCTGGAGCCCACCAAGATCTACTCGCTGGACTGCCTGGCGCTGACCCGGACCACCGACGTCCACGCCTTCAGCCACATCACGGGCGGCGGCCTGGCCGCCAACCTGGCCCGGGTGATCCCGGACGGTCTGCACGCGACCGTGGACCGTTCGACCTGGGCCCCGGGCGCCGTCTTCGACCTGGTCGGCAAGGCCGGACAGGTCGAGCGGCTGGAGCTGGAGAAGACCCTGAACATGGGCGTCGGCATGATGGCCGTGGTCCCCGCCGACTCGGTGGACGCGGCCCTCGCCACGCTGGCCGACCGCGGGGTCGAGTCCTGGGTGGCCGGCGAGATCACCGAGCGCGGCGACCGCACGAGCGGCGCGGAGCTGGTCGGCGACTACGCCAAGTAGAGAAACCTATGAAGGGGTGCCCCCTCGGGGGGTGCCCCTTCGTCGTTTCCGCCCAAGGAGGCCCCCAGGAGGCCCTGAGGGCGGCCCCTGGACAGCGCAAAACCCGGTCCGGGGGTCCCCGGACCGGGTTGCGATGTTCAGAAGGTCAAGCGCGACGCTGAGTGGACGCCGGACCGGACTCGTCGTCCTCGTCCTCGTCGTCCGTGTTGTAGAGATCCGCGTACTGAGCGTACGGGTCGTCTTCCTCGTCGTCGTCCTCGAACGGCTCGCCATTCGGCGGCTGCTGCGAAGTCGATGCGCCCAGCTCGTTGGCCAGACGCGACAGGTCAGTCCCGCCGCTGCTGTACTTCAGCTGGCGGGCGACCTTGGTCTGCTTGGCCTTTGCCCGGCCGCGCCCCATGGCTCGACCCCCTCGGTGACGGGGCTCTCTGGCCCCAGAGTCTTGACACGCGTTCATGGTCCGGAACGGACTCTCGAATGAGAGACCGGTCCGTAGGGCTTCAACGGTACCTGTTTCCGTCGGTCTACGGTACGCCGCGCGCATCACATACCTCGGTACAGAACCATCGAGGTGCCCTGTCCTCGCTGGTCAATCGCGATTTTAACCCCTTCTTGAGGGGCGACCCGCCGATCGGCGTGAGCGAAGTCTCCCGAATCCGTCCGGAAGTGCTCCCCGTCGGCGGGCCGTCCCTGCCGGGGGTCAGGCGCGGCGGGCCTCGGCCATCCGCTGCTCGGCGATCCGGTCGGCCGCCGCGGCCGGCGGAATGCCGTCCGCCTTCGCACGTGCGAAGATTTCGAGCGTGGTGTCGAAGATCTTCGTCGCCTTGGCCTTGCAGCGGTCGAAGTCGAAGCCGTGCAGCTCGTCGGCGACCTGGATCACGCCACCGGCGTTGATCACGTAGTCGGGCGCGTAGAGGATGCCGCGCTCCGAGAGGTCCTTCTCGACGCCCGGGTGCGCGAGCTGGTTGTTGGCCGCACCGCAGACGATCTTCGCGGTCAGCACGGGCACGGTGTCGTCGTTCAGCGCCCCGCCGAGCGCGCAGGGGGCGTAGACGTCCAGGCCCTCGGTGCGGATCAGCGCGTCGGTGTCGGCGGCCACGGAGACCTGCGGGAACTTCTCGGTGATCCGGCGCACCGACTCCTCGCGGACGTCGGTCACGACGACCTCGGCGCCGTCGGCGATCAGGTGCTCGACCAGGTAGTGGCCGACCTTGCCGACGCCCGCGACGCCGATCTTGCGGCCGCGCAGGGTCGGGTCGCCCCAGAGGAACTGCGCGGAGGCGCGCATGCCCTGGAAGACGCCGAAGGCGGTGAGGACGGAGGAGTCGCCGGCGCCGCCGTTCTCGGGGGAGCGGCCGGTGGTCCACCGGTTGGTGCGGGCCACGACGTCCATGTCGGCGACGTAGGTGCCGACGTCGCAGGCCGTCACGTAGCGGCCGCCGAGGGAGGCCACGAAGCGCCCGTAGGCGAGCAGGAGTTCCTCGGTCTTGATCGTCTCGGGGTCGCCGATGATCACGGCCTTGCCGCCGCCGTGGTCGAGCCCGGCCATGGCGTTCTTGTACGACATGCCCCGGGAGAGGTTCAGCGCGTCGGCGACGGCCTCCGCCTCCGTGGCGTACGGGTAGAAGCGGGTGCCGCCGAGGGCCGGGCCCAGGGCGGTGTCGTGGAGGGCGATGACGGCCTTGAGGCCGGTGGCGCGGTCCTGGCACAGCACGACTTGTTCGTGGCCGCCCTGCTCCGAGTGGAACAGGGTGTGCAGTACATCAGGAACGCCGGTCACATCGGTCACGGTGGTGACTCCCAAGTTGATGCGGCGGAAGGTCCCCCCTGCGGGTGGGGGTGGGACCAGGTCGGCACGAGGGTAAGTCCTACCTGGCCGTAGGGGGTACGCAGTGCTGAGGATCACCCCCTCGCGGAGTACCCACGTGGAAGGATTTGCGACATGCCGGACCCGTCCTCCCCCTCCCGGGCGCTCGTCCCGTACGCCTCCTATCTGCGGGTGTACGAGCCGCTGGACGCCTTCCCGGAGCCGGAGCGGGGCCACTGGGCGCGCTACGCCCGCCGTACGGACCTCCCGGGGGCGCAGCAGGAACTGCGGCGCTCGCTGGCCGACTTGGTGCGGGTGCCGCCGGCCCCGGTGCCGGCGCGCGAGAGCGGGGACGCGTTCGTGCTGACGGTGGACGGGGTGGTGCTGGTCTGCCCGTGGCGGACCCGGCTGCGGGGGCGGCTGGCCCTGGAGGAGCTGGTGGGCGGGACGCTGCCGGCTCCGGTGCTGGACGCGATGCTGCCGCCGGAGGAGCGGGCGCGGGTGACGGCGGAGCACGAGCGGTGGCGGAAGCGGAACCCGGACGCGCGGCCGTGGATCCGCGGGGCGGTGTGGCACGTGCCGCTGCGCTGGTTCGCGCTCTTCTCGGACGAGGAGCGGGAGTACGGGCCGGGGTGCGGCGGCCCGGAGGGCTCGGGCGGACCGGGGGACGGGGCCGGCGGGGCTGCGCCGTCGGCGTCCGTGGTGCTGCGCTACCGGACGCCGATGGTGCAGGCGCGGCGGCGGATCGCGCGGGCCCTGAAGGCGCTCCGGGGGGCTATCGAGGAGGGGCCCATGACGGAGGGTCTGGTCGAGGTGGGCCGCTGGCTGGAGGAGTTCCATCCGCGGGCGGTCGTGGAGCTCGACTACGGCGGCCTGGTGCACGCGGTCGCGGCGGAGGCGCTGGCGGCGGACCGGTCGGCGGCGGATCTGGCGGTGGGGATCGCGGCGTTGCGGGACGGCGACGAGGAGGCCGCGCGGGCGGCGTACGGCCGGCTCGCGGAGCGGTGGCGGGCGGTCCGCGACCTCCAGTTCGCCAACTGAGCCCGAGGACGGGTCCGACCGGGCCCGCGGAAGGGTCCGGCCCGGTCACGAATCGGCCTCGTGGCCGGTTTGTGACCTTCTCGAAACCGACCGCCGTCCCGGTTATCGACATAATGGGTCCACCTGATGTAAATGATCTTCATCGCTGGACGCCTGTTCGGGTCTTTGGTGTGTACGCGTGGGGACGTTGGGGCGGGTGTGGCAGGACGTAGGTCCCGATCCGGGCCTTTGGCTCAAGCGTGACGGATAGCACTTACCGCACCCTTGCGCCCATCACCCACCCTCGTGCCAAAATAGGACAAGGAGTCCGGGGAGGGTTCCTTCCGTCCAAGTAAGGGCGGAACGCTCAGCATTGCACTCTATGGGGGGTCTGAGGACTCCTGATCGCTCTGTGACTGATCGTCACAGTGGCGTGACTGTCCGTTATGGCATGGTCCATCGACTTCCGCCGCTGATGAACACCTGCGAGGGCAATTCCATCGGTTTGGCCGACGTGGCTGGACGGATGGTGTAGTTGTAGTGCCGAGGACAAGCCGTTCGTCCTATAACCGACTCGGCCCGCTTCTGCCATTTCGGGCAACGCGGGTCAAGGTGCAGAATTTAGAGGAAAGAACCGAGATGGTTCGGTTCTCCCGAGGAGGCCGCTCATGACCGCTCGCACCCCTGATGCCGAGCCGCTGCTGACCCCTGCCGAGGTTGCCACGATGTTCCGCGTGGACCCGAAGACGGTGACCCGTTGGGCGAAGGCGGGCAAGCTCACGTCCATCCGCACCCTGGGTGGGCACCGCCGGTACCGCGAGGCCGAGGTTCGCGCTCTGCTGGCGGGCATTCCGCAGCAGCGCAGCGAGGCCTGAGGCGCTCGCGACTTACGCAACACCCCGTAATACCTGCAACACCGGGCACGCGCCGGGTCCCCCAATCCGGTCCGCCCACCCCAAGCTCTGCTGACGAACTACCTGCCCCAACAGGTTCTCCGTCGTCGATCGCGCTGGACTCCGCCGGGTCCAGCGCGATCTTTTTATGCCCTCCGCCGGCCCCGTCCAGCCCGTGCAATTGCACATATTAAATTGGAGGCATGTAGGGAGGGTGTAAGCGAAGCACTTCCGAAAACGGATTGAGTGACACCCGTCACATCGTCAAACTCTTGTCACTCAACAGCCTTCCACCTCGGGACAGCCTGTCGACGCGCCGTTGGTCACCCCTTGCCGGGACCTTGGTCCCTCGGCGCCGGGAACGCAAGAAGGTCCGCACCGATCGGTGCGGACCTTCTTCTAAAGCGATCCTGACGGGACTTGAACCCGCGACCTCCACCTTGACAGGGTGGCGAGCTAACCAACTGCTCCACAGGACCTTCGCGGCCGCTTTTCAGTGGCTGCGAGGAAGACTGTACAGCAGGTCAGCGGTCTGGTCGAACTCGCCCGGCGCGCCCGCCGAACGGGCTACGGAACCGCCGCGTCGATGGCCTTCACGATCCGCTTGTCGGAGACCGGGTGGGCCGTGCCCAGGGCGTGCGCGAAGTAGCTGACCCGCAGCTCCTCGATCATCCAGCGGATGTCCGTGACCTGGGCCGGCACCGGCCGGCCCTTGGGCAGCTGCTCCAGCAGCCACGCGTACTCGTCCAGCATCTCGTGGACCTTCTCCATGCGGGTGGTGTCCCGCTGGACGCCCGTCGGCATCTGCTGGAGCCGCCGGTCCACCGCCACCAGGTAGCGCATCAGGTCCGGCAGCCGCTTCAGGCCCGTACGGGTCACGAAGCCGGCCGGCACGAGCCAGGACAGCTGGTCGCGGACGTCCTTCAGGTTGGGCAGCAGCGCGGGGCTGGACGTGGCCTTCAGGCGCCGCTCGCAGGCCTGCCAGGCCGCCAGCACCTGCTGCACCTGGCCCACGGTCCGTACGGTCAGCTCGACGAGGTCCGTGCGGACCTTGTCGTAGAGCTTCCGGAAGGACTCCTCGTCCCACGCCGGGCCGCCGTGGTCCGCGATCAGCTTGTCGGCCGCCGCGGTCGCGCAGTCGTCGAACAGGGCCTGGATCGAGCCGTGCGGGTTCGCGGACAGGGCCAGCTTCTGCTGGTTGGTCAGCCGGTCCGAGGCGAACTTCGCCGGGTTCACCGGGATGTTCAGCATGATGAGCTTCCGGGTGCCCCGCCACATCGCCAGCTGCTGCTCGGCCTCCGTGTCGAAGAGCCGTACGGCCACGCTGTCGCCCTCGTCGACGAGCGCCGGGTACGCCTTCACCGGCTGGCCGGCCCGACGGGTCTCGAAGACCCGCGTGAGCGTCCCGATCGTCCAGTCCTTGAGCCCCGTGCGCTCCAGGGAGGGCCCGGAGCCGTCCGGGCCGCCCGTCGCCGCCGCGGCGGCCTTGGAGAGCGCCTGGCGGGCCTTGGGGCGCAGCTTCAGCTTCAGCGCCTCCAGGTCCTTGTCCTCGGCCAGCTTGCGGCGCCGCTCGTCGACGATCCGGAAGGTGATCTTGAGGTGCTCGGGGAGCTTCCCCCAGTCGAAGTCCTCGGCGGTCAGCGGGACGCCGACCATCCGCTGGAGCTCGCGGGCCAGCGCGCCCGTCAGCGGCTCCTGGACGGGGACGACCGCGTCCAGGAAGCGGCTCGCGAAGTTCGGCGCCGGGACGTAGTGGCGGCGGATCGGCTTGGGGAGGGACCGGATCAGCTCCGTGACGACCTCCTCGCGCAGGCCCGGGATCTGCCAGTCGAAGCCCTCGTCGGTCACCTGGTTGAGCACCTGGAGCGGGACGTGGACGGTCACGCCGTCGGCGTCCGCGCCCGGCTCGAACTGGTACGTCACCCGGAACTTCAGCGCGCCCTGCCGCCACGAGTCCGGGTAGTCGTCCTTGGTGACCGCCCCCGCCTTCTCGTTGATGAGCATCTCGCGCTCGAAGTCGAGGAACTCCGGCTCCTCGTGGCGCTTGTGCTTCCACCACGAGTCGAAGTGCGCGCCCGAGACGACGTGCTCCGGCACCCGCTTGTCGTAGAAGTCGAACAGCGTCTCGTCGTCGACGAGGATGTCCCGGCGCCGGGCCCGGTGCTCCAGCTCCTCGACCTCGGTGAGGAGCTTGCGGTTGTCGGCGAAGAACTTGTGGTGGGTGCGCCAGTCGCCCTCGACCAGGGCGTTGCGGATGAACAGCTCGCGGGAGACCTCGGGGTCGATCCGGCCGTAGTTCACCTTGCGGTCGGCGACGATCGGCACGCCGTACAGCGTCACCTTCTCGAAGGCCATGACCGCGGCCTGGTCCTTCTCCCAGTGCGGCTCGCTGTAGGTCTTCTTCACCAGGTGCTGCGCCAGCGGCTCGATCCACTCGGGCTCGATGCGCGCGTTGACCCGCGCCCACAGGCGGGAGGTCTCCACCAGCTCGGCGGACATGACGAAGCGCGGGGGCTTCTTGAAGAGCGCGGAGCCGGGGAAGATCGCGAACTTGGCGTTGCGGGCGCCGAGGTACTCGTTCCGCGTGCCCTCCCGCTTGCCGTCCCGGCCGCCGCCGTCCTTGGACTCCTTCACGTCCTTCAGACCGATGTGGCTGAGGAGGCCGGAGAGCAGGGAGACGTGGACGGACTGCTCCGGGGCGTCCTCCTCGTTGAGGTGTATCCCCATCTGCTTCGCCACGGTCCGCAGCTGGGCGTAGATGTCCTGCCACTCCCGGATCCGCAGGAAGTTCAGGTACTCCTGCTTGCACATCCGGCGGAAGGAGCTGGAGCCGCGCTCCTTCTGCTGCTCGCGGACGTAGCGCCAGAGGTTGAGGAAGGCGAGGAAGTCGCTCGTCTCGTCCTTGAAGCGGGCGTGCTGCTGGTCGGCCTGCGCCTGCTTCTCGGACGGCCGCTCGCGCGGGTCCTGGATGGAGAGCGCGGCCGCGATCACCATGACCTCGCGCACGCAGCCGTTCCGGTCGGCCTCCAGGACCATCCGGGCGAGCCGCGGGTCGACGGGCAGCTGGGAGAGCTTGCGGCCCTGCTCGGTGAGCCGCTTCTTCGGGTCCTTCTCACTCGGGTCGAGCGCGCCCAGCTCCTGGAGGAGCTGCACGCCGTCCCGGATGTTGCGGTGGTCCGGCGGGTCGATGAAGGGGAACTTCTCGATGTCGCCGAGGCCGGCCGCGGTCATCTGGAGGATGACGGAGGCCAGGTTGGTCCGCAGGATCTCGGCGTCCGTGAACTCCGGCCGGGTGAGGAAGTCGTCCTCGGAGTACAGCCGGATGCAGATGCCGTCGCTGGTACGGCCGCAGCGGCCCTTGCGCTGGTTGGCGCTGGCCTGGCTGACCGGCTCGATCGGCAGCCGCTGGACCTTGGTGCGGTGCGAGTAGCGGGAGATGCGGGCGGTGCCCGGGTCGATCACGTACTTGATGCCCGGGACCGTCAGCGAGGTCTCGGCCACGTTCGTCGCGAGGACGATCCGGCGGCCGGAGTGGGCCTGGAAGACGCGGTGCTGCTCGGCGTGCGACAGGCGGGCGTAGAGGGGGAGGACCTCGGTGTTGCGCAGGTTCCGCTTGAGGAGCGCGTCCGCGGTGTCGCGGATCTCGCGCTCGCCGGAGAGGAAGACCAGGACGTCCCCGGGGCCCTCGGCCTGGAGCTCGTCGACGGCCTCGCAGATCGCGGTGATCTGGTCGCGGTCCGACTCCTCCGAGTCCTCCTCCAGGAGCGGCCGGTAGCGCACCTCCACCGGGTACGTACGGCCGCTGACCTCGACGATCGGCGCGTCGCCGAAGTGGCGGGAGAAGCGCTCCGGGTCGATGGTCGCGGAGGTGATCACGACCTTGAGGTCGGGGCGCTTCGGCAGCAGCTGGGCCAGATAGCCGAGCAGGAAGTCGATGTTGAGGGACCGCTCGTGGGCCTCGTCGATGATGATCGTGTCGTAGGCGCGCAGCTCGCGGTCCGTCTGGATCTCGGCGAGCAGGATGCCGTCCGTCATCAGCTTCACGAAGGTGGCCTCGGGGTTCACCTGGTCGGTGAAGCGCACCTTCCAGCCGACCGCCTCGCCCAGCGGGGTGCGGAGCTCCTCCGCCACGCGCTCGGCGACCGTGCGGGCGGCGATCCGGCGGGGCTGGGTGTGCCCGATCATGCCCCGGACGCCGCGGCCCAGCTCCAGGCAGATCTTCGGGATCTGCGTCGTCTTCCCGGAACCGGTCTCACCGGCGACGATCACGACCTGGTGGTCGCGTATCGCCTCGGCGATCTCGTCCTTCTTCTGGGAGACGGGCAGCTGCTCGGGGTACGTGACCGCGGGCAGGCGCGCGGCGCGCGCGTCGACCCGTTCCTTGGCCTTCCCGGCCTCGGCGGCGATCTCGTCCAGGACGGCCGCGCGGGCCTCGGGCTTGCGGATGCGGCGGGCGCCTTCGAGACGGCGGCCGAGCCGGTGGGAGTCCCGCAGCGAGACCTCGGCCAGGACGGACTGGAGGGCGGCGAAGGAAGTAGACATACGGGATCCAGGATCGCACCTGCGGCCGAGAAGCGGCGAACCGATTTACGAGGGCGGGCCCCGGAGCCTGCGTAATATTTCGGGCACACCGGCCAGCACCGTCCCGAAAGGTTTCCGCATGTCCCGCACCGCCCGCGCGCTGCTGGCGTTCGCCGCGCTGGCGGGCCTGGTGCTGGGACTCGTGGTCTGCGGGGCCGCCACGCCCCCGCCCGTGGCGGGACCGCCCGTCGCGGGCGCCCCGGCGCCCGGTGCGCCGGGCTGCGGCCAGGGCCATCCGGCCGACGAGGGGGCCGCGGGCCCCGTCGTACCGCCCCGCTCCCACGGCTTCGGCGAGCTGCTGCCCGCGCTCCTGGGGGCGCGGGGCGGTTGCGCGACCTGGGCCGTGGACGAGGGTCCGGCCGAGGCGACCCGGGGCCGGGAGCCGCCCGCGCTGGTGCCGCCCTCGCCGGTGGAGCTGTCGATCCTGAGGGTCTAGACGGCCGGCGCCCCTCCTCGCCGCCCGTCCTCTTCCTCCGCACTCAGGAGCGCTTCCGCATGCCCAAGCCCACGTCCACGCCCACGTCGAAGTCGGCGTCCAAGCCCACGTCCAAGGCGACGTCCAGGTCCAAGCCCGTCCTGATCGTCAGCGGGGTGGTCCTTGCCGCCACGCTGCTCGGCGTCGCCTCCTACGCGACCACCAGGCCCTCCGGCTCGCCCTCCGGTGCCGGTTCCTCCGCGGCCGAGGTCTCCGCCGACCCGTCCGCCGGCGTCTACCCCGAGCTGGAGGCCTACGCCCGCCGGGACGCCGCCGACAAGCTGGCCCTCGGCCGGGCCGACGCCCCGGTCGTCCTGATCGAGTACGCCGACTTCAAGTGCGGCTACTGCGGCAAGTTCGCGCGGGACACCGAGCCCGAGCTGATCAAGCGGTACGTCGACGCCGGCACCCTGCGCATCGAGTGGCGGAACTTCCCGATCTTCGGCGAGGAGTCGGAGGCGGCCGCCCGCGCCTCCTGGGCGGCCGGACAGCAGGGCCGGTTCTGGGAGTTCCACAAGGCCGCGTACGCGGAGGGCGCCAAGGAGAAGGGCTTCGGCACGGAGCGCCTGGCCGCCCTCGCGAAGGAGGCGGGCGTCCCGGACCTCGCCCGCTTCACCCGCGACACGGACGGGGCGGCGGCCCGGGCGGCGGTGCGCAAGGACCAGGAGCAGGGCTACTCGCTGGGCGCCACCTCCACCCCCTCCTTCCTCGTGAACGGACGCCCGATCGCGGGTGCCCAGCCGATGGAGGCCTTCACCGGGGCGATCGACGCGGCGGCGAAGGCGGCCGCCGCGAAGAAGCCGGGGGCCGCCCAGCAGCCGGGGTCCGGCCGGTGACCTCCGGGATCGGCTACTTCGCCGCCTTCCTCGGCGGGCTGCTGGCCCTGCTCAGCCCGTGCAGCGCCCTGCTGCTCCCGGCCTTCTTCGCCTACTCCGTCGACGGCCGGGCCCGGCTGGTGGCCCGCACCGGCGTCTTCTACGCGGGCCTGGCCACCACCCTGGTCCCGCTGGGCGCGGCCGGCTCCTTCGCCGGGCGGCTGTTCTACGGCCACCGCGACCTGCTGGTGGCCGTCGGCGGCTGGCTGATCGTCGTGCTCGGGGTGCTGCAGATCCTCGGCCTGGGCTTCGCGTCCCGCCGGATGAGCGAGGCGAGCGGCCGGATCCGGCCGACCACCGCGTTCTCCGTGTACGCCCTGGGCCTGGTCTACGGCCTCGCCGGATTCTGCGCGGGCCCGATCCTGGGCAGCGTCCTGACCGTGGCCGCGCTCAGCGGCAGCCCGGTCTACGGCGGCCTGCTCCTCGCCGTGTACGCGCTCGGCATGGCCGTCCCGCTCTTCGTGCTGGCCCTGCTCTGGGACCGCTACGACCTGGGGCGGCGGCGCTGGCTGCGGGGCCGGCCGATCCGGCTGGGCCGCCTGGAGCTGCACTCGACCTCGCTGCTCTCGGGGCTGTTCTTCATCGCCCTCGGCACGCTCTTCCTGGTCTTCGACGGGACCACCGCGCTGCCGGGGCTGCTGTCCGTGGACGACTCCTTCGCCGTGGAGGAGCGGGTGGGCGCCCTGGGCCGCACGGTCCCGGACTGGGCGCTGCTCCTCGCGGTGCCGGCCGTGGTGGCGGCCGGGTTCGCGGTGCGGGCCCTGCGGGCGCGGCGGCGCGAGGAGGCGTAGCCGTACGGGGAGGAGGGCGCCGTCCTCCTCCCCGTAACCGGGCCGTCGGGGCGGACGTCCTGGGCTCCTGTCCGAGGCGCACACGAAGAAGGCCCCCGTTCTTTCGAACGGGGGCCTTCTCTTTGTGGCTGGGGCCGGGGTCGAACCGGCGACCTATCGCTTTTCAGGCGATCGCTCGTACCAACTGAGCTACCCAGCCACGAGACTGTTTCCAGCCTCAGCGACTCTGACGGGACTTGAACCCGCGACCTCCACCTTGACAGGGTGGCGAGCTAACCAACTGCTCCACAGAGCCATATGTTGTGCGAGAACCAGTCTCGCACAGGATTGTGCGTGCCCCCAACGGGATTCGAACCCGTGCTACCGCCTTGAAAGGGCGGCGTCCTGGGCCACTAGACGATGAGGGCTAAGGGCCCACCTGGGCGCTTTCCAGCGCGTCGGGGACGTGAGAAGCATATGGGATGCCGGCCGGTATCGCCAAAACGGTTTCTCCCGGCAGGTCCGAGGGGCCCTCGGGGGAGGGAGAATGGGCCCGTGCTGGAGATGACGCGCGAGGAGTTCGAGGAGCTCGTCGCCGAAGCCCTGGACCGGATCCCGCCGGAACTGACGCGGCTGATGGACAACGTCGCCGTGTTCGTGGAGGACGAGCCCTCGCCCGACGACCCGGAACTCCTCGGGCTCTACGAGGGAACTCCGCTGACCGACCGGGGCGAGTGGTACGCCGGCGTGCTCCCGGACCGGATCACCATCTACCGCGGGCCGACCCTGCGGATGTGCGAGTCGCGCGAGGACGTGGTGGCGGAGACCGAGATCACCGTGGTCCACGAGATCGCCCACCACTTCGGCATCGACGACGAGCGGCTGCACGCGCTGGGCTACGGCTGAGCCGCGCGGGGCCGGCGGGCCCGACCGGGCGGGCGGGCGCGCGGGTTCGGCCATGGCTGGGGCGTGTCCCTTGCGGCGCCACGGGAGTTGGGCAGGGCATGGCGTTCGATCGGCCCGATCGGCGCCCCGTTCCCGCCTGTCTTGTCCTGGAGGTGCCTCCGTGCGCCATTTGCCCACCCCTGTGCGCTGGGCCGCCACCGCGTTGGCGGTCGCCGCCTGCGCGGGTCTGAGCGGCTGTATGAGTGTCAGCGACGACGGCGCGAAGCCGGCGCCCAGCAACTCCGCGGGGAAGCGGGGCGCGGCGGCCGGTGCCGAGGAGGACGGCGGCCTGACGGGAGGGCACGGCGGCGGCGGCTTCGACCGGACGGTCCGGAGCGGGCCGGACGCGGACGGCTCGGGCAAGGAGTCGCCGGTGCCGAGCGGCTCCCCGACGGCCCCGGCCAAGCCGGCCGGCGGCACGGGGCCGGCGGGCGCGGGCGGGCTGCCGAAGCCGCCGCAGACGCCGGGCGGGACGGGCGGGCCCGGGGCGGGGTCCGGGGGCGACTCGGGGGTGCCGGGTGGCGAGACCACGCCACCGGTCGATCCGCAGCCGACGCCGACGACGGAGCCGAGCACCGCCCCGCCGGAGCCGACGTCCGAGCCGACGGTCACCGAGACGCCCACGACGACGCCCGGAGCGGACACCCACATGGGTGCCATGCGGGCGGCGGACGCGCCCGGCGGGCCTACCGAGCCGGAGGCATCGCCGCAGGCCAGGCCGGTGTGAGGGTGATCGGTTTGCCTTGGGTGGGGGGGGAGTGCGTATGGTGGTAGATCGTTTGATCCCATTTGCCCGGCGCCACGACCGAAGAGCGCCGTGACTGGCGCGTACTCTCCCTTGCCGTGGCTGACCGCATTGAGGCGGTCCGTAGTGCGAAACACGGAGTTGACGGGCGCGTGCCGAGACTCCGGAAGGTTTCGCATTTCGCATGTCCATTTTCAGTTCTGATCACGCCGTCCTGCCCGAGAACGAGAACGACGAGACCGTCACCGAGGCCGTAGCGGCCGCGGACGCCGTCGACACCGTCGAGGCCGCCGAGACCGAGGCCGTCGACACGGCCGCCGTCGAGGCCGACGAGACCCCCGCCGACGAGACCCCCGAGATCACCTTCGGTGACCTGGGTCTCCCCGAGGGCGTCGTGCGCAAGCTCGCCCAGAACGGCGTGACCACCCCCTTCCCGATCCAGGCCGCGACCATCCCGGACGCCCTGGCCGGCAAGGACATCCTCGGCCGCGGCCGCACCGGCTCCGGCAAGACCCTCTCCTTCGGTCTGCCCCTGCTCGCCACCCTGGCGGAGGGCCGCACCGAGAAGAAGAAGCCCCGCGGCGTCATCCTCACCCCGACCCGTGAGCTCGCGATGCAGGTCGCGGACGCCCTCCAGCCGTACGGCGACGTGCTCGGCCTCAAGATGAAGGTCGTCTGCGGCGGTACGTCCATGGGCAACCAGATCTACGCGCTCGAGCGCGGCGTCGACATCCTCGTCGCCACCCCGGGCCGACTGCGCGACATCATCAACCGCGGCGCCTGCTCCCTGGAGCAGGTCCAGGTCGCCGTCCTCGACGAGGCCGACCAGATGGCCGACCTGGGCTTCCTGCCCGAGGTCACCGAGCTGCTCGACCAGGTTCCGGTCGGCGGCCAGCGTCTGCTCTTCTCCGCCACGCTGGAGAACGAGATCGACACCCTGGTCAAGCGCTACCTGGTGAACCCGGTCACGCACGAGGTCGACCCGTCCGCCGGCGCCGTCACGACGATGACCCACCACGTCCTGGTCGTGAAGCCGAAGGACAAGGCCCCGGTCACCGCCGCGATCGCCGCCCGCAAGGGCCGCACGATCATCTTCGTCCGCACCCAGCTGGGCGCCGACCGCATCGCCGAGCAGCTCCGCGACTCCGGCGTGAAGGCCGACGCGCTGCACGGCGGCATGACCCAGGGCGCCCGTACCCGCACCCTGGCCGACTTCAAGGACGGCTACGTCAACGCGCTCGTCGCGACCGACGTCGCCGCCCGCGGCATCCACGTCGACGGCATCGACCTGGTCCTCAACGTGGACCCGGCCGGCGACCACAAGGACTACCTGCACCGCTCGGGCCGTACCGCCCGTGCCGGCCGCTCCGGTGTCGTGGTCTCCCTGGCCCTGCCGCACCAGCGCCGCCAGATCTTCCGCCTGATGGAGGACGCGGGCGTCGACGCCTCGCGCCACATCGTCGGCGGGGCGGGCGCGTTCGACCCCGAGGTCGCCGAGATCACCGGCGCCCGTTCGCTCACCGAGGTCCAGGCCGACTCCGCGAACAACTCGGCCAAGCAGGCCGAGCGCGAGGTCGCCGACCTGACCAAGCAGCTGGAGCGCCTGCAGCGCCGTGCCGTCGAGCTCCGCGAGGAGGCCGACCGCCTGGTGGCCCGCGCCGCCCGTGAGCGCGGCGAGGACCCGGAGGCCGCGGTCGCCGAGGTGACCGAGGCCGCCGAGGCCGAGGTCGCGGAGGCCATCGCCGCCGTGGCGGCCGAGCCGGTCCGCGAGGAGCGCCGCGACTTCGACCGCCGTGACGACCGCGGTGGCTACGAGCGCCGTGACAACGACCGTGGCGGCTTCCGTCGCGACAACGACCGCGGTGGCGACCGTGGCGGCTTCCGCCGTGACAACGACCGTCCGTCCGGTGGTTTCCGTCGGGACAACGACCGTCCGTCGTTCAACCGCGACCGTGACAACGACCGCGGTGGCTTCCGTCGCGACAACGACCGTCCGTCCGGTGGTTTCCGTCGGGACAACGACCGTCCGTCGTTCAACCGCGACCGTGACAACGACCGTGGCGGCTTCCGTCGCGACAACGACCGTCCGTCCGGTGGTTTCCGTCGGGACAACGACCGTCCGTCGTTCAACCGCGACCGTGACAACGACCGCGGTGGCTTCCGTCGCGACAACGACCGCGGTGGCGACCGTGGCGGCTTCCGCCGTGACAACGACCGTCCGTCCGGTGGTTTCCGTCGGGACAACGACCGTCCGTCGTTCAACCGCGACCGTGACAACGACCGCGGCGGCGACCGCGGTGGCTTCCGTCGCGACGACCGCCCCTCCGGCGGCCACCGCGGCAGCGACCGTCCGTTCAACCGCGACCGTCGTGACGACCGCCCGTCGAGCGGCTTCCGCCGCGACGACCACCGCCCCTCGGGCGGCGGCTTCCGCCGTGACGACCACCGCCCGTCCGGCGGCGGCTTCCGCCGCGACGAGAAGCCGCGCTGGAAGCGCAACGGCTGACCGTCGGTGAAGCCGGTCCGCGAGGCCGGTCCGTAAGGCCGTGAGAGGGCCCGTATCCGCACTTCGGTGCGGGTGCGGGCCCTTTCCGTACCCCTCACCGCCCGCTGTTAGCATCGGCCGGTCCGCACGGGGCGGTCGCGGCCGGGGGGCTTCCACGACAAGGACCACCGTTCCCCGTGCACCGCTTCTTGTCTCCGGGGAGGATCCTGGTGCGCCGCAGCGCCCTCGTACGCCATTCCGTCGCCGCCGTGGCGGCGGCGACCGTGTTCGCCGGTCTCGGCCCGCTCGTACCGACGGCGACGGCCGCGGAGGGCGACACGGTCGTCTTTCCCGCCGCGACCGCCGCCCAGTCCCGCGAGGTGATCCCGCTCTCGGCGGGCCCGGGCGGCTACCTCCGCTACGAGCAGGGGCTGGGCCACTTCTGGTCCACCTGGGCGGGCGTCGAGACGGTCGTCCACAACGACCGCGAGGGCCCGGAGACCGGCGGCACCTACGGCGCGGGCTCCGACGTCGTCGCCGCGTACCAGTCGAACGGGCCGCTGACCCCTGCGGACATCCGGCTGTGGGACGTGACCGCCGGGAAGAACGCCTACCTCCGGCTGCCCTCGTTCGACCACACCTACGTGGGCACCTACGGCTCCACCGTCGTCACCTTCACCCGGAGCGGCGACGACGCCCCGCGGGAGTGGCACCTGCTCCGCCTGGTCGGCGGCTCCGTCCAGGACACCCCGGTCACCGGCTGGCCGGAGGGCGCGACGCACCCCGAGAAGGCCGTGGCGGGCGACGCGAACGGCATCCTGATCAGCTATCAGGTGGACGGCGTCTCCCGTCCGGCCTGGATCGACCTCGCCTCGGCGCGGGTCAGGACGGTCCCGCTGGACGCGAACGCCCGGGTCGGCTCGGCGATCCACACCCCGACCGAGGTCGTGGTGTGGACGAAGGACGGCACGGTGCGGTTCTTCCCCAAGGGGCAGCCGGGCGGGGAGGGACCGCTCGTCCAGGGCTCCACCCTGGACCTGCCCTACACGAACGACGGCGACGTCCTGCTGGGGGCCGTCGATCTGGACCTGGTCGTCGCCAGGGCCACGCACCGGTCCGCGACCGCCCCGTACAGCATCGTCACCGCGTCCCGGCTGGGCGGCCGCCCCGGCGAGATCCTCCCGTACGCCCGGAAGGACGCGCTGGCCACGCCGGACGGCGGGCTGCTCGTGGTCGGCGGCATGGGGCCCGACGAGCTGGGCCTCTACCGGCACAGCCCGGAGGGGCCCTCCACGACCACGCAGCGGATCCGTGAGGTGAGGCCCCTCACCTCGAAGGTGCGCAGGATGGTCTTCAGCCACGGCCGGCTCGACTCGCTGGAGCGCATGCCGGACGAGAAGAACAGCTTCCGCGCGCGCACGGTGTCCGTCGGCGGGCCCCTCGAAGCGGGACAGACGCAGGAGCGGGGAGACCTCGGTCTGGCCGTGGACGCGTGCACGGACGCGCAGTGGTGCGACGTGCCGCGCGCCACCGGCGACGGACGGCTGGTGGTCAACGACCCCTCGTCGGCCGGGCTGCCCGTCGTCGTGGAGCCCGGGGCCGCCGCGGGGCATCCGATCAGCGCCGGGTTCACCGCGTTCGACGTGTTCGACGTGTCGGGCCGCTACGCGCTCGGTGCCGGGCGCGACGCGAACGGCTTCCGGACGACCGTGATCGACCTCGACACGGGGAAGCCGACCGTCACGTTCGCGGCCGGCTACGAGCTCAGGCAGGCCGAGCTCTACGGTGACACCCTCTGGGTGCCGGGCGAGGGGGCGACGGCCGGCAAGGTGATCGGCTACGACGTGCGGACGGGCGCCGTGAAGCGGACGGTCGACCCGGGCGTCGGCTGCCGCGTGGAGAACGTCCGGGTGACGGCGCACTGGCTCGGCTGGGACTGCGCGACCGGAGCGGCGGGGATCTTCGACCTCGACACGGACACGAACCGCCCCTTCGGCGAGGGCTACTCCGTCCTCGGCGACGGCTACACCGTCCGGAACACCGGGGACGGCCTCCAGGTCACGGACTTCCGCGGCACCGAGCCCACGCCGAAGGGAACGTACCGGCCCAGCCACTTCAACGACGAGTCCGGCGAGTACGCCGTCGACACCGCAACCGGGCGCCTGGCCTACCAGTCGACGGCGGCCGGTGACGTGAGCGTCGTCGACCTCGGCGTCCCCGCCTCCCCGCTCGCCCGCATCGACGCCGACGTGCCCGCCACGGCCGACGGCGCCGACGGGGCGGGCACCTGGAAGCCGCGCTGGTGGCTGTCCAAGCCGGCCGCGTCCTGGCGGCTGACCCTGACCCACAAGGCGACCGGGGCCGTGGCCCGCACCCTGACGGGCGGCGAGGCGCGGGGCGTGCTCGCGGCCGCCTGGGACGGGAAGGACGGCGCGGGCCGGCCCGTCGCGAACGGCTCGTACACCTGGAAGCTGACGGCCGAGGCGGCGGACGGCGCCGGGGCCGACCTCGAGCAGTCCGGCGACGTGCTGCTGAGCGGGGCGTCGGCGGCGGAGTACGGCACGTTCGCGCCGCTCACGCCCACGCGGCTGATGGACACCCGGGCCGGCCTCGGTGTGCCGAAGGCCAAGCTGGGCCCGGGCCGGACCGTCTCGCTGGACGTGGCGGGCGCGGGCGGCGTCCCGGCGAAGGGCGTGACGGCCGTCGTCCTGAACGTGACGGCGACGAACGCGAGCTCCGGGAGCTACGTGTCGGTGTACCCGTCGGGCACGCAGCGGACGAGCGCCTCGAACCTGAACTTCACGGCGGGCCGGACGGTGCCGAACCTGGTGGTCGTCCCGGTCGTGGACGGCAAGGTCGACTTCTACAACCACGCCGGTTCGGTCGACCTGCTGGCCGATGTCGCCGGCTACTACACGAGTGCGGGCACCGGGACCACGTACCGGCCGGTGACCCCGGCCCGTCTGATGGACACCCGCAGCGGCCTGGGCGCGCCCAAGGCCAAGGTCGGCCCGGCCGGCACGGTGAGCCTCGCCGTCCCGGAGCCGGGTGCGACGGCGGTCGTCCTGAACGTGACGGCGACGGGGGCGACGGCGGGGAGTTTCGTGTCGGTGTACCCGTACGGGACGCAGCGCACGGCGGCGTCGAACCTGAACTTCACGGCGGGTCAGACGGTGCCGAACCTGGTGGTCGTGCCGGTGAAGGACGGCAAGGTCACGTTCTACAACCGGGCCGGTTCGGTCGACCTGCTCGCCGACGTGGCGGGCTACTTCAAGCCGGGTGCCTCGGGCGCCGAGTACAAGCCGGTCACCCCGGCCCGTCTGATGGACACCCGCACGGGCGCCCCGCTCGGCGCCGGCGGCACGGTGAGCCTGCCGATCGACCGTCCCGGCGCGACGGCGGTCGTCCTCAATGTGACGGCGACGGGGGCGACGGCGGGGAGTTTCGTGTCGGTGTACCCGTACGGGACGCAGCGCACGGCGGCGTCGAACCTGAACTTCACGGCGGGTCAGACGGTGCCGAACCTGGTGGTCGTGCCGGTGAAGGACGGCAAGGTCACGTTCTACAACCGGGCCGGTTCGGTCCACCTGCTGGCGGACATCGCGGGCTACTACGTCGGCTGACCCCGGTCCGGTCCCGGCGCGCCGACCGGTGCGCCGGGGCCGATACCCGATCGGTTTCGGGGAGCTCTCCCGCTATGCTGCACGGGTGTGCTTGTCCACGGGCCGTTAGCTCAATTGGCAGAGCAGTGGACTTTTAATCCATTGGTTGTGGGTTCGAGTCCCACACGGCCTACCGAACGGCCCCAGGTCAGAGACTCTCTGGTCTGGGGCCGTCCCTTTCTGAGGCCCCCTCAAGGTCACTTGCTGGCGCGCTGCTGGCGCGAGGGGACACGAAGAAGCCCCACCCGATCCGGAGTGAATCGGGTGGGGCTCCGTGTGCCCCGCCAGTCATTGGCGGCGTCCGGCGGGGCGCTTAACCCTGCCCGGGTGAGCTGGTGCTCGGATGTACGGGCAGGGAGTCAGGGATGGGGAGGGAACCCCTCCGCTTTCCGTGTGAATGCAGTTCACATCAGGATCGATGTATCGTCAACAGTACAGACATTCGATCTTGACCCGGCGAGCGTGGACGAGTGCCACGCTCCACCGGATCGCCCCCCTGGGTCGTCGACAACAGACGCCGAGTCGGTGAGCAGATCCGTGCGGCCCGGTTACGCGCCCAACTCACCCAAGAAGCCGTGGCGAACAGGTGCGAGATGGAGCGTCCGAACTACGTCCGCATCGAACGCGGCCAGGCCAGCGCAACCCTCGACACCCTGTTCTTGATCGCCAACGCGCTCGGCGTACCTCTTGCCGATCTTGTGAGGTAGCCCCGACCGGGGACGGGCCCGGCCGCGCCGGGGGAACGTGGCGCGGCCGGGGTAGAGGGCCTGCCTGCCGGGAGCGAAGACCGGCAGGCAGGAGACGGGGCTACTCCGTGGTGCTGTCCTCGGTGTCGGGGCCGGGGTAGAGGCTCTCCGGCGTGTGCGTCCGGGCGTGCCGGTCGCCGAGCGAACTCTGGGTGGCAGGCGGGTGGGGGTGGTCCCTGGTGTCCCGCGCGGTGTAGTTCTTCGCCGCCCTGATCGTGTCCTTCTTGCCCATCACGGGGTCCTTCCTTGCGCCGGCCAGGTGTGGACCTGCCCGTGGACGGCCGACGTGCTCGTCCACGGGCAGGAGCTCATCGGCCTGCGCGGCGGCGGGCCATGTCCTGGTACTGAGCGAGCGCGACAAGCGTGTCTCCAGGCGGCCCCGCAAGCTCCTTCTGGTGCTCGGCGCAGGCGTAGACGTCGCAGCCGTTGCGTACGGCGACCACGATCGTGGGGGCTCCGCCGGGGCTCGCTGTGTGGCGGCAGCGGGCGCAGGCGCGGCTGCGGGGCATCGGCGGCCTCCCTCGGCGTCGAGCGGTGGCAGGGGTAGGCGCAGACTGCGTGGTCATCCGCGGGGCCCCCGGATAGCGACGCGCGGCGACGCGACTCCGGACCACACCTGCCCGCGGGCCCGGGCGGCTGCCAGGTGGGCCGCAGCGTCGGTGCACTGGTCGTCAGGGCGCGGGTCGAGTGCCACGGAGATGTGGATCCGCCCGGTGCCGATGGCCGAGCGGTACCACGGCCCGGCGACCGTGACGTGCAAGGCCAGGTCGTCGTGCCCGTAGTCGAGCATCACGACGCCCTCGGTGAGGTACACGCGGCGGCTGCTCCGGGACGATCCCCACCCAGGGGTGAGGCCGAGGCCGGAGGCGATGGCGAGCATGTCCCGTGACGCCGCCTCGGTCTCCTCGTGCCCGACCGAATCGTGCACGAGGAGCAGGCGGCATTCGCGGCCGGCCGCCGTACCGAAAAGTCCGGGGACCGCAAGGACCCGAACGAGCCGGTCTCTGCCGGGCGGGAGCATGTACCCGGGCTTGCGTGTCTGGATCACCGGCTGCCGCCCTTCGCCAGGCGCAGCAGGTACTGGCCGCGCTCGACGAGGTCCTGCACCGCGCGCGGGTCACACAGGTCGCCGGGGCCCTTCATCGGCACCGCCCAGTAGCTGGCCCCGTCATACGGGGTGGTCCAGCTCGGGTCAGGGACGCCGACGTACGAGCCGGCGCCCAGGCACTCCGCGCCCGGGGAGTACAAGCCGTCACGCCACTCCCGCCGCAGGGACACGCTCGGCGGCATCAGGGCGTAGTACCGGCGTGCGCTCTGGTCCATCCACACGGGGCCGCCGTACAGCATGGCGTCGAGGACCCTGTCCGCCTCAACGGGCTTCGTCTTCCCGAGCACCGCGTGCACGACGTCGGCGTCGATCCGTACGACGCTGAACAGGGGCCCGCACTTCATGAGCGCGATGCGCTGGCTTCTCCAGTGGTGGCGTGCCTCGTCAACGCCAGCTGTCGACAGCAGGAGCCATGCCCGTACCGCAGCTTCGCGCTCCTGGCGGGTGACGATGGCCAGCGCGTCCTGCGCGGTTGGATCTTCGATGGGCGCGGTTTGCCGCGCGAGTGTGCCCTCATACATGGGGGTGCCTCCCGACCCGACTCGGTAGGCCCAACACGATCCGGTGCAACAGGAACTGATTCCATATCACCTTCGTATGCGGGGCCCGTATGGTCGTGCCATGAGTCGTCGGGACCTCTGGGATGACGCGCGCTTACGCGCCGCCGCGGCGCAGCGAGACTGGGCCGCCGTACTACGCCGCTACCGGCACCTCACGGGCCTGTCCCAGTCGAAGGTGGGCGAGCTCATCGCCATGACTCAGGGGTACGTGTCCAACATCGAGCGCGAGCAGCACACGATCACCAGCGCCGAAGTGATCCAGCGCATCGTGACCGGCCTCGGGATGCCGCCGGAACTCGGCGGTGTCGGACTATCGGGACCCACCCTTTGGGGGCCCGACCCCGAACTACGGGAACGCGTCGCTCACGCCCAGGCCCGCGGGCGCGTGGATCTCGGCACGGCCGAGCGCCTGAGCCGAGTCCTTGCTGAACACCGCCGCGCCGAGGACGAGATGGACGGCCCTGTCCTTTGGGCCGTCGTCCGGTCCCAACTCGACGCCGTAACCAGGCTCATCCCCGAATCGTCCGGCCCCACGGCCGACACCCTCCACGTCCTCGCCGCCGAGCATGCGCACTGGCTCTCCTGGGTCGCCTGGCAGGAAGAGCAGCGCGGGCCGGCGCTCGCCTGGATCGACGCGGCGCACGGCTGGGCGGTCGACGGGGGGCATCACGACATGGCGGCCTGGGCGGTCAGGGTGCGCGGCTGGTACACCCTCAGGGCCGGCGACCCTCTCCGTGCCCTGCGTACTGCGGAGGCCGCGCGCACAATGCCCGGCCTGTCGCCCGCGGCCGAGGCGATCGCGGCCCACACCGCGAGCATGGCCGCGGCGGCCGTCGGGGAACGGGACCGCGCGATGAGGCTCCGCGACCGGGCGCTCGCCCTCGCGCTGAGCGTCCCCGACGAGGGAGACCGGCCCGCGTGGCTGTACTACCTCACCCCCGACCGGGCCCGCCTCCACGCAGCTGATACCGCCGCAGCCTGCCACCGGTGGGCGGACGCAGCAGCCGAGCTGCGGCTCGTCTTGCCACGGCTGGAGGGCTACCCCCGCGACTACGCCCACTACGCTGCCCGGCTCGCTGAGGCCGAGCGGCGGTCCTAGTCGACCCGCCGCATCTCCTGGGGCCGGATAACCGGCTGCTCGCCGGGCGCCAACGTCGCCTTGATCCTCGCCTCGATGTCGGGGAACGCGGGCCCGTACGCCTGGCGGACGCCGCCGAGCTCGTAGTAGTCCTCGGGCCCGGGGTCCGGAAACTCGAAAACACCAGTTCGACGTTCGAGGTCGCCCGGCTCGTAGTCGTCCGGGCCAACACCGGCGGGGATGATCGCGTAGCTGATCTCGAATCGCTGCATCTCCGCACCGTAGCGCGGGAACTGACATGCCGTCCGGTGTCGGGACCGAACGGCATGCCCGTCACCATATCGCCCTCGCCTCCGCAGCGGGGAGACAGTAATCAGACGTTGGGCAAGAACGACAAATGGCCCCCGCCCGGCGCATGGCCGGACGGGGGCAAGGTGGGACGTCGGATGCCGATCAGCGGGCAGCGAGCTCGTACAGGGTGAGGCCGAGCGCGCACACGCCGACGAAGGCCGCGAGCGAGGGGAGCGGCCAGCGTGCCCGTTCCAGGGAATCGAGCCGCGCCTCATGGTCGGCGAGCTGCTTGTCGGTCTGGTCGCCTCGCTGGACCAGGAGCGCGAGGGCGCCGTCGACGCGGGCGAAACCGGCCTCCATGGTGCCGCGCAGCCGTTCCAGCTCGACGGCGACGGCCTGCTCGGTGGGCGGGGGTGTGGTCACGAGGCGGGCCCCTGCTCGTCGACGAGGCCGAGGCCGATGCGGTCGAGCAGCTGCTCGACAGCGGGCACGGCCATGACGCGGGCGAGGCCGCCGGCGACGGCGAGCGCCCCGGCGACCCACGGCAGGGAGGCAGGGATGCCCGAGGCGTCGACGATCGCGGGCAGGGCGACGGCCAGGCCCACCGCGCCCTGGAGGACGGTGCGGACGGTGCGGATGGTGGCGGTGTTCATGATGAGGTACTCCTACTACTTGGTGATCTTGGGGACCTTGAGGGCGTTCCAGGAGGCGCGGCCCGGCCAGCCGTCGGCGTCGCTGCCGGAGAATCCGAGCTTGCGCTGCCAGGCGGCGTACGACTGGCGGTCGGCCTCGGACCAGCGCGGGCCCGGCCCGACCCGGTAGCGGCCGCAGCCCTCGGCCGTCAGCCGGCGGCCCATCGCCGTGACAATCGGGCTGTTCGGGTTGACCTTGAAGAAGGCGGCTCCGGGGAACGCCTCGTACCGCGGGGCCGCGGGCTTGGACGCCGGCGGCTTGGCGGGGTCCTGGCCGAGGCGGCGCTGGATCCGGTCGCGCATGCCGGGCATGCCGAAGCCGCGGGGGTCGTTCTTCCAGTCGGACCACTCGGAGTGCCCGATCACCGAGCGGGCGCCCCAGCCGTGTGCGCGGCACAGCGCCGCCGAGACCCGCTCGATCGCGAGCAGCTGCTCGGGCGGCCACGGGTCCTCGCCGTTGCCGAGATTGATGCACTCGAACCCGTAGAAGCGCGGGTTGCCGTCGACGGCGCCGTCGCTGCCCTGGTGCTCACGCGGGGCCGGCGGGCGGGCGCCGTAGGTCTCGCTGGTGACGGCCTGCAGGACGGACGGGTCGCCGCCGCCCGCGTGGTTCGCGCGGCCCGCGGAGATCAGGTGCACCGTGCCGTCCTTGGCGATGACGCCGTGGCACAGCGGTCCGGGCAGGCCCGCGTAGCCGTCGTTGCAGATACGGACCGAGCTGGCGGTGCCGCTGCTCACGGTGTGGTGGATCATCACGCCGACCACGGGGCCCCAGGTGCCGACGTGGTTGCGGTTGTGGGTGCGCCATCCGTCGTGCTCGACGACGGTGACGCCTTCGGCGCGGAGCGCGGCGAGCAGCCGGTCCGGGGGGAGTGGTGCGGCCATGGTGGGGCCTCCAGAGATGAGGAAAGCCCCGGGCCGTGACCGGCGCGGGGCGAAGGGAAGAGAGGGAGGGGCGGGTCAGGAGACGCGGCGAAGGCGCAGCCAGGAGTCCGCGTGAACGATCGTCGCGGTGGCGGAGGTCGCGACCTGCGCCCAGCGCAGCGCGAAGACGCCGGCCGTGACGCTGGTGACGAGGGTGCCGACGGGGATGCCCGACATCCGGGTGCCGAGGTTCGACGGGAGGCCGCGGGTCGCGGCGAGATTCTGCACAGTGACGTCCTGCGTCGTGGTCGCGGTCGTACCGCTCGTACCGCCGGAGGTCCACTGGAACGAAGCCCCGGCCGGGGCGGACCAGCCGAGGTTGATGCCGCTGGTCGCGCTGGCGGCGAGGTTCTGGCTGTAGATGATGTAGCCGGTGACCTGGTAGGCGGCCTGCGCGGCGACGGGCACGAAGAGCGTGGAGTCGGGGGCCAGGGTGGCGGTCGTGCGCGGCTCGTCGGCGAGCTTGCGCGCTTCCAGCGGGATGAGCGCGGCCAGGAGCTCGGGGGTGATCTCTTGCCCGGAGAGCAGTTGGGGGTAGGGCATGGCACCTCCTACAGGGCGATGATGGCGGGCCGGGCGCGCCGGACCGCGGTCCCGGCGGTGTGCGCCTTGGTCACGCCGTTGCGGGAGCGGACGACGGTGGCGGTCTGGGTGAGGGTGGTGCCGGTGATCGAGGTGATCTGGATGCGCTCGCCGCCCATGACGACGTCGAACGGGAAGCTGGACGGGTAGGTGGCGGAGTCGATCCAGCGGCTGGCGCCGGCCGCGGTGACGAGCGTGAGGGTGGTGGCGCTGGTGCTCACCGAGCTGCCGAGCGTGCACCCGGAGGTGTTGCTGCGGCCTCGGTCCCGGCTGCCGAGCACGGCGACGTCCCAGGGGGCGCCCGGGGCGCACGTGAACGTGATCGTCCAGCGCTTCTCGCCGATGGTCTCGGTGTAGCCGAGGATGATGAGGTCGATGTCGTCGGGACCGTGGGATGCGGGCAGGCGGGTGAGCCGGATCTTGTCGCCGACGTCGGCGAGGTAGATGTCCCGGGCCATCGCCCACACGCGCGGGTTGCCCATGTTGAGGGTGATCTTGGGGTAGCGCAGGCCGTCGTACGTGCCCACATGCCGCCGCCAGCTGGCCTGTTGGGCGGGCTGGGTGTCGTCGGCGAGGGACAGGGTGTAGGCGACGTCGTAGCGGCCGATACCGTCCGGCGGGTCCTGGACGGACAGCGGCCCGTCCTCCAGGACGGCGTAGCCGAAGGAGCCGCCCCTGCGCTGCACCGCGACGTCGTTGCGGGTGAGCTTCTCGTCGTCGAGCGGCTTGAACGGCTGGCTGATCACCCCCTGGCTGAAGTCCAGGACGATCGTGGGGTCCTGGTTGTAGAGGGTGTCGTGGCCGCGGTAGACCAGGGCCCGCTCGTCGCGCCGCTCCAGGACGTAGCCGAGGTCGGCCTCGGCGCCGGCCTGCAGGACGTCGAGCAGCTTCGCGGCCCGCTGGGTCCCCAGCCGCACCTGCCTGTTGCCGTCGCCGAGGAGGTAGGCGGGGACGCCTGCCTCGCTGCACACGCGCAGGAACCGGATGCCGGTGCTCTCTCCGGGCCAGCCGGTGAGCGCGCCGTACACCTCGGACGCGGCGGGGGCGGCGGGGCCCCAGTAGGTGACGTACCCCAGCGCCATGGAGTCGCGCAGGGTGGCGTCGATCTGCTGCCAGTCGGCCTCGACGCGCTGCACGGCCCTGGGGGTGAGGGAGTCGGTGCCGCTGCCCGCGAGGACCCCGTCGACCCACAGCCTCCATGGGGTGCTGCCGGGCGTCGTGCTGTCCACCTGGAACCGCAGGTGGTGCGGGCCGGTGTTGAAGATGCCCACGTTGGTGATGGTGCCGAGGAGCGCGGTCGAGGACGAGGTCGCGCCCTCCGAGCTCCTGGTGATGAGGATCTGGTTCAGGGGCGCCTGCATGAGGATGGAGTAGGAGATCTGCGGGTCGGCGTCGGTGGCGGCGCCGCGGTCGTAGATCAGCCAGTACAGCAGGATGCCTTTGTCGGACCGGGCGAGGTCGACGGACCAGCCGCTCGCGGCCGCCGCGGCGTTGTCGGGGACGTGCCCGACGAGGGTGCCGGCCGTGCCCTGCGGGCACAGCGCCGTGGGCTCGATCCAGTCCGCGACGGTCCCCTTGGACCACTGGGGGACGTCGCCGTCGCGGGCAACGGTCATCGCCTGCCCGCCCTTGAGGGACGTGCCCCAGGTGGCCTGTACCCCGTCGGTGAGCGGCCAGCACTCCAGGGCGCTACTGGCCTGCAGGTAGCGGCGGATCGCGGAGTCCAACGGCTTGTTGCCCGCGTCGAGGCGGCGGGTGATCCCGGTCGGGGTGATGGGCACGGTCTGGTCGGCGCCGGTCAGGTCCTGCTGCGGCGGCCAGGCGGGGACCTCGGCCGCCAGGCGGACATGCGAGTTGGACAGGGCCGCCGCGCCCGCCCGGGTCCACACCAGGCCGGCGCCGTCCGTGAAGCTGGTGTCCCCGGCCTCGGCGGTGGAGAGGTCGAGGTCGACCTTGCGGGTGTTGGTCGCGCCGTCGTACAGCTGCATGGCGTAGATGCGGCCGGCGGCGCCGTTGCCGATGATGCCCGTGTTCGTGCCCAGCTGCAGGCCCGCCGTGCCGGTGGGCAGCGCGGTGGTGCCGGCGCCGCCGGTGTCGGTGTCGATCAGGTGCCACTGGGTGGCGTTGATCATCGGCGCCCAGTAGAAGGAGACGAGGTGTCCGCCCGCGCCGTTGTCGACGTCCAGGACCACGCGCAGCGCGATGCGCTGCCCGGGGTAGGCGGGCACCCGGGGCAGGCTGCCGGCGCTCTTCTGGCTGCCCGAGGTCCCGTCCGGGTACCACTCCAGCCACATCTGCCCGGAGTTGATCAGCCGGAAGGTGAAGTGCCTCTGATTCCCCGCCGCCACGAACCGCGCGGCGAGCTCCTGGTCGGCGGTGTAGCTGTCGAGGGCGACCTCGATGCGCAGGTCGAGGTCGGTGACGTCCAGCGAGGCGTGATCGGGGGTGGTGAGCGCGGAGGTGGTGTCCCCGGGCAGCAGCAGGTAGGGGTGCCCGGCCTCGACGGTGTAGCGCAGCGGCGTGTTGGGGCCGATCTTCCCGTACAGCGCGCTGGTGGGGTCGCGGCGGGAGTAGTCGCCGTGGCGGTTGTCGAGCAGCATGTCGGCCGCCGAGGGGGCGGCGCGCGACCCCTCGGCGGTCAGCCCGCGCGACATGGCCACATCGCTGGTGGTGCGCAGGTCGCCGGTCCGGTCGTGCCACTGCCCGTCGTAGAACAGCTCCAGCCGGTCCGGGGGCGGCAGGGTCACCATGGTCTATTCGTCCTCTCCTGCGTAGCGGGCGACCGACGATCCGGCCCGCGTGCGCACCTCGTACTGGAACGCGTCCTGGAACGCGCCGCCGTTGACCGTGGGGGTGATGAGGACCTGGACCGGCTGCATCCGTCCGGTGGACGGCGCGGCCATCGCGGCCGGGGTGTTGATCAACGCGTCGAGCTTCGACAGCGGCAGGACGGCCTCCTGTTCGGAGCCCTCGCCGATCATGGCGAGGGTGGGGCCGGTCGTGATCCCGCCCTCGGCCAGGAACGGGATGAAGGGGATGTACGGAATGTTCACCCCGGGGATCTTGTTGGCCCCGTAGATCAGGTAGTTGATGCCCTCGATCGCGTTGTTGATCAGGTAGATGGCCCCGTTGAGGGCCTTCTTCAACCCGCCGGTGATGCCGTCCCACATGCCGCCGAAGAAGCCGGCGATGTCGTCGATGGAGTCGCTCACGTTCTGGGTGATCGTGTCCCACTGCCGGTCGATCCAGCTGGTGACCTTGTCCCAGTTGGTGCTGATCCAGTCGAGCGGGTGGAAGCCCTCGAACAGGCCCTGGATCCAGTCCAGGCCCTGGTTGAACGACTCGGTGATGTCGTCCCACAGGTCGGTGAAGTACTGGGCGATCGGGTCCCAGATCTCCTTGGCCTTGGCGCTGATCCAGTCCCACAGGATCTCCAGCTGGGCCTTGACCCAGTCCCACTTGGCGATCAGGAGCACGATGACGGCGATGAGGGCGACGATGCCCAGGATGATCCACGTGATCGGGTTGGCGAGCATGGCGATGTTCACCAGCCAGATCACGGCGGCCATGATGCCGAGCGCGACGGCCAGGCCCAGGATGATCGGGGCGAGGGTCTTGATGAGCTCCTTGTGCTCGGAGAACAGCTCCGACGCCTTGAGCACGATCGGCAGCAGCGCCTCGCCCAGCGTCATCTGCAGCGTCCGCATCGCCGCGTCCATCTGCTGGGCGGGGTCCTTCTCCATGGCCTCGGTCAGCTTCTTGGACGCCCCGGCCGCCTGGTCCATGCCGGACGCGGCCTTCGCCGTCTCCGGGTTCATGGCGAGCAGCGCGTCGGCCGCCTCGCCGGCCATGTCACCGAACAAGGCGACACCGAGCTGCGCCCGCTTGGCCGGGTCCTCGACGCCGCGGAGCGTGTCGAGGGTGAGCTGCAGCGCGTCGGCGGCGGGCTTGCCGCCCTTGCCGATGTCGGCGAGCATCGCCGTACCGTCCAGCCCGAGGGACTTGAAGCCCTCCTTGGCCCGGTCGGTCTCCTCGCTCGTGATGCGGGCGAACTCGTGCAGGATGTCGCCCGCCTGATCGATGTCCTTGCCGCCGGCCTTCACGAACTGCGACATCATCCCGAACGCAGTCGAGGCGTCGAGGCCGATGCGCTTGAAATGCGTTCCGTACTCCTGCACCACTGCCGGGACGTCGGCGAGCATGCTCTTGGGCAGGACCTGCGCGGCGCGGGTCAGGACGTCGAACGCCTCGGTGCCGTCCTTGACGAGGCCCTGCTTGACCAGCTGTCCGGCCGCCGTCGAGGCGTCGGCGACGTCGACCTCCAGCGCCTTGGCGAGGCCGAGGGCGCCCTTGGTCATGTCCTGCAGCTCGGCGTCGGTGAAGTCGCCGAGCTTGCCCATCGCGCCGGTGACGGTCGCCAGGCCGCTGGTGACCTCATCGAGGGACTCGCCGAACCCGTCGGAGAAGACGTCACCGGCGAGGCCGCCCGCGCGCGCGGCCTCCTCGCTGGTCAGGTCCAGGGACTTCTGCAGCTCGCTGCGGGCCCCGGCAATGTCCATGGCCCCGGCGATGCCCACGGCGAACACGGCGCCGGCGGCCAGGCCCGCGGCGGCGGCCGGGCCGGCCAGGCCGTCGAGGCGGTTGGTGACCTCCTCGGCGCCCTCGTCGACACCGGAGGAGTCCATGCCGATGCGGACCAGGAGCTCGTCCAGGATCGTCATCGCGCGCGCTCCTTTCTGCGGCCGGCCCGGTCGAACCCGGTCTGGATACCGCGGATCGCGGCCAGCAGCTCGTGCCCCGACCGGCGGGGGCGGGCGGCCCGGCTCCACTGCACGATGTGGTCGCGCAGCTTGGGGCGCTGGCCCTTCTTCATGTGCGGGGCGGCGACGTCCATGCCGAGCCGGGCGGCGACGACGTCCATGCGCGCGGGCCCGATGGGGCCGTAGAGGTTCTGGTATGCGACGAGGCGGATGAGCTCCTCCTCGGTGAACCGTGCCAGGACCTCGGACGGGGGGAGGCGGAAGGCCGCGGCGAGGTCGTAGTGCAGCCTCAGCTCGGGCCGTCGCCGAAATCCGCCTCAGCCGCCGCGACCTTCTGCTCGAAGCTGCGGTCGTCGTCGGACAGGTGGCGGCACAGGTTGAACAGGCCGTTCACGATTCCGGCGGAGCGCTTGGACAGGATCGCGACGCCCTCGCGGACGTCAGGGAAGACCAGGTCGCCGGTCTCCTGCTCGCGCAGGCACTTGGCCACGATCCAGGCTTTGTGGGACTTGACCGACATCTCCACAGCCTTGGCGGAGTCCCGGCGGGTCATGGTGGACGCCCTGTTCTGGTAGGTCTCCCAGTCGTCCGACGGCAGGCCGCACACCTGGAACATGACGCCCGGGGCCCACTCGGGGATCTCGACGTCGTCCTCGGTCTTGATGTCGTCCGCGTTGCGGATGAGGTCCTTGAGAGAGCTCATGGTGGGTCGGTCTCCTGTCAGCCGGTCGGGGTGAGGGTGGGCATGCCGCTGATCTTGAAGGTGACCGAACGTTCCATCTTGTCGTCGATGGGGTACGCGTCTCCGAGGTCGGTGATCATGGCGGCGAAAGTCCAGGTGTGCTCGTCCGGGTGGCCCGGAAGGATGATCACCTGGTAGTTGCGCAGGTCCTTCTCCTCGAAGTCCCCGTCAAGGGCGGCGTGCGTGCTTTCGCCGGGGTCGTAGTTGATGGTGAGCTCGACCTCGCCGCCGTCCTTGAGGCCCTTGATGAACTCGCGGTAGTCGTTCGGGGAGTCGTGTGCGGTGACCTCGATGGCCTCGCGGGAGCGGGACGGCCCGGAGATGTCGGCGACGTTGGCGATCACGCCGTAGGCGCCGGCGCCGGTGGTGTCCCGCAGGAACTGGGTGCCGAACGCGTCTGTACCTGCCACGGGTCAGGCTCCGATCTTGAGGACGGCGACCTTGAGGGCCGTGACTCCGTCGTAGGTGAGGGAGGCGCGGCCGGTCGCGCCGCGGAACAGGGTGGTGAGCGGGATGAGGCCGCTCTTGCCGGCGGCGACGACGAGGGTGGCGTCGGCGATGGCGTGTCCGTCGACCGTGCCGGGGGTGGCGAGGGTGACGGTGTGGGCGGACGCGTCGGCGTTGGACACGTACAGGACGTGTCCGGGGCCGACCGGTGCGGTGTCGCCGCCGCCGGCCGCGGCGACGGCGGCCGCCGCCAGGTCGGCGACGCCTCCGAGGGTGGTGACGGGGATGGCGTTCAGGGCTGCCACTGGGGGTACCTCCAGTTCTGCGCATGGGCAGGGCCCGGGCCGCGGGCGCGGGCCGGGTGTGCGGGTGGGGCGAGGTCAGGTGGGCGGCTGCTCGGTGACGATGCGGTAGCGCAGCACCACGTGCCGCACGTTGCCGGGCGGCTCGGGGTCGGTGAGGGTCTGCGTGGTCTCCCAGCGGGTCACGATGTGGTCGTGCCCGGGGATCGTCAGCGGCTGGTGGTCGAGGGCCGCGGTGATGCGGGCCCCGATCGTCAGGCCCTGGCTGTAGCCGCGGTACTGCGACCACACGTGGATGGTGACGACGGTCTCCTGCCCGTACCGGTCGTGCGCGTTGTCCGGTGTGCCGGTGGCCTCGCCGACGACGACGAACGGATACGCGGCGGTCTCGGGCAGGTAGTCGTAGACGCCGCTGATGAGCGCGCCGAGTGCGGCGTCGCCCCCGAGCGCCTGGACGAGGGCGCCCTGGACCGGCAGCAGCGGGTCGGCCGCCCTCATCGCAGGGCCCTTCGGACCTCGTCGGTCAGCCGGGCCCGGTAGCGCCCGCGCTCGGCCTCAAGCGCCGGCCGCAGCGCGGGCCGCGCCGCGATGCGGCGGGTCCCGTACTCCAGGAACCGGCCGTAGTACTCGGCGTCGTTGTGCCAGCCGACCAGCGCGGTCAGGCCGTCGTCCTTGTACGTCACGCCGACCTTGTCGTGCAGGTTGCCGCTGTCCCTGGCGACGTCGCGCTGCGTGTCCGCTTTCACGGCCTCGGCGGACTCCGTCACGGCCTTGCGGATCGCGGCCACGATGTCCTCGCCGAGGTCCTCCAGCTGGGCCTGCAGACGGCGGGTGCCGAGGATCTCCACGGTCATCCCGGAGCGGGCCACCGGATCACCTCCCATCCTGTAGCAGCCGTCGGGCAGCTCGCCCACAGCGGCGAGCAGCGCGCCCGCGGCCGCGCCCAGCGGGCCCGACATCAGGCGGGCTCCTGCTGGATCAGCTGGCACTCGGCCCTGCTGTAGCGGGTCGCCGACGGCTCGACGACCTGCTTGACGCGCAGCCGCTGCCCGCGGCCGCGCAGCTCGTCACCGCGCTGCACGTCCGCGTCGGGCAGCAGGTACACGTCGTGGGTGTGCTCGGCGCTGGCCTGCTGGGCCAGCATCCGCTCGGACGCGCCCGGCTGGTCCACCTTGGCGCGGACGTCGGCCTGGTGGACCAGGGTGGTGCCCTGCCCGCCGTAGCCGTCGTCGGCGGTCACCGGCCGCCACACCTCCAGGGTGCGGTTCAGGTGGCGGCCGATCATGTCCGGGCCCGGTAGGCGCCCAGCGTGCGGATGTCGCCGGGCGTGAGCTCCATGCCGAGAGCCTCGGCGGAGAAGCTGCGGGAATGGTCGCCGAGGGTCTCGGCCGAGAGGAACTCAGGGTTGGACCAGCCCACCATCGCCAGGCGCAGGGCGATGCGCTTCGGCCCGGCCGGGACCGGGGCGTAGCCGGGGGTGTAGACGACCTCAACGGCCCGGTCGTGGCTGGGCCAGTGGGCGCCGCGGCGGTGCAGGATCCCGGCCGCCGACCACGTGTAGTCGGCGTCCTTGCCGAACGTGAGCTCCTCGCCGTCGTCGGTCAGGGTGACCGAGGTGACGGACGTGACCGGCCAGCGCGGCAGGATCAGCTTCCGTGAGCCGCTGCCCGCCTGGCGGGCGTCGTCCTCGGTGGGGCCGTCGAGGACCACGGTGTCGGTGGACTGCTCCAGCGGCTGCCCGATCTCGTCCTCGATGACGCCCTGGCCGAGCTCGATCAGGAGCTCGGCCGTCGCGGTCTCATCCTCCGTGAACGAGTCCATGCGCAGCAGGCGGCGCAGGTCGTCGGGGCTGGCGTACGCCATCAGCTGCCGCCCTCGCTCTCGCCCTCGTCGGCCTGGTCGCGGCGGCGCTCGACCTCGGCGACGACGGCGGCGAGGATGTCGGCCTTCTTCGCGGCGTCGCCGAGGTCGATGTCGTGCTCGGCGGCGTAGGTCTTGAGCTGCTCGACGGACATGCGCTCGATGGGCGTCTCAGGGTCCGCCGGCGGCTCGGCGGGCCCGGCCCGGCGGGTGGGCTTCTTGGCCTTCGGCGGGTCGACGGGGCGGCAGTCGCCAGCCGCGATCCGGCGCTCGGCGTCGGCGTCGTCCATGTCGACGATCGCGCCCTCGGGCTGGTTGCCGTACCGGGGGTTGGACATCAGCCGCAGCATCTCGACACGCATGGTGGTGCCTCCTTAGGTGTGGCCCCCGCCCGGCCGCCCGCGCGGAGACGGGCGGCTGGGCGGGGTGCGGGCTCGGCGGTCAGGGCTTGACGCGGCCTCGGCCGCGGATGACGGTCACGCCGAACGAGGCGTCGCCGGTACCCGCGTCGGTGGCCACGGCGCGGATGTACCGCTTGATGCCGTGGTAGCCGATCACGGTGATGGTGGACGCGGTGAGCGTGGCGGGCTCGGTGCCGTCGAGGTCGGCATTGGCGACCGCGGTGTAGCCGGAGCCGAGCGTGTCGGACTCCTGGACCTCGATGGAGAACGCCGCGTTGGCGACGACGCCCGTGGAGATGACCACGGCGGCAGCGTCGTAGTTCGCCAGGTCCACCCCGGTGCCGGTGGCCGTGTCGACGCGGGCCGCCGGGGTCAGGGTGGTGGCGATGTCGAGGTGGTTCTTGATGTCGGTGCGCATGAGGTGTGCTCCTGTTCTGTGTGGGCCTGCGCGGGACGGGGCGGGTTACGGCACGACGTCGTTGGACTGCAGGCGCACGAACGCCTCGGCCAGGACCGGCATGCCGTCCGCCTCCTGGCGGCCGATGAAGCCCAGCTGATTCGTCTCGGCGTACAGCTCGTTGAGGCGCTGGACCTCGAAGTTGAGGGCCTCGGCGATCCAGTAGTAGGAGAAGTCGCCGAGCATGCCGACGTAGTCGCCGTCGCCGAACGTCGAGGGGGCGAACTCGCTGGTGAGGAACGGCAGGTCGAGGATCACGTCGGGGGCGTCGTTGGCGAGGCCGGCGCGCCAGATGTAGTTGCCGTCGCCGTCCTTGAGCTTGCGGATCGAGGCGATCATCAGCCGGTGGAACAGCCAGCGGGCGTTCTTGTGGTACGCGCCCTTGAGCGTGTACTTGGCGGTGATCAGGTCGTCCGCGGCGTTGCCCGCGGCCACGTTCGTGAACCCGGTGCCCGAGGTGGAGACGTCCACGTCGCGGGAGGTGGGGATGCCGTCGGCGTGCGGGGTGAAAAGACCGAGGGGCTTCTGGTTGCCGTCCCCGACCATGTACGCCTTCTCGGCGGTGACGCCGAACTTGTAGGCCATGCGCTCGCGGACGAGGTTCTCGGGGTTCAGGACCGAGGCGCGCATCAGCTTGCGGCTGATCTTGACGCGCTTGGCCAGCGGGTGCGGGCGCAGCTCCCGCTTGCCGAACCGCATCGAGTCGTCCTGGTTGCCGGTGGCGAGCTCGCTCGTCCAGTCGGCGTCGTTCAGGTCGGTGTCGAGGGTCGGCACGCCGAGGGACTCGGCCTGCGTGAGCTGCTGCACGGTGGCCAGGCCGCGCAGCTGCACCATGTCGTCGACGTTCTTGAGGAGGTCCTTGACGAACTGCTGCGGGGCGACGAGGAATCCGCCCTCCGGGTCGTGCCCGGCGTTCAGGGCGCGGGCCTGGCGCTCGGTCAGGACGGACCGGCCGCCGAGGAGGTAGGCGCGCAGGGCGCCCATGGCCTCCTCGCCGCCGCGCTGCCCCTCGTCGGGCAGGTCGTCCTCGGCGCGGGCGTCCTCGTCGAGCTTCTCGGCCCGCGCGATGGTGCGGTCCAGGCCGTCGCGCTCGTCCATGAGCTTGTCGAACCGGGCCTCTTCCTCGCCGGTCATCGAGCGGCCCTCGGACTCGGCGGCCTGCATGATGGCGCGGGCGTCCGCGCCGAGCTTGGTGCGCTTGCTGCGCAGCTCCCTGATGTTGGGCATCGGGGTGTTCCCTTCGGGTGTGGGTGTGCCCCGCGCGGCTGCGCGGCGCGAGGGGGTCAGATGCCGGCGAGGCGCCTGAGCCGGGTCTCGTCGACGGCGGGCGCGGCCCGCTCGTCGTCGTCGGTGCCGCCGGCGGCGTCGAGGAGTTCCTGCAGCGCGTCGCGGGCGCTGGTGACGATCTCCTTGTTCTTCTTGGACAGCACCGCACCCGCGCGGGCGCCGGCGGCGTCCAGTTCGGCGAGGCGGGCGAGGACGGCCTGCACGGTCTCGTCCGGGTCCTGGCGGACGTCCATGCCGCGCAGGAGGTCGAGCGCGGAGCGGCCGGACTCGACGATCGCGTTGGGGTCCATGGGCAGCGGGACGGCGGAGACCTCGAACAGCTCCCAGCCCTCGGGGACGCCTGCGTCGTCGATGTTCCAGACGTCGAACCCGATGCTGAAAGCGTTCATCATCCGGGCCCGGTACTTGCGCTCGACCTTGACGGCGAACTCGTCGTCCTGGTCGAACACGATGTCCATGCGCAGCTTGTCGCCGTCGATCCACGTCTTGTCGGACCGGCCGATCGGCAGGCCGTCGCGGCCCCAGTACGAGTGGCCGTAGCCGACGACCGGGTTGGCGTCGAACCGGCCGAGCTCGGCGCCGGCCATGGTCAGGTTGAGGCCGTCGCCCTTGCGGCCCTCGGTCGCGGCGATGATCGACAGCGGCTTGCCCGCCTCGTCGCCGTCCGCGCGCTCGACGTAGCCGCGCACGTAGCGCCGCTCCTTCATCGGTTCCTCCTCGGTTCCTCGGCCTGCCGGTCATGCGGCGGGCCGGTCTGGAAGCGGGCGGGTGTCCGTCCGCACGGTGTGCCCAGGTGCCACCAGGCGCCGGACGGGCCGCGCTCGGCGGGCCCGCGGCAGGCCGAGCAGCTGCCCGCCTCCATGGCGGCGGCCCCGCGGGGCGGGTCAGTCGACAACGGGGATCACCTCGCAGTTGCAGCCCGGGTGCACCGGGGGGTGGAAGGTGTCGCGCTTGGCGGTCAGGGCCTCGCCCTCGTCGCCCTCGACGTCGTCGCCCTTGGCCACGAAAGGCTTCTCGATGGCGCGCACGGCGCCGTCCAGGCGCTGGCAGTACGGGCAGTTCTGCGAGCCGCGCGCGACCCACTGGATCTTCTTGACGCCCGCCTCTTTCCAGGTCTCGCGGGCCGCGGCGTTCGGCAGCTGCGAGGACTCCCAGCGCGCGGTGTGCGCGGGCCGTTCCTCCTGCCACTTGGCCAGCCGCTCGACGACGGCCTCGGCGATGTCCTCGGTCGTCCCCTCGGTCTTGTCGACCACGGCCCGCAGCTGGCCGTAGGACGAGGACACCTGATAGCCGGCGTGGGACAGGGCGTAGGCGTTGGCCCATACGGACAGGTCGACGGGGTCCTCGTAGGCGACGGCCTCGGCGGCCTGGACTGCGATGTCGTCGGCGAACCCGGTCATGAGCGGCACCCAGAGTTCGGCCAGGCGCTCCATGATCGGGCCGTCCTCGGCGTACAGGACGCGGAGCGCGGCGAGGAATGCGCCCAGCGACCGGGCGCCGCGACCCGCCGTGAGGTGCTCGTCGACCAGGGCGCCGACCTCGTCGGCCTCGAGGTCTGCGACGTCCTGGTCGGACGCCTCGATCTTCTGGCCCCACTTGTCCGCGATGGTCTCGCGCACGGCGTTGCGGCCGGCCAGGAGCCGGGCGCGGCGGACGGCCGTCGCGTCGCGGCCCGCGCTGCGGCCGGCGGGCACCATGTTGAGCGGGACGAGGTAGTCGTCGCCGCCCTCGATGGGGTTGAGGTTCTCCTTGTCTCGCACGTCGTTCGCGGACAGCCACCCCCACTGGCGGCCGACCGCGTAGGCGGCGTACCGGGCGGCGGTGTCGCCGCGCAGCAGGGAGTCGACGAGGAACTCGGGGAAGTGCTGCTGCCGCTCGTCAGGGAGCAGCAGCTGCGTGAGGATCGCCTGTTCCCAGCGGACCAGCCACACGTTCAGGGCCGAGCCGATGTAGTCGAGTTGCTGCTGCTCGATGTTGGAGAACGTCGCCCGGTCCAGGTCCCCGACCTTGTGGGGCGGCAGTCGCAGCCAGCGCGCCATCTCGGTGACCTGCAGCTTCCGGGTCTCCAGGAACTGGGCGCTGTCGTTGGGGACGCCGACCTGCTGGAAGGTGACGCCCTCCTCCAGGACCGCGATGCGGTGCGCGCGGTCGATGCCCTTGTGGATGTTCTCCCAGTCGTCCGCCATGCGCCGGCGCGCCTCGGGCGACACGTTGCCCGGATGCGTCAACGCGCCGCCCGGGGCCGCGCCGTTGCTGAACACCTTCGCGCCGTGGTGCTCGGTGGCCAGGCCCAGACCGATGGAGTTGGCGGCGAGCTCGACGACCGGGTACCCCTGCACGCCGTCGAACCCGAGGCCGGAGATGTGCAGGACCTCATGGGGCAGGAGGACCGTGTGGATGCCGTTGACGTCGTCGTCGTACCGGTAGCGCCGCTCGAACCGGCCGGGCCCGGAGCGCTTCACGCCGATGGTGACCCGGTCGGGGCGCAGCGGCCAGATCTCCTCGACGACCCCAGTGCGCTCGTTGGACACGACGTACCCGAGGCCGTTGCCCCAGGTGATCGCGTGAGAGGTGAGTACCTCGCGCAGCCAGGCCGAGGACATCATGTCGTTGGGCTGGTCGTGCAGCAGCCGGTACAGCGGGTGGGTGGTGGCACGCTGCTTGCCGCGGGGCTGCAGCCGCTCGTACAGGAACAGCGGCAGTCCGGCGAGGTCTTCGGACAGGACCCGCACCCCGGCGAAGAAGGGGCTGTAGGTGAGGGCGGTGTCCTGGTCGACGCGGATGCCGGCGGAGTTGACGGACCCGCCGCGCATCCAGTCCTCGACCCATCGCTCGGGGGTCGCGAGTCCGGACAGGGCGCTGCGCAGGAATCCCACGGTCAGGCTCCCTTCTGCTGGTCGGGCGCCCTGCTCGCGCGCAGCTCGCCGAGGGCGCCGGTGACGCCGACGGCCAGGAGGACCAGGCCGGCCACGGCGACGCCGAGCCAGGGGGCGAGCAGGCCGAGGCCGATACCGAGGAGTGCGATGCCGAGCAGGGCGAGGACGTCCCAGCGGTCCACCTGCCTCACCTCCTTCACGGGGGTTACAGGGACATGCCCTGCGATTCGTAGATGGACGGGGTAGGCAGGCCGCGCAGGCCGCCGTCGATAGCGAAGAAGGCCGCGGGCATGCCGTCGATGCGCTTGCCGGTCTTGTCGCGCGAGGGCTTGACCGGGCGGACACGGTCGGGGTCGTCGCGAGGGCTCTTGCACTCCAGGTTGTCGGCCATCCACCTCGCGACGGGGTTGCCGAAGTGCGCGTACTCCCTCGCCTTGAGGCCGCGCATGAACTCGCTCATGGGCGGCGTCATGCGGGTGAACGTCGTGTCCGACTCCACCATCTTCATCCGGGTGCGCTTGGTGAGCGCCTGCCGCACGGGCTCGCCGCACCACTTGTCGTACGTGGCGTCGATGATCTTGTAGAGGTGGTGGTCGGTCTCGATGTCGTCGTAGATCGTGTCGTAGTCGATGGTGTCGCCGTCGGTGAGCGTGACCCAGCCGTCCTCGGCCCACTCGCTGAACTTCCCGTCGGTGAACTTGTCGAGGATCGGGGCGACGGACTGAGGGGCCCAGAACCGCCACACGAGCTCGCCGCCCGGGAAGTACAGGCACCAGGCGGTGAGGTCCAGCTTCGAGGAGAGGTCGAGGCCGCCCCAGCACCGCTGGCCCTCCAGGCGGCCGGCGATCCAGCCGGGGTTCGGGGCGAGCTCGCCCGTGTTCATGTCCCACAGGTCCATGGCGATCCAGCGCGACACTTCGCTCACGCGCTGGTTGAGCCGGAACTGCAGGAAGGCGTTCAGCGCCTTCCGGTCCCCAAGGGCTTCCTTGGCCTCCTCGCGCAGGGACTGGACGGACAGGAACGTCCCGAGCGCGGGGTTCGACCATGCCCAGTTCGCCTCGTCGGTCCAGTCGAGGGAGACCGGCAGGTCGGGGCGCCCGGGGAAGAGGCGGTGCAGCCGCTCCAGCTCGTCGGGTGTGCGCGGAGTCTTGCGTACGAAGGCGAAGTGGTGCGGCGCACGCTTCGGGTCCTCAAGGACGCGGTCGGCCTCGTCGATGAACTCGGCGCCGAACGAGTACTGCTGGCTGGTCTCGGTGGTGATCGCCAGCATGAGCGGTTGCGTGCGGGCGCCGGTGCCCGTGCGCATCGCCTGCCACAGCGAGTCGTCCGGCTGGGAGAGGACCTCATCGAGGATGAAGCAGTGCGGCGAGTGCCCGAGTTCGTTGTCGGCGTCGGCCGGGATGACCTCGTAGTGCGAGCCGGTCCGCTCGTCGACGATGCGCCGCGCGGCCTTGACGTGCTCAAGCCGCGCCGCGAGCAGCGGGCTCTTGAGCATCATCTTCCGGCATGGCTCGAAGACCTTGCCCGCCTGCCGGATCGTCGCAGCCGCGCCGTAGACCTCGGCGGACTCCTCGCCGTCCCCGCACAGCATGTACAGCGCGATCCCGGACAGGAGCGCGGACTTGCCGTTCTTGCGGGCCATGACGATCGTGGCGCGCGAGTAGCGGCGGACGTACCGGCCCCACTGCTCGGACCAGTGGACCTCCCCGAAGAGGGGCCTGATGATCTCGTGTTCCTGCCACGACGCCAGCACGAACTTGGTGTTGGCCAGGGCGCCGGCGGGGTGGACGAGGAGCTCGGCGAAGAACGCGACGACCCGGTCGGCGCGCGGCTCGCAGTAGTGCGCGCCGCGGCGCTCGCAGGTCTTGCCGTCGAGGGTGTACCCGCAGACGTCGCCCTTGCGGGACGCAGGCCGCCACCGCTTGTGGTGGTCGTACGTCACCGCCCGCGCGCGGCCCCGGGGCCGGGTGGCTGCCTTGCTACGGGCCGGGCGGGTAGTGGTCCCGGCGGTCATGGCACCCCCTCACGTGCGGTCAGGACAGCAGGCGCTCCGCCCCGCCGGGCTTCTCCTGTCCGCCGATGTGCAGCTGCGCGCGGTCGCTCGGGGTCAGGCCGAACCGGGCGCCGTACCGCTGCACCTGCGCGTCGGCGGCGTCGAGCGCGAGGAGCCAGGGGTTCTTGCCCATGCGGACGCCGGTCTGGTCGCCGTTCTTGTTGAACACGGGGTGCTCGACGACGGCGCCCTCCTGGTCGACGTGCTCGGCCGCCGCGCGCCTCCGGGCGACGGCGTCGCACCAGTTGGCGAACGCTTCGACGTCCCAGCCGGTCAGGACGCCGGTGGCGGTCAGCTGGTCGGCGAGCGTGTCCCAGACCTCGACGGCCTCGTTGCTGAGCCAGGCCGGCGGGGCGACGTCGCCCTCGGCGGGCCGCGGCTCCTCCGTGTTGATCCGATCCTTGCGGTCGCCGTGCAGCACGCGCAGCGCGGTGGGCTTCGGTGCCGGTCCTCGCTTCCCCATGGCCACCTCCAGTGACGTTCAGTTACGGCGGGTGGCCCGGTACGGCGGATCCCGAAACCTGTCGAGGCGTCTCTGGGCTCCCCCCCGCGTTCCGCGGGTCCCCGGGCCAGGGATTTGAGGCCCCCTCCCCCTCACGGTCAGTAGCGCGGGCCCGCGTTCCAGCCTCCGGGCTGGTGGCGGGCGGTCTCGCGCGAGTGGCACGGCGCGCACAGGCCGCGGCCTCTGCGGGGGTCGTGCTCGTCCAGGCCGCGCGCCTGCAGCTCGCGCTTGGACAGCGGGTAGTGGTCGGCCTGCGTGCTCGGCGCCCGCACGCAGACCACGCACACCGGGTCCCGCTCAAGGACGCCCGCGCGAAACCGTTGGACGTGCTCGGCGTTGTAGCCCTTGGACGAGGCCGAGCGGCGGGGCCGACGCTTGTCGTGCGCAGCGCACTTCGAGGCGGGCGGGGCGGCCATGGCGCCGCACCCGGGCGTGGTGCAGCGTCGCGGGGCGCGGCTCGGCACGGCTCACGCCCCCTTGCGTGTGAGGCGCAGCCAGGCGCCGTAGAGCGCGCCGCGGATACGCGGGATGTGCACGACCAGGTTGATGGCCAGGGAGCCGTCCGAGGTTCGTGTGCCGGTCGTGGCGTAGATCCCAGGGGACTCCATGACGAAGCGGGCGCCGACCCACCGGGGAAGCCCCGCACCGTAGTTCACAGAGGCCATGGCGCTACCTCGGGGGAGCGAACTGGTGAGGCACCCCGCAGCGCGTCGGCCACGGCGAGGAGCGCCGAGGCGATGGCCAGGTTGGAGTGTGCGGTGAGCACCGAGGCGGCGACCTCGCCCGACACGCCCCTGCCTTCGGTGATCAGGTTGAGGCGCGTGGACGTCTCGTTGATGGTGTGCAGTGCGTGCGCGTAGGGCGTACGCGAGTCGCTCACGGTTGCCTCCAGGGAGTTGGTGCCGCCGTCCAGCGCTGCGCGCTCACCGGGGCTCGGCCCGGAGGAGGCTCTACGCCCCATCGCCGGACGGCGGGGTATGGGAAGGCCCGTCCGCGTCGGGGATCGCGGACGGGCCGGTCTGGGAACGTGAACGGCCCCGACCGGATCATGGTCGGGGCCGTTCGTGAGCATGTGGGCCGCACCGTTTTCGGGCATGGCTGTCTGCCGAAAGCGTGGCGCATGGATCGCTCCAGGTCAAGCGGCCTTGACGGCGCGCTGGCCAGGGCGGGTGGGCTTTGCTGCGCGGCGGGCGACCTGGACGTCCTCAATGCGGTAGACGGGCCGCAGCGTGCTGCCTCCGCAGCGGGTGAGGACGCCGCGCCGGACCCAGTCGCGGATGGTGGCGGGCTGGACCCCTGCGGCGAGGGCCGCAAGGGAAGTGGTCACGGTGCCAGCGGGCGGCTGTAGGTACTCCATGTGACCAGTGTGCCGAGTTTTATCAGCCTGTCGGCTCGACGCACACGGTGACAGCCGCGAGCGGGATGCCATCGAGGGGGTTGGTGGAGTAGCGCGTTTGCACATCCACCACCCGCAGCGGTTCTCTGATCTCCCCGAGCAGGACGGTCTCGCCGGTCCGGGGTACGTGCACGGACCCGCTCACGAGGTACAGGCCGAAGAGGGTGCCCTCGGGCCGACGGTAGGCGAACCAGATGGACGGCTCCGACGGACGCAGCGGGCCGTCGGCCTCACTCGTTGCCAAGCCTCGCGCGTGGATCCGGGCGATCACGTCGGGCAGGTCGTCCGGTGCTCCCTCGACATAGCGGCCCACGGTCACTCCTTCGGTTGGGAGGCGTCGCCCAGGTGCCACGCCTCGTCGTAGTCGGCATGGTCGGCATACGGCAGGGCCAGCAGGCGGAGCGTGGCGCACGGCCAAGCCTGTTCGGGGAACTGGCGGGGCGGCTCGCAGGAGCGGCAGACCCTGGTGGTGTCGAAGTACGCGCCCCCGCCCCCGCTGCGAAGGATCACCGGGGTGTGCAGCTCAACGATCCGCCGCTTGGCGTCGACCTCGGCGAGGACACGAGTCGGGCTGTGGTGGGCAATGAACAGAGCATCAGCCCACTTGACGCGCTCCACGTGCTCGTCAGGCTCGTACCCGAACCACGGGTCGCGGGAAGAGACTGCCCTCTGAACTTCCTCGTCGAGCCGGGCCTTTAGGAACTCCACCAGGTCCGTCATGTGGGCCATCCTCTCTCGTCGGGCCCGGCTGCCGGGCCAGTTTCGCTCCAGCAGTTCAGGACAGGAACTCGGTGCGCGGGTCGGCGACGGCGGATGCGAGGAGACGGTACGGGTCGATGGGTGCCGGGGGCGGGAAGTGGTGGCCGCTGGGGCACATGAGGTGGCCGGCGCCGCCGTCGGGGCCGTAGACGGTCAGCTCCTTGTCGGTGCCGCAGTCGGGGCAGGCGACGGCGGATCCATCGGGAAGGGTGATGTGTCCCCGGACGGTGATGTCGTGGTCGGGCATGAAGGGCTCCTTCTGTGAGTGGGCGGAGGGTGGTCTACAGCCGGTCTCCGGCTGGTCTACAACCTCTTCCGGGAGGTGCTGACCTGCGTCTACAGGTCCAGAAGAGGTGTCCACAGGGGCGGGGGAGAGGAGGGCGGCGACGTCGGCGGCCTTGATGCCGATGCGGCCCCCGACGTCGCCGAGACGCATCTGCTGGGTCGGGACGCCGCAGCGGACGAGTAGGGCTCGGAGGCGGGTGTCGTCGAGGTGGGCGGCGGCGGGTTGGGCCTGGAGCCGGTCGTACAGCTCTCGGACGTGGATGCCGGGTCGGTCGCCGATGAGCTCCTGGACGCCGAGGAGGAACCGGCGCTGGAGCTCTTCCTCGGTCACCGGTGTGGGGCGGCTGGCTCGCCAGGCGGCGACGAGGTAGCTGCCGCCGGCCAGAGCGAGGAGCCGGGGGTCTTCGACGAGCGGGCGCCAGGTGGTGAGCGCCGCGAGGGCGAGGCCGCCGAGGCGCGCGCCCTTCGCGCGGCCGGCGGCGGGGTGGCCCTCGGCGCGGGTCCAGTCGCGGAACTGGCTGATGAGCTTGCGGTGGCCGATGCCGATGCGGCGGGGGTGGATGCGCTGCGCTGCCCAGCGGGGCCGCCCGCGCCCCCAGTCGGGCACGGGCGGCAGTTCGAGGGTGTCGGCCTCGGGGTCGGCCACGGTCAGACGTTCCCCGCGAAGCTGGCGACCATCGTGGCGACGTTGCCGAAGAGCATGCCGACCATGGTGCCGAGCTGGGTGCCGGACAGCGACAGGCCGAGCCCGAGGCAGACGAACCCGGGGAGCAGGTGGAGCTTCTTGTTCTTGTCGCCGTGCTTGAACATCCACCAGGCCACTCCGCCGAGGCCAAGGACCAGCAGGACGGAGACGGGGACGGATCCGCCCTGCCCGGGGACAGCGGTCGGGGCCGCGGTGGTCATGGAGTTGCTGACGGCGGTGTCGATGGCGGTGAGCAGATTGGTCTTCACGGCGGAGTCCTTCAGTACGAGAGCGCGGTGATCGCGGCGATGAGGATGAAGACGACGAGAGCGGCGCGGGCCAGGTAGCGGCGCGGCTGGGTGCCGGCAGGGAAGAGCCGCGCGGCGGCGGTGAGGCTGACGAGGGCGAACAGGCCGTGAAAGCCGAGCGTCTCGTAGGTCAGCACTCTGCGCCGTCCATGGCGCTTCGGGCGAAGAGGTAGTAGTCGGCGAACTGGTCGGCGAGCGCCGTCAGCTGGCCGGCGGCGGCGCGCAGGTCGCTGTGCCAGCGCCGCGCGGTCGCCTCGTCGGTGATGACGTAGGCCGGCCGCATGTCGGCGGCGCTCTGAGCTGCGGCGCATGCCTGGCTCACGGCCGTGTCGGTCTGCGCCGCACGCTCTGCGACGAGCTCGCGGAGCGAGACCTCGGGAGCTTCAAGGTCGCGTCGGACGGTGTCCTTGGAGATGCCGAGCCGTTCGGCGATGGCGCGGTTGCTGAGCTTCTGCGCCGCGAATCGGCGCACGGCGGCGCGTCGCTGCGCCACCTCGGTGGGGGTGGTCACTGGGTGCCGTCCTGCGGTCCAGCGAGGTCCTCGGCGTCGAGGGCGGCGAGCAGCGAGCGCAGCCTGTAGTCCAGGGTGACGGCGGCCTGGAGCATGGCGCCGTGGCTGTGGGTGTCGGCGGTGGCGCACGCGTCGAGGTCCTCGCGGGCGAGGCGCCGGGCGGTGTCGACGGAGAGGACGAGCACGCTCTGGTCCTGCTCGCGGTCGTAGAGCGAGTCCAGGCCGCTGGTGGCTACGGTGGTCACAGGGTCACCCCCTGCGCAATGAGGTGGAGCTGGGCGGCGTACTCGCCGCGGGTCTGCCCGGGCTGGACCGGGGGCAGGGCGGCGAGCAGGGCCTGCTCGGCGGTGTAGGCCGCCTCGGTGGGGCCGTGCAGCTGCTCGGCGAGGACGAGGGCACGGGCGAGGCGGATGCCGTCGCTCATGGCGGCCTCGGGCCGGAGACGGCTGAGGCCGTCGGCGAGCTGGAGCACCAGGCCCCGGGTCTCGTCGGAAAGGGGCGCCGGAAGCGCCGGCGGGGGTACGGGCGCGGGGGTGCCCGTGAAATGATCGGCCATGGCCGTGTCCTCCTGGTCAGATCAGGATGGGCTTGGTCGGGGCCGGGCGACGCGCGCGCCACCAGGTGTTCCACCACTTGGTGAGCTGTCGTCCGGCCCGCTATTTGGTTGTGTGCTTCTTGATCGCGTTGTCGATGGCGGTCCAGCTCTTGCCGGTGGCCTTCGCGACGGCGTACACGCTGCCGAGTTCGGCGACGCCGGCGGCGAGGGCCGAGGCCCTGCGTACGGCGGCTTCCAGCAGTTGGGACTGGAGCTGTTCCACCAGCTCGTCCTCCCGCGTGAATCGGACCCGCCAGGGTTCGGTGTTCACGTCGCAGACGCTATCACAGGGGGGTGTGATAGTCGAGAGCGGCACGACTCAACTCGCCTTTTCCAGCTCGGTGTTCGACTCCTCGTCGATCCATCTGCGGAGGTCGCCCCACTCGTGCGGCTCGAAGGCGCAACCGCACCACCGGCAGGTGACTGCGCGCTCGCCCGGGTAGTGCCGGAGGATCGCGCCGCAGACCAGGCCCTCGGGGTCAACGGCGGGGCACTTCCCGAGCCGTGTGCCCCGCTCCTCAGCCAGCTGCGGGTGGACGACGCTTGCGGCCGCCGCGTGGACGTCGCGGATCTCCCGGGCGAACTGGCCTGCCTCGGGCCAGCTGCGCGCCACCCAGTCCATGGAGTAGCCGAGCGCGGCGGCCGCTGCCGTAACGCGGTGGGGGATTCCCGTGGTGAGAACTGGGGCCGGCCAGCGGCGGGCATCGTGCATGGCCGAGCGCCAGTCCTCCAGGATTCCGACGATGCCACCGGGCCCACGCATGGTGAGGACGTGCTCGGCTACGGGGAGTGGGGCCGGGCCGCCCTGGCTGGAACCGCCGTGCCGCTGCGCCTGCGCGGCGGGCGCGAGGAAGGCCGCGAGGGCGGTGTAGAGGCGGGGCAGGCGGCCGAGGCGCTGCGCGGTCAGGTTGCTGCAGCTCGGGCAGAGGTAGCCGTCGGTCGGGTGGTGCTCGCACAGCAGGCAGGTGCTCATGCGTCAGTCCTTCGGGTGGTCGAGGGTGGTGAGGACCTCGCTGGGCGTGAGCTCGTCCCATCGGTCGCGTGCCATCTCGGCCAGGCGTCGGGTGGCCGCTTGCTCGGCGGCGAGCTGCCGGACAGCGTGGGGGAGGTCGGGCCAGGGGACGCCGTTGAGCTCGCGCCGGATGGCGTTGAGGTAGTGGCCGAGGACCGCCACCTGCGCGAGCGCCTCGTCCCGGTCGTGCTCGGCCTCTCGGATGGCGTCCTCGGCCGCGCGTAGTTGCTCTGCGCGGTCCTGGAGTGCGCGCTGCTGGCCCTGGGTGGTGCTGCGCAGATGGTCGCTGGCGGCGAGTTCGTCGTGGGTGTACTCGGCGAGCAGGGCGCCCTCGGTGGAGCTCAGGCGGTCGACGCGGGCGAGGAGGATGAGGAGTGTGTCGCGCTGCTCGGCACGGGCGCGAGCTCGCGCAGCGCGCTCGGCCATGGTCCGAGGGGTCATCGGTTGGGTCCCTTCTGCCAGCAGGTGAACAGGTGCCAGAGGACTGCGAGGGGGATCTGCACGGCGAGCCACGCCTGCCACCAGGTCACGACTCGGCCCCGGTGGCGTCGCCCGCGGTCCTGCACTCCGGGTACTCGCGGCCGAGGTGGTAGCGCGGCACGGTGCACTCCGGCTGGCCCGGCATCGGCACGGGGCCGTACCAGGTGTGCTGGCCCTCGGTCTGAGGGATCGGCTGCCCGCAGTGGGCGCAGATCATCGAGTGCGGGCGGTTGTCGATGTCCCAGATCCAGGCGGCGCAGACGGCGGCGACCTGGAGCAGCTCGGTCCGGATTTTCGCGGGGTCCCGCTCGGCCTTCGCCTCGGCGACCTCCTCGTCGAGGATGTCCGCCCAGGTGCCGTAGCCCGCGCCGAAGGCGTCCTGGCACAACTGGCGGGCGCGGTCGGCATCGTCGCGCTGGCTCTCGTTGCCGGTGCCGTCGGGGTGCTTCTGGTCGCCGAACCTTGCGAGCTGGGCCTGGCGCTCGGCGTCGATGGCCTCGGCGAAGGACTTCAGGCCGGCGGTGATGAAGAGGGTGGGGTACATGCGAGTCTCCTTGCTTCGGCTGCTCGGGTTCTGCGGGTAGTGCGGGGAGTTGCGGGAGTTGCTGCGGGGAGATCGTCGGTGCGCTGTACCGGGGTTGAGCTGCGATGTAGCGGGAAGTGCGGGAAGTTGCGGGAAGTTCCCCTTCACCCCTCATGCCGGAGCCACTCCAGCCGTCGTGATCGACACGACGTGGTCGTGATACGCAGTACGTGTGTGGTGCGCGTGCGGTAGAAGGAGCGGCGGGAACTCCCCGCAACTCCCCGCCTCCCCGCGTGTGCGCTGGTGGCGGCCGGTACGGGGGGCTTGCGGAAGTACCCGCAGGCCCGGCAGGACTTCCCGCACTACCCGCACCGGCCGTCACGGTCAGCCCTCGTGCGTGCCGGTGCCGCGGTCGGCGTGGGCCTCGACCCGCCACAGGTTCTGCTTCTTGTGGGAGTCGTAGACCCGGACCACCTTGCGGGTGCCGAAGAACCGGCCCGCCCGGGACTTGAGCCAGAGCCCGAGCTGCTTGGCCGAGGGCACCTCGCCCTCGCGCAGGCGCGGGACGTGATCGGGGAGCCCCGCGATCACCTTGCCGACCGGGATCGAGTCGCGGCCGAGCTGCTCGTCCCACATCTCTAGGAAGGCAGTCCACTCGGCGAGCTCGTCGTCCTGGTCAAGGGCGGCGTCGCCCTGGTCGGCGTTGAAGCCGCCGATGCCGAGGTACCCGAGGAGGCCGGCGAGCATGGTGGCCCACTCGGAGTAGTCGCCTTTCCGGGTGCGGATGAGCGGGGCCCCGGCGGCGAGCCAGGACCGGACAAGCGTGACGAGTGCGGCGACGAGCGTGGACGCGTTGGCGCGGAGCCACGGGCGCAGGTCGCCGACGGTGAAGCCGTCGCGCTGGTCGGGGTCCGGGCAGTTGGGGTCGAGCCGGACCCACATGACCCTGCGGCCATTGTCGGCACTCGTCCGGAGGCCGTTGCCGGTCGCCACCCACACGCGGTCGTTGCGCATGACCACCTTGCCGGTGGCGCCGAGGATGCGGTCGCCCCATGTTTCGCCGGTGAGCAGCGCGGAGAGGACCGAGCTCCGCATCACGTAGCCGTTGGGCAGGTTGTCGAATGCGACGACCGGTGACCCGGTGGTGTAGAGCTGCGTGGTGATGCTCTTCCGGAGCTCGGTGTCGTTCTCCGGCCACGCCGTGTCGGCCACCCCGTAGCAGTGCGCGAGCAAGTCCTTGAGGAGCGACTTGCCGGACCCCGGGGACGTCGCGGAGATGACGAACATCGGGGTAGGCCCGTGGAAGTGCGGGCGCAGGATCGGCGTCAGGAGCGCGGCCATGTAGTGCGCCCGGTCGGACGGCGCCACCCAAGGGAAGTCGGCCAGGACCTGCCCGAGGACGATCTCCTTCGCCCGCTCCAGACTCTCCATCGTGACGGTCTGCTGGAGGCGGCGCACCGGCACGCGCGGAGCCAGGAAGAGGCCAGTTGCCCGGTCGTATCCGGGGGCGGTGACGAGGGTGCCGTCCGGCCGGACGACGGGGGAGGTGATGATGCCCCGGAGCAGAGGCAGCGGCCAGTCCTTCCGGCCGAGCAGGGTGCCGCAGCTCTTCGGCATGAGGAGCTCGCGTTCCTCGGTCGGCGTGCCCTCGGCGTCCCGCCTCACCATGTAGGTGGTGACGTGGTCCGCGAGGTATGCGCGCAGGTTGTCGGTGGCCAGCTGATGGACGACCGGGTCGCCGAGGTCGTCCCGGTGCACCCAGCAGGGGCCCGTGGACCTCTTGTAGAGGTCGGGCAGGCGGCCGGCCGCCATGAGCGCGAGGACGCCGTCGAGGCCGTCGGCCTCGTTGGTGATGTCCAGCTCGGGCCGGTCCGGGACAGCCTGCAGGTGCCGGTCCGGCGCCTCGCCCTCCTCCGGCTCGTATGCCGGGTCGAGGGCGGCCGAGCCGTCGGAATACGTCTCTACCGGTCGTGCCGGAGTGAGGCGCCGGCGCTCCGGCACGGAGCCGAACCCCTGGCGGCGGAGCTCGGCCGCCGCTGCCTTGTGGTCGCCGCCGTGCCGCAGCAGCGCGTAGGCGCCGAACTTGGTGTAGGGCACCTCGGCCTGGAACTCCGAGGACGTCGTGAAGACGTACAGCCGGTCGGCGGCCGGGTCGCGGCCGGTCGTCGCCTTCGGCCCGCGGGCGCCGTCGGCCCACCCCCAGTAGGTGGTGCCGCCGACGGACCGGATCGGCCGGAACACCCCGTCGAGGATCTCCTCCCAGGTGGCGCGCTGCTCAAAGTCCTCGCCGGGGCGCAAGCCGCCGCCGGGTAGCGGAGGCCGGTTGCTCTTCGGCGCGCTCTTCTGCGTCTCGGCCTTCGGCAGGGCGTCGAACATCCGGCAGACGGAGCGGACGGCGTCCAGCTCGTCGGCGGGGATGGTCGGGATGGTGCCCGGACCCCCGGCTGCGCGCAGGTACGGCCGGCCGGAGGCATGCACGGTCCCGCCGGACGGCTCGACGAGGCCGTAGCCGCCCTCGCCTCGCGTCTCGACGAGCACGCGGACAATGCGGGTGCCGGGCTTCTCGGCGACGCGCTGCCGCTCCTCGGGGGTGTACTCGTCCTCGCGGGCGAGGCGGCTGGCGAGCTTGGTGTTCGGGGGGACCGGGGCGCCGTCCACGTGGACGCGGTAGTGGATCCCGCCGGACGGCGACTCGGTGGCCCACCCGTTCTGGATGGTGGCCCAGACGTCGCCGAGGCCGGACGCGTCCATGACCTCGGTGACCTCGTCGAGGACACCCTCTCGGACGGCCAGGCCCTCGAACTCGATCATCTCGACGTGTCCGGAGACGGCGCCGTAGACGACGGCGATGCCGCCGGGGCGGCCCCCGCCGAACCACTGGTCGTGGTCGGCGGGGGTGCTGCGCTGGACCTTGAACGGCATCCAGCTGCGGACGGACGGGGACTTGGTCCCGTCGGCCTTGATCGGGAGGACGCACAGACCTGCGGCGTGCAGCTCGGCCGCAGTGGCCCGCAGGTCTGTGGTCTGCTCGTCACTCACTGGGCGGTCTCTCCAGGGTGGTACTGGGTGAGGTGGTACTTCTTGACGCGCTCGATGAACCCGGCGACCCGGGCGGCCCCGGCCCGGACGGGGGAGCCGTCCGGGCCCGGGACACGGTCGGTGGCGCAGACGGGGCCCTCGACGCGGTGGGTGCAGTCGGGGCGCAGGCACTCGTACCGGGCGCGCTGCCCCTCCATGTCGACCCACAGGGCGCCGTCGAACGGGCCGCTGCTGGCCGGATTCGTCTGTCCCGCGTTGGTCTTCGCGTTGTCAGTGGCGCGTGCGATGCTGTTCACGCTGCGGCCCCTTCGGGAGCCTGCGCCGATTCCGCCCCCGGCTGAGACCCGGGGGCGGCGTCGTTTGCAGCCTCGGTGAGGCGAAGGAAGGCGAGAAGGTCCGCCTTGCGGACGCGGAACGCACGGCCGAAGCTCAGGACCTCGACAGGGAACTCGTCGTTCTTGATCAACTCGTAGCCGAGCGCCTCGCCGATGTTCAGTGCGCCGAATGCCTGCTGCACGGACGGCATGGCGGGGAGCGCCAGCACCTGGGCGGGGCTGAGAGCGGCGATCTTGCGGCTCATGCGGTCACCTGCGCAGGGATGTACGTGCGGCCCGAGCGTTCCACCGGGACCCAGAGGACCAGCGTGTCGACGCCGAGGACGTCGGCGATCGCCCGGGCCTTGACCTCGGGAACGGTGCGCTGGGTGCCGGCCATCAGGCCGCCGATGGTGCCGTGAGCCACGTGGGCGGCCTTTGCCAGCTGGCGGCTGTTGATCGACTCCCCGGTGCCGGTGCGCTCCATGAGCATGCGGAGCCGTTCGGGGCTGAACACTGCATAGGTGGTGGGAGGCGGGTTCTTGCGCATAGGCGTCCTCCAGACAGTCGGAGCGTTCAACGAGTTGAACGCCAGTGAGTGCAGCGTTCCATGAGTTGAACGGGATGTCCAGCTGGTTGAACGCTCAGCCTGTTGTGGGGGAAACGCGAAGGAACCGGCCAAACAAGGGGTGCCACCTAGCGGCCCGTGGTCGCCGTGCTGAACAATCCGTTCAGTGAGTAGAACGGAGACCCTGGTACGTCGAACGCATGACAGTGCAAGGGATGAACGGCGCTCTGTAGCTTCACCCCACAGGAGTGGCAGGATGTGCCCCATGGCGGCGTACGAAGATCAATCGGCTCCGGGTCCTCGGGAGCCTGAACAGAGGCGGCAGCTGGCGGACCTAGTCCACACCCGGCGCCTAGAGCTGGGGGAAGGGCTAACCCCCTTCGCCCAAAAGGCAGTTGACCCGATCAGCGGGGAGCGGGTGACGCGCGGCTGGATTCATCGCCTGGAGAAGGGCGAGCCGATCATTCCGCCGCAAGTTGAGCAGCTCCGCGCCCTGGCGGCGGCATGCGAGCTGGAGCTCTGGCACCTCCAGGATGCGGCGTCCGCCCAGTTCCACGGCGTCGAGGCCCTTAAGGGCGGGTCATCCGAGAGCCGGGCCTACGTTCACAAGTTGGACCAGATTCCCGCCGACCAGCGGCAGAGGCTTCTCGACTTGATCGACTCGCTTGTGCCGCCCGAGGAAGGGGGGTTGCCCCACTGACCACGCATGTTTCGCGCGCGCACCGGTGGGTGCATATGCCTAACGCATGGAGTTTCCGATTCCGGGGTGCGATCATGTCGCGACGCACGGCAACCGTCAGTGCGTAGGTCTAAGGTGGCAATCGAACGCTTGAGCGAGAGAAGGGGACCGATCGCATGACGACACCCACGGGGGAAGCGACTGGTTCCTCGTCTGCGGTACGCGCCTGGTACTTCTTCAGCGAAGCTGTGCCCGAGACCGAAATCATCGTGCCGATCGTCACCCCCAGCGGTATCGCCTTCGCGGTTCGACCCGGAGCCATGCCCGAGCAGACGCTCGACCGGCTGAACGAGGCGGCAGACCACCTGCTGTCCGTCGGCCTCGCAGCGATCCGGCTGCCGCGCCAGACCCCGCCGCCCGAGCCGTGACCGAAGGAGGACCCCCATGCCAGCTGCACGCCGGTCAGGTTCGATCGCGCGACGCTGTGAGTGCCGAGGAGCCGATGGGAAGCTCCTCAGTCAGGCATGCCCCAAGCTGAAGCGGAAGAACCACGGCAGCTACCTCGTCCGCCTGGAACTGCCGGCAGCCGCGGACTCGAACAAGCGGCGAGCCTTCCGGCGAGGCGGGTTCACCCGGGTCGACGACGCGAACGACGTCCTGTCCCGCGTCCAGTCCATCCTCAATCTCGCCGGCGACGACGAGGCCGACCTCGTCCGCGTCGCCGACTTCCTCGCCGGCCTATCTGCCAGCCGTGCGGACATCCCCGACATCGCCGAGGTGCAGCGACGCCTCGGCGTCGGCGTACCCCTGGACGGTAAGTCCACGGTGGAAGCGTGGCTCGACCGCTGGCTGATGAGCAAGAAGACCCGAGCGAACACGACCGCCGGCTATTCGTCACACGTTCGCGTCCACCTCAAGCCCCGCATCGGCCACATCCGGCTCGACCGTCTCAGCGTCGGGCACCTCCGGGAGATGTTCGACGCCATCGCGGACGAGGCCGACGTGGTCGCGGCCGAGAACGCGGCCCGCCGCGAACAGGTCGAACGGGCCAAGTGGCACCGCCCCGGCCGGCCTCCCGCGAAGGAACGCGAGCGCCTGGCGGCCGAGCGCGCCAAGCTCGAAGAGATGCCACCGTTCCGGAAGGTCACGGGCCTCGGGAGCCGCCACGCCATCCGGCGAACACTGCGCTCCGCGCTGAACGCGGCGATCGCCGAGCAGCTCCTCACCTTCAACCCGGCCCGTCACGTCGAGCTGGACAGCTACAGCCGCCCCAAGGGCCTCCTCTGGACCGACGAGCGGGTGGCCCGGTGGCTGGCGACGGGCTTCATCCCGAGCCCCGTCATGGTCTGGACGCTGCAGCAGCTCGGCCAGTTCCTCGATGAGGCAGAGGCGGAGCGGCTCTACTCGATCTTCCACGTGATCGCCTACCACGGGCTGCGCCGCGGGGAAGGGGTCGGCTCCGGCTGGGAGGACACCTTCCTTGACGCCGAGCCGCCGAGAATCGAGGTCCTCAAGGAGATCGTCCTCTACGACGGTACGCCGACCGAGACCGCGCCCAAGACGGACAGCAGCACCGCTGCGGTCATGCTCGACAGCGGAACGGTTGCAGTCCTGCGGGAGCGCCGCCGCCAGCAGCTCGCCGAGCGCGATGCGTGGAACGAGCAGGCCGCCCGTCTCCGGGCCGAGGGCAAGGAGGCACACGACTGGATCGACACCGGCAAGATCTGGACGGGCCTTGACGGCTCCTGGCTGCACCCGGACGACGTATCCGCCGAGTTCCAGCGGATCCGCGAGCGGGCAGGCCTGCCGCCGATCAACCTTCGCGACCTCCGGCACGTGGCCGCGGGCATCGTCAAGGCCGGCGGCGGAGACATCGACGACGCCAAGCGGAAGTTGAGGCACTCCACGATCGTCCTGACCAGCGACACGTACATGGAGCTGTTCACGGAGTACGAGAAGGACCTCACGGAGCGCTCGGCCGCGGCGGTCCCGCGGGCGCGGAAGGCGGCCCCCGAGGAGTCGCTTGAGGAGGCGTCAGGGGCTGACGAGGAGGGGCATCTCCCGTAGACTTGGGGGAGTAGTGGAAGGGCCTCTGACCTGCGGGTCAGGGGCCCTTCTTGCTGGCGCGCTGCTGGCGCGAACGCCACGCAAGTCCCCGGGGCGAGCCGGGGTGAAACGGGGTGAGGCTTCGTCAGGCGAGCCGCCGGAGCCCGCGCTGACCAGGTACAACGGGTCTACGAAAGGTGGGCCGGGGTGGGCCGGGGTGAAATCCGTTGGGGAGGGTTCAGACTTTTAATCCATTGGTTGTGGGTTCGAGTCCCACACGGCCTACCGAAACGAAACGCCCCGCCCGGTTCCCACCGGGCGGGGCGTTTCGTCGTGACGGGGCGTCAGCCGGTCAGGCCGAGGGAGGCCAGGCGTTCCGGGTCCGCCACGATGTCGATCTCGACGATGCGGTCGCCGGCGATCGTGAAGGCCATGAGGCCGACCGGGCGGCCGTCGGCGAGGGAGACCAGGCCGGCCGCGCCGTTGACCACGACCGGGCGGGAGGCGTGGCGGAAGCGGGCGAAGGTGAGGGCCTGCGCGGTGACCGTCTCGGCGCCGCGGACCAGCTTGGAGGCGGCCCCGAGCCGGGTGCCGCCGTCCGCGCGGAGGACCACGTCGGGGTCGAGGACCGCCAGCAGGCCCTCGAAGTCGCCGCCCCGGGAGGCCGCCAGGAAGGCGTCGACGACCTCGCGCTGGCGGGCCAGGCCGGGGCCGGGGGCCGGGGCGGCGCCCCGGACGCGGCGGCGGGCGCGGCTGGCGAGCTGGCGGGCGGCGGCGGGGGTGCGGTCGACGAGGGGTGCGATCTCGTCGAAGGAGACCGCGAACATGTCGTGCAGCACGAAGGCGAGGCGCTCGGCCGGGGTGAGGGTCTCCAGGACGACGAGGAGGGCGAGCCCGACCGAGTCGGCGCGCAGCGCCTCCTTCTCGGGGTCGGCGACGCCCTCCTCCCGTACGACCGGGTCGGGCACGTAGTGCTCCAGCGGGTCCTCGCGGCGGGCGGCGCGGGAGCGGAGCAGGTCGAGGCAGACCCGGCCGACGACGGTGGTCAGCCAGCCGCTGAGGTTCCGCACGTCGCTCGTGTCGGAGCGGCTCAGCCTGAACCAGGCCTCCTGGACGGCGTCCTCCGCCTCGCTGAGCGAGCCGAGCATCCGGTAGGCCACCGCGCGCAGATGGCCCCGGTCCGCGTCGAAGCGTGCGGCCAGCAGGTCCTCGTCCATCGGTGCCTCTTCCCCTTCGCGTCCGGTCACACGGGTATGACGGACGGGACGCCGCGGATGTGACAGGTCCCGGTACGTGAGATCCCCGCCGGGACCGGCCGAACGGCCGGGATTCCCCGGGCGAAGCCTCCGAGCGCCGTGGATCGGCCCTTCAGCGGGGTGATCGTCTTCCTTAGATTTATGGCCATGACGACGACATCGACGCAGGTCAGCCCCGTGAACGCAGTCCTCCGCACGCCGCCGGCCAGCCCCGCCGCCGCGGCCGCCTACTTCTCGGCGAGCCTCGCTTTCCACGCCGACGTCTCCGATGTGGCCGGCGCCCTCGCCGACGCCCGCGCCACCGGCACGGACCCCGGCTTCGTCGTGATCGACTCGCGTTCCACGGCCTCCTGGGACCAGGGGCACGTGCCGGGCGCGGTGCACCTGCCGACCGCCCTCATCGCGGAGCAGGCCGAGCAGCTCCTCGACAGGGCCGTCCCGGTCGTCACGTACTGCTGGGGCCCCGGCTGCAACGGCGCCACGCGCGCCGCGCTCGCCCTCGCCGAGCTGGGCTTCCAGGTGAAGGAGATGCTGGGCGGCTTCGAGTACTGGGTGCGCGAGGGCTTCGCCTACGAGACCTGGGAGGGCGGCGAGCAGAAGGCCGCGGACCCGCTCACCGCGCCGGTCGACTCGGACGACTGCGGCTGCTGAGCGGGCCGTGGCGGCACCCCGCGGACCATGGATTTCGTGACCTGGGCATTCATGCCGTAAGGTTGGGTTCACCGACGCGGGGTGGAGCAGCTCGGTAGCTCGCTGGGCTCATAACCCAGAGGTCGCAGGTTCAAATCCTGTCCCCGCTACTCAGTAGCACGAAGGCCCGGATCCGGAAGCGGATCCGGGCCTTCGTCGTTCCCGCGCATGCCCGGGGCGGCCGGGAAGGCAATATGCCTGCAAGTAAACGGTGGCCAAAACCGGGTCCGTGTCTTTGCGCGCGGTGCGTGCGCCACGTAACCTCACGCGCACCATGAGTGACCAGAGCGTGACGGAGCTGCGACATGCGGGACGGCGGGCACCCGCCGTGCTGCTGCTGTTCGCGCTCGTCGCGCTGATCGCGGGCGTCTGCCACGGCACGCACGGGCACTCGCTGGCGGCTCCCGCGGCCGCGGTGGCCGTGCCCCCCGCGGCCCTCACGCCCGTCGGCGGAGCCGTGGCGCCCGCCGCCGCGGCCGCCTTCTCCGCTCCCGGGCTCCCGCACGGCTGCGAGCGGTCCGGGGACGGGTGGTCCTTCGACGCGCACCTGCCCGCGCAGTCCGCCGGGGCGCAGTTCCCCGCGCCGGACGCCGGGGGCGCCGTCCTCCTCGCGTACGACGAGGTGTTCCCCGAGGCCCCGCACACGCGCTGCGTCCGGGGCCGGGCCGGGCCCGGTCCTCAGCCGGGCCGGCTGCTGATCGCCCTCGGGGTGGACCGGAACTGAGCCGGGTCGCACGACTTCGCGACCCCGCTCCTTCCGCACGCCCCGCAGGCCGGGGCTGCCCCACCCCGAGGACGTAACCCCCCATGAGCAATCCCGCCAACCTGCTCTCCGTCGCCCGGCAGACCGTCGGCAACACCCCCGTCCTGTGGATGGACGACGGCTACTGGGCCAAGCTCGAAGGCTTCAACTTCGGCGGCATCAAGGACCGCGCCGCCCTCCACATGGTCGAGCAGGCCCGCCGCCGCGGGGAGCTGCGGCCGGGCGCCCCCATCGTCGAGTCGACCTCCGGGACCCTGGGTCTCGGGCTCGCGCTCGCCGGGATCCTGCACGGCCACCCCGTCCACGTCGTCACCGACCCCGGTCTCGAACCGATCGTCGAGCGGATGCTCACCGCGCACGGCGCCCACGTGCACGTGGTGCCCGAACCCAGCCCGCACGGCGGCTGGCAGCAGGCCCGGATGGACCGGGTCGCCGAGCTGCTGCTCGCCCTCGACGGGGCCTGGTGGCCCAACCAGTACGGCAACCCCGACAACCCGCAGGCCTACGGCGGGCTCGCCGCCGAGCTCGGCGAGCAGCTGGACCGGGTCGACGTGCTGGTCTGCGCGGTCGGCACCGGCGGCCACTCGGCCGGCATCTCCCGCGCGCTGCGCGCCACCACCAGCCCCGCGCTCGAACTGGTCGGGGTGGACTCCATCAACTCCACCGTCTTCGGCCTCCCGGCCGGCGAGCGGCTGATGCGCGGGCTCGGCTCGTCCATCCACCCGGGCAACGTCGACCACGAGGCCTTCGACGAGATCCACTGGGTGGCCCCCGCGGAGGCGGTACGGGCCGCCCGGCGGCTCGCGTCCCGGCAGTTCGCCACCGGCGGCTGGAGCGTGGGCGCGGTCGCGCTGGTCGCGGGCTGGCTGGCCCGCACCCGGCCGCGCGGCACCCGGATCGCGGCGGTCTTCCCGGACGGGCCGCAGCGCTACTTCGACACCGTCTTCAACGACGAGTTCTGCGCGAAGCACGGGCTGCTCGACGGTCCCGTGCGGGAGGACCCCGCCGGGTACGCCGAGGGCGAGCCGGTCAGCGGCTGGACCCGCCGGGTGCTGGAGCGGGCGGAGCGGGTCCGTTGAGCACGACGACCGCGCCCTCCCCGGGAGGGATCTGGAAGCAGAGCCGCAGCTTCGACCCGGCGGTGCGGCTGCTCTTCCTCAACCAGCTCACCATCAACCTCGGCTTCTACATGCTGATGCCGTACCTGGCCGCCCACCTGGCCGACGGCCTGGGCATGGCGGCCTGGGCGGTCGGTCTGGTCCTCGGCGCGCGGAACCTGTCCCAGCAGGGCATGTTCCTGGTCGGCGGGGCGCTCGCCGACCGGCTCGGCTTCAAGCCGCTGATCGTGGCCGGGTGCGCGCTGCGGACGGTCGGGTTCGGGGCGCTGGCCTTCGCGCAGTCGCTGCCGATGCTGATCGCCGCCTCGCTGGCGACCGGCCTGGCGGGGGCGCTGTTCAACCCGGCGGTGCGGGCCTATCTGGCGGCGGAGGCGGGCGAGCGGCGCGTGGAGGCGTTCGCGCTGTTCAACACGTACTACCAGGCGGGCATCCTGCTCGGGCCGCTGGTCGGGGTGGCCCTGACCGGGGTGTCGTTCCGGCTGACCTGTGTGGTGGCGGCGGTGCTGTTCGCCGGGCTCACCCTCGTCCAGCTGCGGCACCTGCCGGTGCGGAAGGAGGCGACGGTGCCGGCGGCAGCGGCGGACGGGCGGGAGCGCGGGCAGTTCCGGACCGTGCTCGCCAACCGGGTGTTCTGGCTGTTCTCGCTGGCGATGACCGGCTCGTACGTGCTGTCCTTCCAGGTCTACCTGGCGCTGCCGCTCGCCGCGGACAGCACCACCGTGACGACGGTGCTCTTCGTGGTGTCGGCGCTGGTGGCGCTCGTCGGACAGCTGCGGATCACCGCCTGGTGCAAGCGGCGGCTCAGCCGGGAGCGGTGTCTGGTGCTCGGGCTGGGGCTGATGGGCGTGGCGTTCCTGCCGCCGGCGCTGCTCGGCGGCGGGCGGTCGCTGCCGGGGCTGCTGCTGTGCGCGGCGCTGCTCGCGGCGGCGAACGCGGTGCTCTACCCGTTCGAGATGGACACCGTCGTCGCGCTCTCCGAGAACCGCTGGGTCGCGACCCACTACGGGCTCTACAACACCGTCTGCGGGATCGGCATCACCCTGGGGAACCTGGGGACGGGCGTCCTGCTCGACCTCACCGGCTGGTCGGCGGTGCCCTGGCTGACGCTGTGCGCGGTCGGCCTCGGCTGCGCGGCGGCCATGGCGGCGCTGGCCCGGGGCGGGCGGCTCGCGGTCCGTCCCGCCGTACGCCAGTCGGCCGCGCGGGAGTCGCCGACGGGCACCGGCTGACCGCACCCTGGGGAGGGCGCGGGTCCTCCCGTCGCCCTCGGGGCGGGCCCGGGTCCGGACGGGCCGGGTCCGGTCGGGCCCAGGTCCAGGCGGGAGAGCAGCGGTGGCGCGAGTGGCGGTGCGGCACGGGCCCGGTGGCGGGGGCGGCGACGGCCGCGGGCCGTACCCCGTCGCCCGCCGGGTCATCCGCGCCCTTCCCCCGCTGATCATCGTGGGCGGTGTCTGCTTCGACCTGGCGACACCGCCGGAGTACACCGCGGCGCCGCTGTTCTCGGCGGCGCCGCTGATCGCCGCCCCGTTCTTCTCCACGCTGACGACGCTCCTGACGGGCATCGCCGCGGTCCTCGCCAGCGTCGGTCTGCACGCCTACAACGGCACGACCGACCACATCTCCTCGCTCACCGAGACGCTGACCGTCCTCACCGTCTCGGCGCTGGCGATGCTGATCAACCGGGTGGTGCGGCGCAGCGGCGAGCGGCTCGCCTCGGCGCGGGTGATCGCGGAGACGGCGCAGAAGGCCGTGCTGCCGACGCCGGCCGAACGGATCGGCGGGCTGCAGATCGCGGCGCGGTACGAGGCGGCGCAGGCCGACGCGTTCATCGGCGGCGACCTGTTCGCCGTCCAGGACACCCCGTACGGGGTACGGCTGGTCGTCGGCGACGTGCGGGGCAAGGGGCTCGACGCGGTGGAGGCCGTGGCGGTGGTCATCGGCGCCTTCCGCGAGGCGGCCGAGCAGGAGCCGACGCTGGAGGGCGTGGCGGAGCGCCTGGAGCGGGCGCTGGACCGCGAGGGCACGCGGCGGGCCGGGCTCGACGCCTTCGAGGGGTTCACTACGGCGGTCCTCGCGGAGATCCGGCGCGACGACGACGGCGACGGCGGCGAGGGCGACGGCGGCGAGGGCGGCTCCAGTGGCGAAGGCGGTGCCGGTGGGGTCGTGCGGGTCGTGAACCGGGGGCATCCCGAGCCGCTGCTGCTGTACGGGGACGGGGGGCTCGGCCGGCTGCAGCCGAGCGAGGCGGCGCTGCCGCTGGGGATGGGGGAGCTGGCCGTGTGGCCCGACCGGGCGGACGAGACGCCGTATCCGGCGGGCGCGACGCTGCTGTTCTACACGGACGGCCTCTCGGAGGCCCGGGACGCGCGGGGGGGTCTTCTACGATCCGGCCGAGCGGCTCGCGGGGCGGCTCTTCCCCGGTCCCGAGGAGCTGCTGGACGCGTTGGTCGCGGACGTGCGCCGGCACACGGGCGGGGGCTCGACGGACGACATGGCGCTGCTGGCGGTGAGCCGTCCGGCGGCGGGGCAGCCGGAGCGGCGGCGGACGATGCCGGTGGTGCCGCCGGGGGGGCGCCGCCGGGGGACGGTGACGGGACGTAGTCGGGGGGTGTCACTCCGATAACAATTGATACACCGTCAGATCGGGGGTGTGGCGCAGATCCCGTCTGACCGGGGGTCAACTCGGGCCATTCCCTCTCAATTGCGCTAACGATCAAGGGGGACGGCTTGGAATCGGGAGCCCGTGTCTATTAACGTTCGATAACGCAGCGCGGTCGTCCCAGCCGTCGCAAGAGACGGCACCGTGCGCGCGCGCCGAATTCCGCAAGGGAACCGGGGAACCACCACTTGGGGTGAATCGGGCCACGTCGCACCCGTGCGGCACACCCGTAGGAGACCTTCCTGCTCCGAACCCGTCAGCTAACCCGGTAGGCGAGAAGGAAGGAAAGGAGAGCGCCTCCGTGGCGTCCGACACCCCTGCTCCCGAAGCCCCCTTCGACTCTTTCGGTGCCTACGGCCCCGCGGGCACGGGCGGGGAGGAATGGAACCCCACCGAGGACTCGCTGCGGGCCCAGAGCCGCTCCGGCGGCCGGCACCGGGTCGTCAAGCAGCGCTCCAACTTCGCCCGCTCCTCCACCGTCCTCGGGGTCGGCGTCATCGCCGCCGTCGGTGCCGGCGGCCTGGCCACCGCCCAGGAGAAGCCCCCGGTCGCGATAGCCCTGCCGGACCTCGACCTGCCCGACGCCTCCGCGCTGCCCGGCATCGGCGACCTGATCGGCGGCTCCGAGAAGAGCTCTGGCGAGAGCACCGGGGTCACGAACAACCCGCAGCCGCTCACCGCCCTCACCTACACCACGCCCGCCGACGCGAGCTCCGCCGACGCCCCCGCCGGGACGAAGCAGCAGGCCGACGCCGGCGAGGCGCTGCGCGCCCGCATCCTCCAGCAGGCCGAGCAGCAGCAGGCCGCCGCGGACGCCGCGGAGAAGGAGGCGGCGCAGAAGGCCGCCGCCGAGAAGGCGGCGGCGGAAGCCGCGGCCAAGGCCGAGGCGGCGGAGAAGGCGGCGGCCGAGGCGAAGAAGAAGGCCGAGGCGGAGGCCGCCGCGAAGGCCGAGGCCGAGCGCCTGGCCAAGCTGGCCGCCAGCTACGCGCTGCCCACCTCCTCGTACACGATCACCTCCACCTACGGCCAGGCCGGCTCGATGTGGTCCTCCGGCTACCACACGGGCCTGGACTTCGCCGCGCCCACCGGCACCCCGGTCAAGGCCGTGCACAGCGGCACCGTGAAGTCGGCCGGCTGGTCCGGCTCGTACGGCTACCGGATCGTCCTGGAGCTCGAGGACGGCACCGAGATCTGGTACTGCCACCTGTCCTCGATGACGGTCGGCGCGGGCCAGTCCGTCGGTACCGGCGAGACCATCGGCCGGGTCGGCGCCACCGGCAACGTCACCGGTCCCCACCTCCACCTGGAGGTCCACACCCCGTCCGGCGACGGCGTCGACCCGGCGGGCTGGCTGCGGTCGAAGGGGCTCGGCGTCTGACGGCCGGCCGTCCCGCGGGGGAAGCGGAATAGGCCCGGCCGCGCGGGGGGTTGACCACTCCATGACCTCTCTCCGCAAGCTGGGCTCTTCCGACCTGCACGTCTTCCCGCTCGCCCTCGGCGGCAACGTCTTCGGCTGGAGCGCCGACGAGGCGCAGTCCTTCGCCGTGCTCGACGCCTACACCGCCGCGGGCGGCAACTTCGTCGACACCGCCGACACCTACTCCTCGTGGGTGGAGGGCAACGAGGGCGGCGAGTCCGAGACCGTCATCGGGCGCTGGCTCGCCTCCCGCGGCAACCGCTCCGACGTCCTCGTCGCGACCAAGGTCGGCGCCCACCCCCGCTTCAAGGGGCTGAGCGCGACCACCATCAAGGCCGCCGCCGAGGAGTCGCTGCGCCGCCTCGGCACCGATTACATCGACCTCTACTACACGCACTTCGACGACGAGTCCGTGCCCGTCGAGGAGATCGTCACCGCGCTCGACCAGCTGGTGAAGGACGGCAAGGTCCGGGCCGTCGCCGCCTCCAACATCTCCCCGGAGCGGCTGCGCGCCTCGCTCGACTTCGCCGAGGCCGAGGGGCTCGCCCGCTACGTGGCCCTGCAGCCGCACTACAACCTGGTCTCCCGCGAGACCTACGAGGGCCCCCTCCTGGAGACCGCGGAGCAGGCCGGTCTCGCCGCGGTGCCGTACTTCGCGCTCGCCTCCGGCTTCCTCACCGGCAAGTACCGCCCGGGCACCACCGTCGCCAGCGTCCGCGCCGGCAGCGCGGCCGGACACCTGGAGACCGAGCGGGGGCAGAAGGTGCTCGCCGCGCTCGACGCGATCGCCGAGGCCCACGACGCCGAGGCCGCCACCGTGGCCCTCGCCTGGCTGGCCTCCCGCCCGACCGTCGTCGCCCCGATCGCCTCGGCCCGCACGGTCGAGCAGCTCCCGGCCCTCGTCGCGCTCGCCGACCTGGAGCTGACCGCGGCGGAACTGGCCGCGCTGGACGAGGCCTCTGCCGTCTGACCGGCTCCTGGAGGACCCCTCAGCTGCGGTACGGGTTGTAGCCGCCGTAGTCCAGGTACTGCGGCGGCGCCCAGACCCGGCCGGTGGCCCGGGCCGCGTAGGTCAGCGCGGGGGAGGCGACCTGGCGGCGCTGCCACAGGTGGTGCAGCAGCTCCTGCTCGCGGGCCGCGAAGTCCGGGGCCGCCTGGCCGAGTCCGGCCCGGTGGCGCAGGAAGGCCAGGGTGGTCGCGAAGGTCTCGTACTCGCCGACGGCCTGCGCCCCCGGCTTCCCGTACGTCCGGGCGGCGAAGCCGCGGGCCAGCGCCCGGGCCCGCATCGAGGAGAGCGCGAGCGGTTCGTCGCGCGCGAGCCATCCGGCCGACGCGTAGGCCGGGAGCTCGCCGGATATCGTGCGCAGCTCCTTCTGCCGGCTCCATATCGCGAGCCAGGTGAGCAGGGCGAAGACCGGGACCATGAACATCCCGTACACCGCGAGGAACGCCAGCGGGTGGAAGCTCGCCGAGCCGTTCCACAGGGCGTGCATGCCCATGGCGAGCAGCAGGCCGGCGAGCGGGAGCAGGACCAGCCGGGTGCGGCGGAGCCGGGCGGTGGCCGGCAGCAGGGCGGCGAAGCCGAAGCCGAGTCCGGTGAGCGAGGTGAACAGCGGGTGGGCGAACGGCGACATGATGATCCGGACCAGGAAGGTCCCGACGGTCATGGAGCCGATCCCGGTGGCGCCGATCTCCTGGTCCTCGCCGAAGGCGTTGCCCAGATAGAGGATGTTCTCGGTGAACGCGAAGCCGGTGGCGGTGAACCCGGCGTAGACCAGGCCGTCGACCGGGCCCGTGAAGTCCCGGCGGCGGAAGAGGAAGAGCAGCAGCACGGCGGCGCCCTTGGCGGTCTCCTCCACGACCGGCGCGACCGCGGTCGCGCCGAGGGTGTCGGCCGAACCCTGGTCCGCGGTGACGCTGCTGATCCACTCCACGGCGAAGGAGTTGGCCAGGATCGCCACCAGCGTGGAGGCGAACGCGCCCCAGGCGAGGGCGAACAGCAGGTTCTTCCACGGGGCCGGCTCGACCCGGTCGAGCCAGCGGAACGCGGCCATGAGCAGCGGCACGGGCAGAACGGCGAGGCCGAGCCCGACGAGGAAGCCCGCGGTGCCGGTCTCCTCCCGCACCAGCGCCAGGATCGCCAGGGCGCACAGCGCGAGCAGGGCGATCAGGGTGACGGCCCGCAGCAGCTTGCTGCGCCAGAAGGCGCGGCGCGGCTTGTACCGCCACTTGGCCCGCTCCGGGACCGCGGTGAAGTCCGGCTGGTCGGTCTCCAGCGCGGGCACGGGGGCGGGCGCGGGGACGAACGCCGTGGCGGGGGCGGGCTCGGCGGCGGGCTCGGTGGCAGATCCGGTGATCGGGTTCGACGACACGGAACGACCCTAACGAGCGTCACCGACAGCGGCGAGGGAGTTCCCCCAGCCTGTGGAAAACCCGCCCCCGCCGGGGTCAGCGCCGGCGGAACAGCAGGTCGTGGACGACGTGCCCCTTGTCGAGGCCCTGCCCCTCGAACCGGGTCAGCGGCCGGTGGCCGGGCCGGGGCGCGTAGCCGCCGTCGGCCTGGGTGTTCTCGAAGTCGGGGTGCGCGCTGAGCACCTCCAGCATCTGCTCCGCGTACGGCTCCCAGTCCGTGGCGCAGTGCAGCACGCCGCCGGGCTTGAGGCGGGGCGCGAGCAGGGTGAGGAACTCGGGCTGGATGAGGCGCCGCTTGTGGTGCCGCTTCTTGGGCCAGGGGTCCGGGAAGTAGACCCGGCAGCCGTCGAGGGACTCGGGCGCCAGCATCTCGCGCAGCAGGATGATCGCGTCGCCGTTGGCCACCCGGACGTTCTCCAGGCCGTTGCGGTCGGCGAGGCCGAGCAGGTTGCCCTGGCCGGGGGTGTGGACGTCGACCGCGAGGATGCCGGTGCCGGGGTCGGCGGCGGCCATCTGCGCGGTGGCCTCGCCCATGCCGAAGCCGATCTCCAGGACGACCGGCAGCTCGCCGAACATCTCGGTCAGGTCGAGCCGGCGCTTGCCGTCGATGTCGAGCCCCCAGTCGGGCCACCGCTTCAGCATGGCCTCGGCCTGGCCCGCGGTGACGCGGCTGCGGCGGGGCTGGAAGCTGCGGATCCGCCGCTCGAAGTGCGCGCCCGCCGGGTCGGGCGAGGGGCCCTCGCCCGGCGCGAACATCCGGCTGCCGCGCCGCGCGACGGGCTGGGCGGCCCCGCTGCGGTCGGCGGGGGCGGTGTGCGGGTGGTTCTCTGGCTGCTCAGACACAATGCCCCGATTCTACGGCGCACGCGCCCGCGCGGTGCCGGCTACAGGAGCGCCAGCGCCCGGCCCGCCACCTCGCGCCCGATCGGCAGGGAGGCCGTCGCCGCCGGCGACGGGGCGTTCAGCACGTGGACCGTCCGGACCGACTCGCGGATCAGGAAGTCGTCCACCAGGGTGCCGTCCTTCAGCACCGCCTGCGCCCGTACGCCCGGAGTGGCCCGCCGCAGGTCGCGCTCCTCGACGATCGGCAGCATCCGCCGGACCGCCTCGGTGAAGGCGCGCTTGGACAGGGAGCGGTGCAGTTCGCCCGCCCCGTACCGCCAGTGCGCCTTGGCGATGGCCCAGCTGCCCGGCCAGGCGAGGGTGCCGGCCAGCTCGCGCGGGCGGACCACCGACCAGCCGTAGCCCTCGCGGGCGAGGGCCGGGACCGCGTTCGGCCCGACGTGGACGCCGCCGTCGATGCCTCGGGTCAGATGGACCCCGAGGAAGGGGAAGGCCGGGTCCGGCACCGGATAGACCAGGCCGCGCACCAGGGAGGGGTCGGCCAGCTCGTAGTACTCCCCGCGGAAGGGGACGATCCGCATCTCCGGGTCGTCGCCTGCGAGCCGCGCCACCTGGTCGCAGTGCAGCCCCGCGCAGTTCACCAGGACCCGCCCGCGGACCACCCGTCCGGCGGCCGAGCGCACGGCCACGCCCCAGGGGCGCCGGTCGACGGCCGTGACCGCCGACCCGTACAGGATGCGCGCCCCGGACTCCTCGGCCAGCTTCGCCGCCACCGCCCCGTAGTCGACGATGCCGGTGGTGCCGACGTGGATCGCGGCCACGCCCCGCACCCGCGGCTCGTACTCGCTGATCTGCGCCGGGCCGAGCTCGCGGACCGGGATCCCGTTCTCCCGGCCGCGCTGCACCAGGGCGTGCAGCCGGGGCAGCTCCTCGCGGTCGGTGGCGACGATCAGCTTGCCGGTGACCTCGTGGGGGATGCCGTACTCCGCGCAGAACTTGACCATCTCGGCCGCGCCCTCGACGGCGAACCTGGCCTTGAGGGAGCCCGGCCGGTAGTAGATGCCGCTGTGGATCACGCCGCTGTTGCGCCCGGTCTGGTGGCGGGCCGGGGCGTGCTCCTTCTCCAGGACGGTGACCCGGGTCCCCGGCGCGGCGCGCGTGATCGCGTACGCCGTCGACAGACCGACGATCCCGCCGCCGATCACCAGCACGTCACAGTCGTAGTCATAGCGGACAGACACCAGCGCCACCTCCCACCCCTGATAGTGCACTGGCCCACTGACAATCCCGCTAAACCGATCATGTCTGGGACGCGCGTCACGCCGGGGCCACGAGGAGCGGGCGGGCCCGCTCCCGGAGCTCCATGACCCGGGGCTCGTCCCCGTACGGTTCGAGCCGGGTCAGCAGGTCCCGCACGTACTCGGTGGTGCGGGCCGAGGAGATCCGCCCGGCGACCTCCACCGCGCGCGTGCCGGCCGCGCAGGCCGCGTCCAGGTTGCCCGACTCCAGCTCGGCCACCGCCGACACCACGAGCCGCAGCCCGTGCGAGCGCACGTACTCCTCGGTCGGGCGGGACAGGGCCTGCTCGGTGAAGCGCCGCACCTGGCGGGGCAGCTTCAGGTCCCGGTAGCACTCGGCCGCGTCCGCGCAGAAGCGGTCGTACGAGTAGAAGCCCAGCCACGTCGGGTCGGCGTCGCCCTCCCGGGAGCGCTCCAGCCAGCCCTCGGCGGCCTTCAGCGCGGCCGCGGCCGCCGCCCCGTCGTTCGCCTTGGCGTGCGCCCGGGCCTCGACGAGCCGGAAGAAGGACATGGTGCGGGCGGTGGCGAGGCCCCGGTTGCGCTCCAGCGCGGCCTGCGCGAGGTCCACGCCCTCGTCGGCGAAGCCCCGGTAGGTCGCCTGGAGCGACATGGAGGCCAGCACGTACCCCCCGAGGGGGACGTCGGCCGCCGCGCGGGCGAGCCGCAGGGCCTGGATGTAGTAGCGCTGGGCGGCCTCCTGCTGGCCGGTGTCGAAGGCCATCCAGCCGGCCAGCCGGGTCAGCTCGGCCGTCGCGCCGAACAGGGCGCGCCCCACCTCGTCCGAGTAGGAGCCGAGCAGCAGGGGCGCCGCGTCCACCCTTAAGCACTCGGGCACCATCGAGGAACGCCAGTCCCCGCCGCCGTACTTGGAGTCCCAGCGACGCGCGTCCTCGGCGGCCTCGCGCAGCTTGGCGACGTCGCTGTGGCCCACCCGCGCGTGGTCGCCGGGCTCGCCCGTCGTGGGCGGCCGCAGCGCCTGGCGCTCCACCGACGGGTCGGCGGGCGTGATCAGCCAGCGCGAGGCGGGGGGTCGCGTACGCGCTCACGGCGAAGGAGCCTGCGAGCGACTGCCAGATCCCGCCGCCGCCCCGGCGGCCGGCGAGATCCAGCCGGTACAGCTCGGTGGCCGAGCGGACCGCCTCGCCGACGTCGCGCGGGAAGGCGAGCCCGACCTCGGGCGCGGGGTCGGCGTCGGCCAGCCCGATCTCGTGCAGCGGCACCGGCCGGCCGAGCTTCTGGCCGATGGCGGCGGCGATCAGGTGCGGGGCGGCGCCCTGCGGCACCATCCCCTTGGACACCCACCGGGCCACCGACGTCTTGTCGTAACGAAGCGTCAGTCCCCGCTGCGCACCGAGATCGTTGACGCGCCGGGCGAGCCCGGCATTGCTGATTCCCGCGAGGGCGAGAACCGTGCCGAGCTTTTCGTTCGGCCCGCGTTGCTCCCTGGACATGACGCCACCCCTCGACACGACACCCAGACGGCCGCCACGACGCCGGGCATAGGCGTGCGGCATTCGTAAACACAGCGTAGTTCGCCGCATCCCTACCGTTAAGGGGCGGTGTTCCGTATGGCGAGATTGTTGTGTGATGGGCTGAGCGGCCCGGCCACGGCCGCCGCTCGTGCTCCCGCCGTGTGGCCGTGCGCCCGCTCGTGCGCTCTCGCCGGTCCCCGGGGGGAGCGCTTCCATGAGTCCTGCGTGGGTCGGCCCACTTGGCCGAGGACCGTTGTCCGGGTCCGGTGGGCTGGGGGACACCGCCGCCCCATTCCCCGCGGGCGGCGGACGGCTCCGGGAGGCGACCGCCTCCCGGACTGCCGCCGGCACCCGCCGGGCCGGGAGCCCTCCGCGGAGAGCGTTTCCGAGCCGTTCGAGGGCCGCCGCCGGTCCGAGAATGGCCGAAAGTTGCCGTTCGTCCGATCGATGCCGGGCACCTGTCCGGTGGTCGGGCGCCGGAGTCCGGGCCGGACGCAACTGGCCCATGCCAGGGGCGCATTCGCGCTGCTGCGATGCCTCGTGCGCGCCCTCGGCATGGCAGCATGTCCTCCACTCGACCTTTGTGGAGGCGGCGATGCGGTGGCTGGTCGGCTGGAGCAGTGTCGCCCCGCGCTTCGGCGCCCCGCCCGGCTCGGCCGGGACCGTCGGCGACCCCGCCGAGGGACGCACGGTGCACCCGGTCGGCGCGCAACTCCTGTGGGGCGACCCCGATCCGCTGTGGGCGGTCGGCGACTGGCGCCCCGACGAGGTGCGCGTGGTGACCTTCGACGCACACACCCGCCTCGCCGTGCTCGGCTGCTGCGCCGCGAGCGACGAGGAACTGCGGCGCGGCCTGCTCACCGCGCGCGGGGGCGCACTGCGGCACCTGACCGCGTGGGCGGGTGGTTACACCGTCGTCGTCAAGGTCGGCCGCCGCATCACCGTCACCGGTGATCTCGCGGGCGCCCGGCCGGTCTTCCACACCCCGTGGGCCGGCGGCACCGCGTACGGCACGGCGGCCCTGCCGCTCGCCGACCTCACCGAGGCGCAGCTCGACATCGGCCACCTCGCGGCGCTGCTCGCCTGTCCCGAGACGCCCGAGGCGCTGCGCGACTCCACCCCGTACGAAGGGGTGCGCCGGGTGCCGCCCGGGCACGCGCTCATCCTGCGCGAGGGCTCGCGCGAGATCACCGGCTACGACCCGGTCGCCTCCCTCGCCGTGGCCGCCCCCGAGGCCGACCCCCGGCAGGCGGTCGAGGGCGTGCGGGACGCGCTGGTCGAGGCCGTCCGGGCCCGGCTCACCGCGCCCCGGCACGCGCCCGAGATCCCGCTGCCCGACCCGGGGCCGGTACCCGGCATGGGCCCCGCCGACCGGCGCGCGGCCCGCGGCGGCGGCCCGGCCCCCGGGATCGGCGCCGACCTGTCCGGCGGCAGCGCCTCCGGCACCCTCGCCCTGCTCGCCGCCGGGCTCCCGGGCGTCCCCGGCACCGTCCTCGGCCACGGGACGGGCGCCGGCGAGCGGCTGCTCGCCGTCACCTTCAACGACCTGGCCGGCGCGGGCAGCCCGGAGGAGCTCGCCCGCGCGGGGGAGATCGCCGCCAACCCGCGGCTCCACCACGTGGTCGTCGCGGCCGGCGAGGAGGCCCTCCCGTACGCGGAGCTCGACGGGCCGCTCACCGACGAACCGGGCCCCTCCCTCGTGTCGGCCGACCGGCACCGCAGGCGGCTCGCCGGCGGCAGCGCCGACCACTTCACCGGCTTCGGCGCCCGCCAGGTCCTGGACGCCCACCCGGCCCGCCTGGCCGACCTGCTGATGGACCGCCGGCGCCGCTCCCTGGTGCGCCCGGTGACCGCGCTCGCCAAGGCGACCGGCCCCTCGGCCGGGGCGCTCCTCGTCCCCCTCCAGGTGTACCGGGCGGCCCGCCGGCTCGCCCGTACCCCCTACCGCACCGGCCTGGAGGCCGCCGCCACCCGCGTCCTGGAGGCCAACCGGTCGCCCGGCGGGACCTACGGCCCCCTGGAGGCGTCCCTCTCCGCCCTCGCCTGGTCCCGGCCCGGCCCGGCCGCGCGCTGGCTGACGGGGGAGGCGTTGGCCGAAGTATCGGTTCGCCTGAACCGGGCGGCGACCCTCCCGGCCTCCGTCCAGCGCCCCGGCGAGGCCCGCGCCCGCGCCGCCCTCGCCCGTGCGGCGGCCGACCACCGCGTCCTCGAACAGGCCGCCGAGATCCGCAGCCAGCGCCTGCACGCCCCCTTCCTGGACAACCAGGTCGTACGGGCCTGCCGCGAGCTGCCCGAATCGCTGCGGGTCCAGCCCGACGCCCGCGCCACCGTCCTGCGCACCGTCCTCGCGGGCGCCGGCATCCGCGAGCTCCCGACCGGCTGGGGCGCCCCGCACCCGGCGGTCCCCGCCGCCGCCACCCGTGCGGGCCTGCGCGCCGCCCTCCCGCACCTGATCGCCCTCTTCGACGCCCCGCTGCTCGCCGACGCGGGCCTGATCGAGGCCCGGGTGGTCCGGCGCGCCCTGCGCGCCGCCGCCGACGGCGAGCAGGTCCCCCTCGACGGCCTCGCCGACCTCGTCTCCACCGAACTCTGGCTCCGCCGCCTCCTCGCCCGCCGCGGCTCCTGCTGGACGGGCACCGCGGCCCCCCGGCACCGCGCGGTACCGGGCCCGCTGATCCCCTCGGCACGCTCACTCCCGGCGTGAGGCAGGCCGACAGCCCTCGGCCCGGCCCGCGGGCGTGAGGGAGGCCGCCAGCCCTCGGCCCGGCCCCCGGCCCGCGCCGCTCCGGGGAAACCCCGAGGCGTCCGGGAACCCCAGCCGCGACAATGTCCCGGTGCGGTATCTCATCCTCGGCACCACCGACGCCCTCGACGCCCACGGCACCTCCCTCCCCCTCGGCGGGGCCCGGCTGCGGGCGCTGCTCGCCGCGCTCGCGCTGCGCGGGGGCCGGACGGCGTCCGTCGGGGAGCTCGTCGACGACGTGTACGGGAACGAGCCGCCGCACGACGCGCCCGCCGCCCTCCAGGCGCTCGTCGGACGGCTGCGGCGGGTCCTCGGGAAGGACGCCGTCGCCTCGGGACCCGGCGGGTACCGGCTGGTGGCCGGGACCGAGGACATCGACCTGTACGTGTTCGAGCGGCAGGTGCGCGAGGCCGGCGCCCGGCTCGACGCGGGCGACCCCGGGTCCGCCGCCGCGCTCCTGCGCTCCGCCCTCGCCCTCTTCCGCGGCCCCGCCCTCGCCGACCTCCCCGAGCACGCGGGCGTGCGCCCCGAAGCGCAGCGGCTGGCCGCGCTCCGCCGGCGCGTCGAGGCGGACCTGCGGCGCGGCGCCACCGCGGGGCTCGTCCCGGAGCTGACCGAGCTCACCGCCACGCACCCCTACGACGAGACCTTCCGCGCCCAGCTCATCCGCGCCCTGCGCGCCGAGGGACGCCCGGCCGACGCCCTCGCCGCGTACGAGGACGCCCGCCGCACCCTCGCCGACGCACTCGGCGCCGACCCCGGCCCGGAGCTCGCCGCCCTGCACGCCGAACTCCTCGCCGGGGAAGCGCCCCCGGCCCCGCGGGCGCCCGCCGCCCCGGCCGCCGAGCCGGGCAACATCCGCCCCCGGCTCACCTCCTTCGTCGGCCGCGAGCCCGATCTCGCCGCCCTCCGCGCGGACCTCGACCGCTCCCGGCTCGTCACCCTCACCGGACCCGGCGGCTCCGGGAAGACCCGCCTCGCCGAGGAGGCCGCCCTCCGGGCCGTCGGCCCCGCCGCGTGGAGCGCCGAACTCGCCCCGCTCGACGACCCCGGGGCCGTGCCGGGCGCCGTCCTGTCCGCCCTCCGGCTGCGCGAGACCAACCTGATCACCCGCGACGGCCAGCCCCTCCAGGACGACCCCACCTCCCACCTCGTCGAGCACCTGGCGCACCGCCCGCTCCTCCTCGTCCTCGACAACTGCGAGCACGTGATCGGCGCCGCCGCCGCCCTCGCCGAGACCCTCCTGACCCACTGCCCCGAGCTGCGCATCCTCGCCACCAGCCGCGAACCCCTCGGCGTCCCCGGGGAGTCGGTCCGCCCCGTCGAGCCGCTCCCGCCGCAGCCGGCCCACCGGCTCTTCGCCGAACGCGCCCGCGCGGTGCGGCCCGGCTTCCGCGTGGAGGACGACCTCGCGGCCGTCGACGAGATCTGCCGCCGCCTCGACGGCCTCCCCCTCGCCATCGAGCTCGCCGCCGCCCGCCTGCGGCTGCTGACCCCGCGCCAGATCGCCGACCGCCTCGACGACCGCTTCCTCCTCCTCACCTCCGGCTCCCGCACCGTGCTGCCCCGCCAGCAGACCCTGCGGGCCGTCGTCGACTGGTCCTGGGAGCTCCTCGACGCGCCGGAGCGCGCCCTGCTGCGGCGTGCCTCCGTCTTCGCCGGCGGCTGGGACCTGGCCGCCGCCGAGGCCCTGGACCCGGACGGCCCGGCCGACACCCTCGACGTCCTCGGCGCCCTCGTCGAGAAGTCGCTGGTCGTCGCCGCCCCCACGGACGACGGCGAGATGCGCTACCGCCTCCTGGAGACCATCCACGAGTACGCGGTCGAGCGCGCCGCCGAGACCCCGGAGCCGCTCGCCGCCGCCGAGGCCGCGCACACCGCCCACTTCACCGCCCTCGCCGAGACCGCCGAACCCCTGCTGCGGTCGGGGGAGCAACTGCCCTGGATCGCCCGGCTCGAACGCGACCTCGACAACATCCGTGCCGCCCTGCACCGTGCCGCGGTGACCGACCCCGACGAGACCGCGGTCCAGCGGCTGGTCTTCGCCATGGGCTGGTTCTGGTGGCTGCGCAACTACCGGCCCGAGGGCCTCGGCTGGGTCGAGCGGGCGCTCGCCCTCGGCACGGACCCCGAGGAGCGGACGGACCCCCGGTTCTGGCCCCGGATGCGGCTGCGCATGCTGCACTTCTTCCTCGCCGTGGAGAGCCAGACCGCCGGCGACTACCGGGAGGACCCGGAGGCCGTCGCCGTCGTCGCCCGGGTGCGGGCCGCGTTCGCCACCGACCCCGGCCCCGAGTCCGCCGGCTTCCCCGGGCTGCTGTGGCCGCTCACGGCCTACCTCACCGACGAACCCGCCGACGTCCGCGCCCTCCTGGACACCGCCGTGGCCAACGCCCGCCGCCACGGAGGGGAGTGGGAGACCGGTGTCAGCCTGATGTTCCGCGCCCACATGGCCGTCGACATGCCCGGCGGCATGGCGGGGGTCGACGCGGACCTGGCCGAGCTGCACGTCCTCTCCCGCAAGGTCGGCGACCGGTGGATGCGCGCCCAGGTCGCCAGCGCCGCGGGCGAGGCCAACATCATGCGGGGCCGGTACGCGCAGGCCCGCGAGGCGTACCGGGAGGCGCTGGCCCTGGCCCGCGAGGTCGGCGCGCACGCCGAGGCGCCGTTCCTCCTCGCCCGGCTCGCCGAGCTCGCCTTCCGCGAGGGCGACACGGCGGCCGCCACCAGGGGCCTCGACGAGGCGGAGGCGGAGGCCGAGCGCCTGCACACGGGCGACACCCGGACGTACGTGGGCTTCCTGCGCGCCTACATAGCCCTGGACGACGGGGACGTGCCGACCGCCCGCCGCCATGTGGAGGCGGCCGGCGCCCTGGTCGCCGCGGGCAGTCCGCCGCCGCACTTCGTGGCCGTGCTGTCCGGGCTCGCCGCCCGCATCGAGGCCCACGAGGGCGGGGGAGCGGCCGCCGTCGGCTCCGCGCGGGCTGCGTTGCGCGGCGCCCAGGAGACGCAGTGCTCCGAGTTCATCACGGCGGGCCTCGCCGAGGGCCTGGCCACCGCCCTCGCGCTCGCCGGCGGACTCGCCGTGGCGGTACGGATCCTGGGCGCCTGCGACGGATGGCGGACGGAGACCCCGCGCGGCACGGCGGAGCTGCGCGAGACCGAGGCCGTCATGGACCGGGCCCGCGCCGAGCTCGGCGAGACGGCCTGCGCGGCGGCCCGCGCCTCGGGCCACGGCCTCGGCATCGACGAGGTGCTGGCCCTCGCGGAGCCGTACGGGACCGGGGCGTGAGGGCGGGGCCGTACGGGACGGACGCGTCCGGCGCCGGCAGCGGCTCCGCGGGCGGCCGGGCCCGAGGAGCGTCCGGGATCTCTCAGGAGCAGGTGATCTGGGACTGCGCCCAGTCGGCGACGGCCGCCCGGCCGAACGGCGTGTGCTCCTCGACCACCAGGCGGATCTGCCGGCGGCCGGCGATGCCGACGTGCACCGGGACCGTCGGGTCACCGGGGCGGATCACGTCGGAGCGCCACAGCCGCTCGCCGTCGGCGTACACCGCGAAGCGCACGCCGCCGACCCCGAGGGGCACGGTGATGTCGTCGATGCCGACCACCGCGTCGTAGCTGGTGCACTGCCGGTTGAGGTCGATCAGCAGCGAGGACGGGGCGTGCACGCTCACCCCGTGCGCGTACGGGGTGCCGTCCATCGAAAGGCGCGAGCGCTGCCACATCCAGCTGCTCTCGCTCAGGCTGACCTCCGGCTTGGTGCCGTCGCCGAAGATCCCGTACTCCAGCCGGCTGACCTGGTAGACGGCCGGCGCCGGGGGCGGCGGGGGCGGCGACGGCTTCGCCGAGGCCTTCGGCGGGGTGGGGCTGGGGGTCGGCTTCGGGGTCGGCGTGGGCTTGGGGCTCGGCTTCGCCGTCCTCGACGGGGTCGGCTTCGGCGTGGGGGTGGGCGTCGGCTCCGGCGCGGGCGGCGGTGCCTGGACCGGCGGGGGCGTCGGCTTCGGGGTCGGCTTCGGCGCGGGCGGCGCCGGTTCGACGGGGGCTACGGGGACGACCACCGACGGCGAGGCCGTGGGCGCGGCGACCGGTTGCGGCTCGGACCCGGTCAGGGCCCAGACCAGACCGGCGGTCGCGGCGACGGCGGCGACCGCGGCGATGCCCGCCTTCGCGGGGATGCCGAGGCCCTCGGCGGCGGCCGCGGACGAGGCCCCGGCCGAGCCGGTGGCGGTGCCCGTGGCGGCCGCGGCGGCACCGGCCGCGCCGGCCCCGGCCACCCCGCCGGCGACGACACCGGCGGCCTTGAGCGCGTACCCGGCGGCGAACCAGCCGATGACGGCGACCGGCAGCAGCGCGGGGATGCCGGCGTTCACGTGCGCGAGTTCACCGGCGGCCAGCCGGCACTTGGCGCACTCGTCGAGGTGCTTGCGCAGCCCGCGCTCGGCCCGCATCCGCAGCCCGCCGCGCGCGAAGGCGCCGAGCCGGTCGGCATAACGGGCGCAGTCGCCGCCGGCGGTGAGCGACTGGCTGACGTGCGCCTGCAGATAGGCCTGCTTGAGCCCCTCGCGGGCCCGGCTGGCGAGCACGGCGGTGGCGTTGGCGGTCAGACCGAAGAGCGGGGCGACCTCGCTGGGCGACTCCTCCTCGACCGTGGTGTGCCAGAGCACCGCCTGCCAGCGCTCGGGCAGCGACCGGAACGCCTGCATGGCCAGCGACTGTTCGGCCTCGTGCATGGCCAGGACGTCGGCGCCCAGGTCGAGGCCCGCTCCGAACGTCGCCGTCTGGTCGGCGACCTCGGCGCCGCGGGCGGCTTCGGCGGCGAACACCGCGAAGTCCTCGACCAGGTGCTCGCGCCGCTGCGTCTTCGTCCAGTTCGCCGCGACCCGGCGGACGGTGGTCAGCAGGTAGGCGCGCACGGCCTGTTCGGGCCCGGCCCCGCCGCGCACCGCCTGGAGGGTGCGGGCGAAGACCTCGGCGGTCAGGTCGTCGGCGGTGTGGGCGTCGCGGCAGCAGGTCCTGGCGTAGCGGCGCACGGCCTCGGAGTGGCGCCGGAACAGCTCCTCGTACGCGCTGTCGTCGCCGTCCCTCATCCACTGGACGAGCTCGGCGTCGGAGGGCGGCAGGTCGTGCGGCGGCAGTACGGTGTCGGGCTCGTCGGCCGGGAAGGGCGCCGGAGTCCCGGCGGGGGCCTTGCCCTCGCGCTGCTGCGGCACGCTCGCCTCGGCAGCGGCAGCGGCAGCGGCAGCGGCAGCGGCAGCGGCGGGGCCGGCGGTCGCGCCGGCCGAGGAGCCGATCGGTCCGCCCTGGCTGGGCACCTGGGCGGAAGACGGGCCTCCGGTCCCCGTGGTGCCACCGGCGCCCGGCGTCTCGTCCCGACTGTCACCGCTCATCGCGGAAGCCCCCGTATGCACGCTCGGACCCGAACTCCGGTCAAGCCTGCCACAGAGCGCGGGCATGCCGAACCCCCGCGTCCACTTACCACTCGTCCGGGGCGACTTCCCGTATCCGGGCGTAACCGCTCATCCGTTCGTGTGAGGGTCGGCGGCCACTCGGACCGCCGACCCGTCACCCCGGTGTTCGATCAGGGCGCGTGCTCACGCGCCCCGCGTGCCTACCGCGAACGCAGACCCTCCAGAAGGATGTCCAGCAGCCGCGACGAGGCCGCCGCCTGCTGCGCCGCGTCCGGCAGCGCGGGCGCCGCGGTGGCTATGACCAGCAGGACGTCGGACACCGAGACGTCCGGCCGCAACTCGCCCGCCTCACGCGCCCGGTCCACCAGCCGGCCCACGACCTCCAGGAGCTCCGCGGCCCCCGCGTCGCCCTGCTCGGCCACCGGCACCGCGCGCGGCGTGACCACCCGCTGCTCGGCGAGGTCCCCGTACCCGTTCGCCAGGGACGGGACGGACGCGACGGAACCGACCGGCACCACGGAGACGCGCTGCGCCGGAACCCGCGCCGCGTCCTCCGGCGCACCCGCCGGGAGCAGCACGTCGTCCACGCCCACCCGCAGCACCTGCGGCGGCAGCAGCCGACCGGCGCCCGAGGCAACCGAGGTGCGCAGGAACCGGGAGAGGGCCGACCACGGCTCGTCCTCCTGGCCCAGGGCCGTCCGCGCCTGCTCCGTGAGCCGCGCGGTCTCCTCCTCGGCTATGCGCCGGACCAGCACGTCCTTGCTCGGGAAACGGCGGTAGACCGTGCCGACGCCGACCCGGGCGCGGCGCGCCACGTCCTCCATCGGAGCCCCGTAGCCCAGCTCGCCGAAGACCTCGCGCGCGGCACGCAGCACGTGCTCCAGATTGCGCTGCGCGTCCACGCGCAGCGGCGCCGACCGCCCGTTCGACGCGCTCTGCGCCGTACGGACCTGCCCATACGAATCCTGAATCTGCATAAGCGTTCCCCCGCTCATGATGTCTCCCCCCGGAGACTCCCCGCCCTGACACGGAGCGGCGACCGCACCGCGCTCGTGGTCCACGCACGGCGGTCCGACACTCCGACGAAGTACGAACATAGTTGAGTCCGGGTCAATTCAGAAGGGGCAGTTCCGTACGGTGCGCCCCCCGATCGGAGCAAGGACCGGAACCCTCCCGATTCCGACCCCCCGGCCCACCGGCCGTCCCCATCCTGACCTGCGCGGTTCACCACCGGCACGCCCCATTCGCCACCCCACGCCTCCGCCCCGCTCCGGTCACACAATTTGCCGGGCCTGTGGACAAACCCCGGACGGCGTTGCGTCATGGGACAGTGACCGAACCTGTGCGCGTTCTCGTTGTCGGCGGTGGCTACGTCGGGATGTACACCGCGCTGCGCCTCCAGCGGCAGCTGAAGGCCGAGCTCAGAAGCCGCACGGCCGAGATCGTCGTGGTCACGCCCGAGCCGTACATGACCTACCAGCCGTTCCTCCCCGAGGCCGCCGCGGGCTCCCTCTCCCCGCGCCACGTCGTCGTCCCGCTCCGCCGGGTGCTCGACCGCTGCCGGATCATCATCGGCGAGGTCCACTCCGTCGACCACTCCAAGCGCACGGCGACCCTGTCCACCCTCGCCACCGACGAGGAGGGCGCCGGGAACGTGCAGCTCGGCTACGACGAGCTGGTCATCGCCCCCGGCTCCGTCTCCCGCGCGCTCCCGGTCCCCGGCCTCGCCGACCACGGCATCGGCTTCAAGACCGTCGAGGAGGCCATCGGCCTGCGCAACCACGTCATCGAACAGATGGACATCGCCTCCTCCACCCGCGACCCCGCGATCCGGGACGCCGCCCTCACCTTCGTCTTCGTCGGCGGCGGATACGCGGGCGTCGAGGCCCTCGCCGAACTCGAGGACATGGCCCGCTACACCGCGCGGTACTACCACAACCTCAAGCCCGAGGACCTGCGCTGGGTGCTCGTCGAGGCCTCCGACCGGATCCTCCCGGAGGTCGGCGAGGAGATGGGCCGCTACGCCATCCGCGAGCTGCGCGCCCGCAACATCGACGTCCGCCTCGGCACCCGCCTGGACACCTGCGAGGGCCGCGTCGCCGTCCTCAGCGACGGCACCCGCCTGCCCACCCGCACCGTCGTGTGGACCGCCGGCGTCAAACCCGCGCCGCTCGTCGCAGCCACCGACCTGCCCCGCAACGAGCACGGACGGCTGCGCTGCACCGCCCGGCTCACCGTCGAAGGCGTCGAGCACGCCTGGGCCGCCGGCGACGCCGCCGCCGTCCCCGACGTCACCGCCGGGGAACCCGGCCGCGTCTGCGCGCCCAACGCCCAGCACGCCGTCCGGCAGACCAAGGTCCTCGCCGAGAACATCGCCGCCTCCCTGCGCGGCGAGCCTCTCAAGGAATACGCACACAAGTACGTCGGCTCCGTAGCCTCGCTCGGCCTCCACAAAGGAGTCGCCCACGTCTACGGCCGCAAGCTCAAGGGCTACCCGGCCTGGTTCATGCACCGCGCCTACCACCTCAGCCGGGTCCCCACGTTCAACCGCAAGGCCCGCGTCCTGGCCGAATGGACCCTCTCCGGCCTGTTCAAACGCGAGATCGTCTCCCTCGGCTCGCTGGAACACCCGCGCGCCGAATTCGAACTCGCCGCCGCACCCCCACCCGCGCCCAAGCCCTCCGGCGAGGACGAGCCCTCGGGCTGACATCACTGTCAGTGCACTCGTCCACACTGGACGTGTGACCATAGGTGGGCTCACACCTGCACAGAGTGACTCTGCACGGCAACGACACCACGAGGCATACAGATCCGTGAACTTCACCCGTTGGAGCGCCCGGCTCCCCGGTACGCAGCGCCGCGCGGCGCGGGGGACCGAAGGTTCCGTGCCCGCTGCCCGCGGTGAGTACGGGCCGCAGATGGAGCATCCCGCCGCCGACGCGCCGGGCGCCGAGTCCGTCGACGCCGCAGAGGTCCCCGCCCTGGAGGACTTCACCGTGCGGGAGATCGTCGGCCGCCTCCCCGGCCTCGTCGCGCTCGCCTACGGCCCGGAGCACCGCATCGCGTACGTCAACGACGCGTACGCCGCCGCCTTCGGCCCCCGCCCCGCCGGCGCCACCGTCGCCGACACCTGCCCCGAGGCGGAGGAGCTCGGCCTGATCCCCCTCATGGACCAGGTCCTGCGCAGCGGCAAGCCCCGCACGGTCAAGAGCCGCCGCACCCACGACGGCGGCTCCTACACCGTCACCTGCCTGCCCGTCGAGAGCCCGCGGCTCCCCGACGGCGGCGTCCTCGTCCACGCCGCCGACGTGACCGACCACGCCGAGGCCGCCGAGCGGCTCCGCGCCAGCGAGCGCCGCCACCGCGAGACCGCCGTCACCCTCCAGCGCTCCCTGCTCCCGCAGGAGCTGGAGCAGCCCGACGACCTGCGCATCGCCGCCACCTACCAGCCCGGCGTCGCCGACGCCGCCGTCGGCGGCGACTGGTACGACGTCATCACCCTCGGCGCCGGCCGCACCGCCCTCGTCATCGGAGACGTCATGGGCCGCGGCGTCCGCGCCGCCGCCGTCATGGGCCAGCTGCGCACCGCCGTCCGCGCCTACGCCCGCCTCGACCTGCCCCCGCACGAGGTGCTCCAGCTCCTCGACGGCCTCGCCGCCGAGATCGACGCCAGCCAGATCGCCACCTGCGTCTACGCCGTCCACGACCCCAACGAGGGCAAGCTCGTCTACGCCTCCGCCGGCCACCTCCCGATCCTCGTCCGCGACGAGGACGGCACCGTCCGCCGCGCCGAGGACCCCACCGGGCCCCCGCTCGGCACCGGCGGCTGGCTCCACACCTCCGGCACCATCGCCCTGCCGCCCGGTTCCACCGCCGTCCTCTACACCGACGGCCTGGTCGAACGGCGCCGGGAGGACATCGACGAGGGCGTCGCCGCCCTGGAGCGCGCGCTCTCCGGTGCCACCGGAACCCCGCAGGTCGTCTGCGACCGGCTGCTCCGCTCCCTCGGCATCACCGCGGAGCACGATGACGACGTCGCCGTCCTCGTCGTCCAGCACCCCGCCCGCAAGGGAGCCACCGCCGAGCTCTTCCACAACGCGGCCCTGGAGCTGCTCGGCGGGGTGGAGGCCGCGCCCCGCGCGCGGGCCTTCGCCTCCGGCGTGCTCGCCAGCTGGCGCTTCCCGGTGGAGCTGTGCGACCTCGGCGTCCTCGCCACCAGCGAGCTGGTGGCGAACTCCCTCCAGCACGGCACCCCGCCCATGCGCCTGCGGCTGCGCCGCACCGACCGGCGCCTGATCATCGAGGTGACCGACGGCGACGACCACCTGCCGCGCCGCCGCAGGGCGGAAACGGAAGACGAGGCGGGTCGCGGGATCTCCATCATCGCGACGATCGCCTCGTCCTGGGGGAGCCGCCGGACTCCCGGCGGCGGTAAAGCGGTGTGGTGCGAGTTCGCCCTGCCGGACCCGCCCTCCTGAAGAGGGGGTCAGGCGGACGCGGTCTCCTTCGCGGGCTGGTGCTGAGCCACCACCCGCGAGGGCTTCGCAGCCAGCGACGGCTGGTTCTGCACCGGCGTGAGCTGCTTGCCGAGCCGGACCGCGAGGAACGTGATCCCGAGCGAGAACAGCACGAAGGTCACGATGTACGGCCCGTGCAGCGCGGCCCCCATGGGCCCGCCCACGGCCGGACCGACCGCCAGCGCGAGCTGCTTCACCAGGGCGAAGGCCGAGTTGTACGTACCGACCATCGACTCCGGCGCCAGATCGGCCACCAGCGGCGCCACGGTCGGCGACAGCATCGCCTCGCCGAGACCGAACAGGGCGTACGTGGAGATGAACGCCGCCGTCGCCATCGCCTGGCTGCCGTGGCCCAGGCCCGCGTACCCGGCGATCAGCCACGCCACGGTCCAGATCAGACCGACCGCCGCGATGACCCGGGTCCGCTTGCGGCGCTCGACGAACTTCAGCACCAGGAACTGGGCGGCCACGATGACGGCCGTGTTGGCGGCCAGGGCGATGCCCAGCGTCGACGGCGCGATGCCGGCGGCCTCGGTGCCGTAGGCCGCGAGACCCGACTCGAACTGTCCGTAGCAGGCGAAGAAGAGCACGAAGCCCAGCACGCACAGCTGCACCATGGCCTTGTGCTGGAGCAGCGCCCGGACCCCGCCGCCCTTCTCCGCGGCCGGCCGCGCGCCCTGGAGCGCGGGCGAACCGGGCATCCGGACGGTCAGCGCGATGGCGCCGAGGACCAGGAACATCACGGACTCGATCGAGAACAGCAGCAGGAAGCTGTCCGGCCGGCTCACGTCGACCAGCTGGCCGCCGATGAGGCCGCCGACGCCCAGACCCAGGTTCTGCAGGAAGAACTGCATGGCGAAGGAGCGCGTACGGGTCTCCGGCGTCGAGCACCAGACGATCATCGTCGCCAGCGCCGGCTGCATCACGGCCGTACCGGCACCGAGCAGCGCGGCGGCGCCCACGGCCGCCGGCACGGAGGACGCGAGGCCCATCCCGAGCGCGCCGACCGCGGCGAGGCCGGAGGCCACGAGCAGCACGGGCACCGGCCCGCGCCGGTCGATGGCGCGACCGCTGAAGGGGAGGACTACGAGCGCGGCCATGGCGAAGACGGCCAGCACGACGCCCGCCGTGGTCGCGCCCAGATCCCGCACCTGAGCGACGTACACATAGAGGTACGGCACGGTGAAGCCGAGTCCGAACGCGCTCAGCGCGCTACCTGCCTGAATCCGGCGCATCGCGGCGCCCATCGCCTTGGTCACACTCACCCACTTCGGTCGCGGGTTCAGGCCTGTAGCTCTGAACCCTGAAGACTTCAACACTAAAATTAGATCCTTAACAATACACATAGAAGGACTTCAACGCCAACGACCCGCGTGGGATACTCGCCGCATGTCCGACACCCCCGAGCAGTCCGGCCCGCAGCCACCGCAGGAGCCGACCCTCGACGAGCAGATCGCCGCCTACCAGCGCGAGTTCCGCGACCTCGACCCCCAGGTCGAGAAGGTCGTCTCCGCCCTGGGCCGGCTGAACCGCCGGATGAACGTGGCGTACGGCCGCCAGGTCGCCGACCTCGGCATCAGCAACGCGGAGTGGGAGGTCCTCAAGACCCTCGTGCTCTCCGGCGCCCCCTACCGGCTCGGCCCCGGCGAGCTCGCCAAGCGCCTCGGCCTCACCCCGGCCGCGATGACCCACCGCATCGACCGCATGGCGGGCGAGGGCCTGGTCACCCGCGACCGGGACGAGAACAACCGGGTGCGCGTGATCGTCGAGCTGACCGACGAGGGTCGCCAGAAGTGGCTGGAGGCCATGCGCATGGCGACGGACTTCGAGGAGGAGCTCCTCCAGGACCTGTCGACCGAGGAGCGGGGCGCCCTGGGCGAGATGCTGATCCGCCTGCTCCGCCGCGTGGAGCTCACCCAGCCGGACGCCGGCGGGCGGCTGACGGACCTGGACTGAGGCCCCGACCGAGGGCGCGACAGGGGCCGCGAAGCGGGGGTTGACACCCCCCTGGGGGACGCGTAGTGTTCTCCGAGTTGTCACGGAGCCGGAACGGTTCCGGAACAGCCATCCCGCCGCTCACGCGGCAACCTCAACTCCGCGCGATCTCCCAACCGGGACGAATTTCGGCATGCCGAAATTCATTTCGAAAGACTCGATTATGAGTCGCCGGGAAAATCCGCTAGAGTTTGAGACGTCGGAACGGCCCAACAGCCGGAAAGACAAATCCCGCCGACTGGGAATCAGACGCCGAAAGGATCTGATAGAGTCGGAAACGCAAGAACGAAGGAAGCGCCCGGAGGAAAGCCCGAGAGGGTAAGTACAAAGGAAGCGTCCGCACCTTGAGAACTCAACAGCGTGCCAAAAATCAACGCCAGATTAGTTGATACCCCGTCCATCTTCGGATGGTCGAGGTTCCTTTGAAAAAGTCCACCCTCCGGGGTGGCACACAGCGAGGACGCTGTGGACAGCAGGCCCTATTCCGGCTTGTCTGTCCCGCTCAACGCGAGTGTCTAGCCGGATTACCGGCAAACATTCACGGAGAGTTTGATCCTGGCTCAGGACGAACGCTGGCGGCGTGCTTAACACATGCAAGTCGAACGATGAAGCCCTTCGGGGTGGATTAGTGGCGAACGGGTGAGTAACACGTGGGCAATCTGCCCTTCACTCTGGGACAAGCCCTGGAAACGGGGTCTAATACCGGATACGACCTGCCGAGGCATCTCGGCGGGTGGAAAGCTCCGGCGGTGAAGGATGAGCCCGCGGCCTATCAGCTTGTTGGTGAGGTAACGGCTCACCAAGGCGACGACGGGTAGCCGGCCTGAGAGGGCGACCGGCCACACTGGGACTGAGACACGGCCCAGACTCCTACGGGAGGCAGCAGTGGGGAATATTGCACAATGGGCGAAAGCCTGATGCAGCGACGCCGCGTGAGGGATGACGGCCTTCGGGTTGTAAACCTCTTTCAGCAGGGAAGAAGCGAAAGTGACGGTACCTGCAGAAGAAGCGCCGGCTAACTACGTGCCAGCAGCCGCGGTAATACGTAGGGCGCAAGCGTTGTCCGGAATTATTGGGCGTAAAGAGCTCGTAGGCGGCTTGTCACGTCGGGTGTGAAAGCCCGGGGCTTAACCCCGGGTCTGCATCCGATACGGGCAGGCTAGAGTGTGGTAGGGGAGATCGGAATTCCTGGTGTAGCGGTGAAATGCGCAGATATCAGGAGGAACACCGGTGGCGAAGGCGGATCTCTGGGCCATTACTGACGCTGAGGAGCGAAAGCGTGGGGAGCGAACAGGATTAGATACCCTGGTAGTCCACGCCGTAAACGTTGGGAACTAGGTGTTGGCGACATTCCACGTCGTCGGTGCCGCAGCTAACGCATTAAGTTCCCCGCCTGGGGAGTACGGCCGCAAGGCTAAAACTCAAAGGAATTGACGGGGGCCCGCACAAGCAGCGGAGCATGTGGCTTAATTCGACGCAACGCGAAGAACCTTACCAAGGCTTGACATATACCGGAAAGCATTAGAGATAGTGCCCCCCTTGTGGTCGGTATACAGGTGGTGCATGGCTGTCGTCAGCTCGTGTCGTGAGATGTTGGGTTAAGTCCCGCAACGAGCGCAACCCTTGTCCTGTGTTGCCAGCATGCCCTTCGGGGTGATGGGGACTCACAGGAGACCGCCGGGGTCAACTCGGAGGAAGGTGGGGACGACGTCAAGTCATCATGCCCCTTATGTCTTGGGCTGCACACGTGCTACAATGGCCGGTACAAAGAGCTGCGATGCCGCGAGGCGGAGCGAATCTCAAAAAGCCGGTCTCAGTTCGGATTGGGGTCTGCAACTCGACCCCATGAAGTCGGAGTTGCTAGTAATCGCAGATCAGCATTGCTGCGGTGAATACGTTCCCGGGCCTTGTACACACCGCCCGTCACGTCACGAAAGTCGGTAACACCCGAAGCCGGTGGCCCAACCCCTTGTGGGAGGGAGCTGTCGAAGGTGGGACTGGCGATTGGGACGAAGTCGTAACAAGGTAGCCGTACCGGAAGGTGCGGCTGGATCACCTCCTTTCTAAGGAGCACAGTACCGATTGCAGGCAAACGTTCTGCACGGTCAGCTCATGGGTGGAACGTTGATTAGTTGGCGTGAGTGACCTGAAGGTCTCCTAGTACTGCTTCGGCGTGGAACGGGGAACACGGATGGTGCTCACGCTTGGCACGTTGTTGGGTATCTGAGGGTACGGCCGAAAGGTCTGCCTTCGCGATGCCGGCCCCAGTGAACTTGATCCGTATGGGTCAGGGTGATGGGTGGCTGGTCGTTGCTTGAGAACTACACAGTGGACGCGAGCATCTGTGGCCAAGTTTTTAAGGGCGCACGGTGGATGCCTTGGCACCAGGAACCGATGAAGGACGTGGGAGGCCACGATAGTCCCCGGGGAGCCGTCAACCAGGCTTTGATCCGGGGGTTTCCGAATGGGGAAACCCGGCAGTCGTCATGGGCTGTCACCCATGCCTGAACACATAGGGCATGTGGAGGGAACGAGGGGAAGTGAAACATCTCAGTACCCTCAGGAAGAGAAAACAACCGTGATTCCGGGAGTAGTGGCGAGCGAAACCGGATGAGGCCAAACCGTATGCGTGTGAGACCCGGCAGGGGTTGCGCATGCGGGGTTGTGGGATCTCTTTTTCACAGTCTGCCGGCTGTGAGACGAGTCAGAAACCGTATGGATAGGCGAAGGACATGCGAAAGGTCCGGCGTAGAGGGTAAGACCCCCGTAGCTGAAATTCATGCGGCTCGTTTAAGAGACACCCAAGTAGCACGGGGCCCGAGAAATCCCGTGTGAATCTGGCGGGACCACCCGCTAAGCCTAAATATTCCCTGGTGACCGATAGCGGATAGTACCGTGAGGGAATGGTGAAAAGTACCGCGGGAGCGGAGTGAAATAGTACCTGAAACCGTGTGCCTACAAGCCGTGGGAGCGTCGGATGCAAGCTTGCTTGCATCTCGTGACTGCGTGCCTTTTGAAGAATGAGCCTGCGAGTTTGCGGTGTGTTGCGAGGTTAACCCGTGTGGGGAAGCCGTAGCGAAAGCGAGTCCGAATAGGGCGATTCAGTAGCACGCTCAAGACCCGAAGCGGAGTGATCTAGCCATGGGCAGGTTGAAGCGGAGGTAAGACTTCGTGGAGGACCGAACCCACCAGGGTTGAAAACCTGGGGGATGACCTGTGGTTAGGGGTGAAAGGCCAATCAAACTCCGTGATAGCTGGTTCTCCCCGAAATGCATTTAGGTGCAGCGTCGTGTGTTTCTTGCCGGAGGTAGAGCACTGGATAGGCGATGGGCCCTACCGGGTTACTGACCTTAGCCAAACTCCGAATGCCGGTAAGTGAGAGCACGGCAGTGAGACTGTGGGGGATAAGCTCCATGGTCGAGAGGGAAACAGCCCAGAGCATCGACTAAGGCCCCTAAGCGTACGCTAAGTGGGAAAGGATGTGGAGTCGCAGAGACAACCAGGAGGTTGGCTTAGAAGCAGCCACCCTTGAAAGAGTGCGTAATAGCTCACTGGTCAAGTGATTCCGCGCCGACAATGTAGCGGGGCTCAAGCGTACCGCCGAAGTCGTGTCATTGCAGCAATAAGCCCCAACGGGTGCTGTGATGGGTAGGGGAGCGTCGTGTGCCGGGTGAAGCAGCCGCGGAAGCGAGTTGTGGACGGTTCACGAGTGAGAATGCAGGCATGAGTAGCGATACACACGTGAGAAACGTGTGCGCCGATTGACTAAGGGTTCCTGGGTCAAGCTGATCTGCCCAGGGTAAGTCGGGACCTAAGGCGAGGCCGACAGGCGTAGTCGATGGACAACCGGTTGATATTCCGGTACCCGCTTTGAAACGCCCAATATCGAGCCCATTAATGCTAAGGCCGTGAAGCCGCCCCGGAGCCTTCGGGCAAAGGGGAGTGGTGGAGCCGCTGACCCAAGGTGGTAGTAGGTAAGCGATGGGGTGACGCAGGAAGGTAGTCCAGCCCGGGCGGTGGTTGTCCCGGGGTAAGGGTGTAGGCCGTGTGATAGGCAAATCCGTCACACATTAAGGCTGAGACCTGATGCCGAGCCGATTGTGGTGAAGTGGATGATCCTATGCTGTCGAGAAAAGCCTCTAGCGAGTTTCATGGCGGCCCGTACCCTAAACCGACTCAGGTGGTCAGGTAGAGAATACCGAGGCGTTCGGGTGAACTATGGTTAAGGAACTCGGCAAAATGCCCCCGTAACTTCGGGAGAAGGGGGGCCATCACTGGTGATCGGATTTACTCCGTGAGCTGGGGGTGGCCGCAGAGACCAGCGAGAAGCGACTGTTTACTAAAAACACAGGTCCGTGCGAAGCCGTAAGGCGATGTATACGGACTGACGCCTGCCCGGTGCTGGAACGTTAAGGGGACCGGTTAGCTCTGTTTCGACAGGGCGAAGCTGAGAACTTAAGCGCCAGTAAACGGCGGTGGTAACTATAACCATCCTAAGGTAGCGAAATTCCTTGTCGGGTAAGTTCCGACCTGCACGAATGGCGTAACGACTTCTCGACTGTCTCAACCATAGGCCCGGTGAAATTGCACTACGAGTAAAGATGCTCGTTTCGCGCAGCAGGACGGAAAGACCCCGGGACCTTTACTACAGTTTGATATTGGTGTTCGGTTCGGCTTGTGTAGGATAGGTGGGAGACTTTGAAGCCGTGACGCCAGTCATGGTGGAGTCGCCGTTGAAATACCACTCTGGTCGTGCTGGATGTCTAACCTCGGTCCGTGATCCGGATCAGGGACAGTGTCTGATGGGTAGTTTAACTGGGGCGGTTGCCTCCCAAAGGGTAACGGAGGCGCCCAAAGGTTCCCTCAGCCTGGTTGGCAATCAGGTGTTGAGTGTAAGTGCACAAGGGAGCTTGACTGTGAGACCGACGGGTCGAGCAGGGACGAAAGTCGGGACTAGTGATCCGGCGGTGGCTTGTGGAAGCGCCGTCGCTCAACGGATAAAAGGTACCCCGGGGATAACAGGCTGATCTTCCCCAAGAGTCCATATCGACGGGATGGTTTGGCACCTCGATGTCGGCTCGTCGCATCCTGGGGCTGGAGTCGGTCCCAAGGGTTGGGCTGTTCGCCCATTAAAGCGGTACGCGAGCTGGGTTTAGAACGTCGTGAGACAGTTCGGTCCCTATCCGCTGTGCGCGTAGGAATATTGAGAAGGGCTGTCCCTAGTACGAGAGGACCGGGACGGACGAACCTCTGGTGTGCCAGTTGTCCTGCCAAGGGCATGGCTGGTTGGCTACGTTCGGGAGGGATAACCGCTGAAAGCATCTAAGCGGGAAGCCTGCTTCGAGATGAGTATTCCCACCTCCTTGAGAGGGTAAGGCTCCCAGTAGACGACTGGGTTGATAGGCCGGATGTGGAAGCCCAGTAATGGGTGGAGCTGACCGGTACTAATAGGCCGAGGGCTTGTCCTCAGTTGCTCGCGTCCACTGTGTTAGTTCTGAAGTAACGAACTCGCCCCTCCTGTGGGGGGTGCGGCTTGAGTTCAACTTCATAGTGTTTCGGTGGTCATAGCGTTAGGGAAACGCCCGGTTACATTCCGAACCCGGAAGCTAAGCCTTTCAGCGCCGATGGTACTGCAGGGGGGACCCTGTGGGAGAGTAGGACGCCGCCGAACAATCATTGTGGGAAAGCCCCGCACCTTATGGTGCGGGGCTTTTCTGCGTTCAGGGGCCGTTCAGAGGCCGGATTCGAGCCGCTCAGGCCGGCTGTACCAGGCCCGTGTCGTAGGCCAGGATGACGGCCTGGACCCGGTCGCGGGAGCCCGTCTTCGACAGGATCCGGGTCACGTGGGTCTTCACCGTGGACTCGGCCAGGTGCAGCCGGGTGGCGATCTCCGTGTTGGTCCAGCCCTGGCCGATGACCGTGAGGATCTCGCGTTCCCGGTCGGTCAGGGCCGACAGACGAGGGTCCTGCTCCCGGGGCTGCCGTGCCGTGGCCGACGCCGGCAGGTGGTGCACGTACGCGTCCAGGAGACGGCGGGTCAGGGACGGAGCCACCACAGCGTCGCCGCTCGCCACCGCGCGGACGCCGGCGAGGAGTTCCTCCGGCTGGGCGTCCTTCACCAGGAAGCCGCTCGCACCGGCGCGCAGGCCGTCGTACGCGTACGCGTCCTGGTCGAAGGTGGTGACGATCAGGACCCGGGTGCGGGCGCCGGTGGCGACGATCCGGCGGGTGGCCTCGATGCCGTCCAGGCCCGGCATCCGGACGTCCATCAGGACCACGTCCGGACGGTGCCGGTCGACGAGACGGACGGCCTCGGTGCCGTTCGCGGCCTCGCCGACCACGGTCATGTCGTCCTGGCTCTCCAGCAGCATGCGGAAGCCGAAGCGCTGCATCGCCTGGTCGTCCGCGATGAGAACGGTCGTCACGAGGGGGAGTCCTCCCGGGGAAGTCGGAGCCGAACGCGCCAGCCGCCGGTCGGCGGCTGGCCGCATTCGAGTGTGCCGTCGTAGAGCGCCGCGCGCTCGCGCATTCCGGCCAGGCCCTGACCGGCCGTGCCGGTCCGCCTGCCCGAGGCCCTGCCCGAGGCCGGGGCCGTCCCCGTGCCCTTGCCCGTGCCCTTGCCCGTGTCCTTGCCCGTGTCCGTGACCGTGGCGACCAGGGCGTCCCGGGTGTACGTGAGCTCCACCGTCGCCTCCGCGCCCGGGCCCGCGTGCTTCAGCGTGTTCGTGAGGGCTTCCTGCACCACCCGATAGACCGTCAACTGCGCTCCGGGGGACAGCGCGTGGTCCACCGGGGGCAGCTCGGCGCGGACCGGGAGGCCCGCGCCGCGTACGCCGGCGATCAGGGGTTCCAGATCCGCCAGGGTCGGCTGGGGGTCCCGTACCCCGGTCGGTCCGCCGTCCTCCCGCAGCACCCCGAGGAGGCGGCGGAGGTCGGCCAGGGCCTCGCGGCTCGTGATGCCGATGGCGTCCAGGGCCTGGGCGGCGCGTTCGGGGCTCTTGGCCGCCGCGTACCGGCCGCCGTCGGCCAGGCCCGTGATGACCGACAGGCTGTGGCCGATGATGTCGTGCATCTCCCGGGCGATGCGGGCCCGTTCGGACGCCGCCGCCAGACGGACCTCACGGTCGCGCCGCTCCTCGCGGGAGCGGACGGTGACGCCGAGGAGGACGGCGAGGGCGTACGTGAGGAGGGCGGGGAGGAGACGGCTGCCCCAGGAGTCCTGGGGGAAGCGGACGGCGCCCACGGCCAGGGGGGCCACGAGGAGCGCGGCCGGGGACAGCAGGGCGCGGGGCGGGCGGGTGCGGGCGAGGTGGAAGAGCGGGATCGCCTGGAGGTAGGCGGCCTGGAGGAAGGCCCCCGAGGCGGCGCTGACCACGGCCGCGCAGGCCAGTACGGCGAGGACGGCCGCGGGGTGGCGGCGGCGCGCGTACAGCGGGAGCGTCATCGCCAGGGTCGTGCCGGTCACCAGCGCGGCCGGGACGGTCGGGTCGGCGGCGGTGCTGCGCCAGCCGCCCGACGCGTCCACGAGCGCGGCGCCCGTCCAGAACAGGGCCAGGGCCGCGTCCCACACCCGGGGGCGGGACGCGTCGAAGTCCCGTACCCGGGAGGTCAGTCCGTTCAGGGCGCCGCTCAGGTCCGTGGTCATCGCGCCATCCTCATACGTCGCGGCGCCGCAGCGACAGCGCGGGGACGGCGAGTGCCGCGGCCGCCCACAGCAGCAGCGTGAGGAGTGCGGCGCCGGGCGTGGGTGCTCCGGGGGCCGGGGTGGCCGTGCCGAGGGCGCCGGCCGCCTGGACGGGGAAGTGGCGGACGGCCGTCTCCACCCACGCGTACGGGAGCGTCGCGAGGACCTGCGGCAGCACCAGCACTCCGCCGATGAAGGCGCCCAGCGCGCCCGGTACCGAGCGGAGCGCGGCGCCCAGGCCGAGGGCGACGAGGCCCAGCAGGGTGCCGCCCGCGGCGTTGCCCGCGAGTGCGGTGAGGACGCCGTCGTCGGTGAGGGAGGCGGCCTGGTCGGTGTCGTCGAGGAAGACCTGGGCCACGGTGAAGGTCAGCAGCGCCGTGGCGAGGGAGAGCGGGAGGACGGCCGCCGTGTAGGCCGCGGCCTTCGCCCACAGCACCGGCAGGCGGCGCGGGACGGCGGTGAACGTGGCGCGGGCCAGGCCGGTCGCGTACTCGCCCGCCGTCAGCAGGATGCCGAGGACGGCGAGGGAGACCGCGCCGAGCTGCGAGCCGTACAGGGTGAGGACGACCGTGTCGACGTCGGCGTCGCCGCCGCCGGAGGTGTACGTGGCGCCCATCAGGACGCCGACGCCGAGGACCAGGGCGACCGTGGCGAGGAGGGTCGCCCAGGTGGAGCGGACCGTCCACAGCTTGTGCCATTCGGCGTGCAGGACGCGGGCGTGGGTGACGCGAGGGTACGTGGTGGGTGTGGTGGGGGTGGTTGGGGTGGTCATGCCGGGGCTCCCTGGTACTCGACGGAGTCGTGGGTGAGGTCCATGAACGCCTGCTCCAGGGAGGCGGTCTGCGGGGTGAGTTCGTACAGCGGTACGCCGTGGGTCGCGGCGGCGCGGCCGATCTCCGGGGCGTCCAGGCCCGAGACGTGGAGCGTGTCGGGGGCGTCGAGGGGGTCGACGGTGATGCGGGTCGCGCCGGGGAGCAGCCCGCGCAGGCGGTCGGCCTCGGGCGTGACGACCTTGACGGTGGAGCCGCCGGCCTGGCGGACGAGTTCGGCGACGGTGGTGTCGGCGAGGAGCCGGCCCTTGCCGATGACGATCAGGTGGTCGGCGGTCAGTGCCATCTCGCCCATCAGGTGCGAGGAGACCAGGACCGTGCGGCCTTCGGCGGCCAGCGAGGTGAGGAGGGTGCGGATCCAGCGCACGCCCTCGGGGTCGAGGCCGTTGACCGGCTCGTCGAGGATGACGGCGGCCGGGTCGCCGAGGAGGGCGGCGGCGATGCCCAGGCGTTGGCCCATGCCGAGGGAGAAGCCCTTCACCCGGCGGTCGGCGACCTCGGTGAGACCGGTGACGGCCAGGACGTGGGCGACGCGGGAGCGGGGGATGCCGTGGGTGAGTGCGAGGGCCGTGAGGTGGTGGCGGGCCGAGCGGCCCGGGTGCAGGGAGCGTGCTTCGAGGAGGGCGCCGGCCCGGGTGAGCGGGGCCGGGTGCTCGGCGTAGGCGCGGCCGGCGATCGTGGCGCGGCCGCGGGTGGGGGCGTCGAGGCCGAGGAGCATGCGCAGGGTGGTGGACTTTCCCGCGCCGTTGGGGCCGAGGAAGCCGGTGACGGTGCCGGGGCGGACGGTGAAGGAGAGGTCCTGGACGACCGTTCGGGTGCCGTAGCGCTTGGTGAGTTCTTCCGCTCGGATCATGCTTCCGACGGTAGGGAGGGGGGTGGGGCGGGGCGTCGGACCTCGGGTGGGGGAGGGGGTGCGGGCGTAGTACCGGGGTACGACGGGGTGGGTCGGTTGTGGGGTGGATGCGGGTTGGTTGCGGGTCGGCTTTGGGTGGGCTCTGGGTGGGGGTGGGGCCTGACAAAAGCCCTTGTCAGGTGGGGTGCCGGGTCGCCAGGATTTCGGGCATGGACTTTTCTATACGTGTGATCCGGGCCGACGAGTGGGAGCCGAGCCGCGAGATCCGGCTGGCCGCCCTCCAGGACCCGGTGGCCTCCATCGCCTTCCTCGACACCTACGAGGACGCCGTCCAGCGGCCCGACTCCTTCTGGCAGGAGCGCGCGGAGGGCGCGTCCGACAGCGGGGGCGGCGGGGTGCGGCAGTTCGTGGCCGAGACGCCGGACGGGCGCTGGGTCGGCACGGTGACCGTGCTGGTGGAGCGGCCGACGGGCGAGGTGCGGTTCGGCGAGGCGGCCACGGTCGACCAGACGCACATCGTGGGCGTGTACGTGCGGCCGGAGGCGCGCGGTGCCGGCGTGATCGACGCGCTGTTCCGGGCGGCCGTGGAGTGGTCCTGGACGCTGCCGGAGCCGGCGATCGCCCAGGTGCGGCTGTACGTCCACGAGGAGAACGCGCGTGCCGCGGCGTTCTACCGGCGGTTCGGCTTCGCGCCGACGGGCGGGAAGGTCGCGATGCCGGGGGACGACGGCACGTACGAGTTGGAGTACGCGTTCCCGCGTCCCTAGGCGGTGGCGGTGGGGAGGGGGTCGGGCCAGCGGGACCTGGCCTGTTCCCGTGAGCGCATCAGGGCGAGGGTCGGCAGGCCCTGTGCGGCTCCGTCGGCGAGGAGTTCGGGGAGCCGGGGGAGCGGGGCGACGGCCGCGATGTCGTCGAGGACGAGGCTCAGTGGTGGGTCGAGCCGACCGTCGGATGACCGTGCGGCCATGCGGCGGCCGTGCTCGACCACGCTTGCGACGAGCGCGGTGAGCAAGGGCATCGCGCCCGGGTGGGTGCGCGGATCCTCGATCGGTTCACCCACCACGTAGAGGGTGCCCTGTTCGGCGACGAAAGATGCGAGCGTCAGGGAATCCGTTCGATTCGCCGTGCAGGCCTCTCTGATGTGGATCGAGGAGAGCGCGGAGAGGGTACGGGCCGTCAGTTCCTGGGCCGCCTGGCGGCGTTCGGGGTGGGCCGTGAGGGCGGATTCCAGGAGGCCGGCCTGGCCGGAGCTCGCCTTGGGGTGGGTGCGGAGGATCCGGACCGGGTCGTGGGCGTCGGTGCCCTGGGCCCAGCGGTGGACCTGCTTGAACGGGCGGCCGTCGATCGCGGCGGCGTGCAGCCAGCCGCGCAGGAGCGTTTCCGCGGTGTCGGCGAGGGCCGCGTCCAGGCGGGCCTGGGGGCGGACGGGGGCGAGCAGCGCGGCCGCCCGCTCCCCTGCCACGGCCGGGTCCTCGCAGCCTTCGGCCGGGTTCCAGTGGAGGCGGGCCGGGGTGTCGCAGAGGTGGCCGGGGTCGTAGACGAGGACGGGGCCCAGCTTGCCGCGGGCGTCCTTGGTCTCCGTCCACAGGGTGGGGTCGGAGGTGACGACGAGGACGGCGCCCTCGGCGTCGCGTACGGCTTGGGCGGCGGTGGGGCGGCGGGTGGCGGCGGGGGCGTAGACGAGGCGCGGGGTGGTGGTGTCCGTACGGGGCGCCGGGACCGCCTGAGGCTGAGGGTCCGGGGTGGGACGGGGGTCCGGGGTGGGACGGGGGTCCGGGGTGGGACGGGGGTCCGCGGGGTCCGGGACCTCCGCGGGGGAGGGAGGTGTCCGGACTGCGACCTTCACTTCGCTTCGCTCGTTACGGGCGCCGCCACGTCCGGACACCTCCCTCCCCCGCTCCGGCCCCGGACCCCTTCCCGCCGTCGTCGTCTGCTCGTACCCGCCCGCCCTGCGGTTCGCGCGGACCGCCTTCCAGCGGGCGAGGGTGCCGAGGGTGAAGACGGTGAGGACGGCCAGGATCATCGCCTCGCCGATGGCCAGGCCCCAGAACAGGCCGTAGCCCGGGAGGGCGGTGGCCGGGGTGCCGGGCCAGGCGGCGGGGAGGTCGGTGGGGGCGGTCATGAGGGAGCGGAGGGCCTGGGGGGGTGCGGGCGAAGGTGACGCCCGGGGGCCAGCCGCCGTGGGTGAACAGGGCGGAGAGGCCGGTGGCCGTCCAGATGAGGACGGCCAGGCCGATGAGGAGGGCCAGGAGGCCCACCACCAGGCCGTCGGGGATGCCGCCGGCCTGGTGCCGTTCCCTTTGCATGTCTTACGCCACCGTCGACTGGGGGTCGTTCATCTGCTGCTCGATGAGGATCGCGCGCTGCTCGGTCTCCCATTCGAGTTCCGGGTCGGTGGTGGACGACTCGGTCATCGCGCGGTCCGTGTAGACCAGGGGGCGTTCGCGTTCGGTGATGAGGTGTTTGACCACCTGGACGTTGCCGTTGACGTCCCAGACCGCGATGCCGGGGGTGAGGGTCGGGATGATCTCCACCGCCCAGCGGGGCAGGCCGAGGACGCGGCCGGTGTTGCGGGCCTCGTCGGCCTTCTGGGCGTAGATCGTGCGGGTGGAGGCCATCTTGAGGATCGCCGCCGCTTCCTTTGCCGCTGCTCCGTCCACCACGTCGGAGAGGTGGTGGACGACGGCCACGAAGGACAGGCCGAGGCGGCGGCCGAACTTCAGGAGGCGCTGGAACAGCTGGGCCACGAAGGGGCTGTTGATGATGTGCCAGGCCTCCTCGACGAGGAAGATGCGCTTCTTCCGGTCGGGGCGGATCCAGGTGTGTTCCAGCCACACGCCGACGATCGCCATGAGGATCGGCATGGCGATGGAGTTGCGGTCGATGTGGGACAGGTCGAAGACGATGAGGGGGGGCGTCCAGGTCGATGCCGACCGTCGTGGGCCCGTCGAACATGCCGCGCAGGTCGCCGTCGACCAGGCGGTCGAGGACGAGGGCGACGTCGAGGCCCCAGGCCCGTACATCGTCTATGTCGACGTTCATCGCCTCGGCGGATTCCGCCTCGGGGTGGCGCAGTTGCTCGACGATGTCCGTGAGGATCGGCTGGCGGTCGGTGATGTGCTCGTTGACGTAGGCGTGGGCCACCTTGAGCGCGAAGCCGGAGCGCTCGTCCAGGCCGTGGCCCATCGCCACCTCGATGATGGTGCGCAGGAGGGCGAGCTGGCCGGTGGTGGTGATGGAGGGGTCGAGGGGGTTGAGGCGGATGCCGTCGTCGTTGGCGACCATCGGGTCCAGGCGGATGGGGGTTATCCCCAGCTCCTGGGCGATGAGGTTCCATTCGCCGACGCCGTCCTCGCCCTGGGCGTCCAGCACCACGACCTGGCGGTCGCGGAAGCGGAGCTGGCGCAGGACGTAGGTCTTCTCCAGGGCGGACTTGCCGTTGCCGGATTCGCCCAGGACCAGCCAGTGGGGGGCCGGCAGCTGCTGGCCGTACAGCTGGAAGGGGTCGTAGATGTACCCCTTGCCGCTGTAGACCTCGCGGCCGATGATCACGCCGGAGTCGCCGAGGCCGGGGGCCGCGGTCGGCAGGTAGACGGCCTGGGCCTGGCCCGTGGAGGTGCGGACGGGCAGGCGGGTCGTCTCGACCTTGCCGAAGAGGAAGGAGGTGAAGGCTTCGGTGAGGACGGACAGCGGATCTCGCATCGGTCTGTGCCCCTTCGGCCCTAGCGGCGGATGCCGGTCGCGAACGGCAAGGTGTTCACAAAGGCCCGGTGGTGCTCGCGGTCGCACCACTCCAGCTTGAGGTACGACTTGCCGGCGGAGGCCCTGATCGTGCGCTTGTCCCGGGCCAGGGCCTCGGGCGAGCGCGACGATACGGTGATGTACCCGACGAGGTTGACGCCCGCAGCGCCGCTGGCGAGATCTTCACCCCGCTGGTCGAGCCGGCCGTGGGCGGCGATGTCGCGGGGGTCGACGGTGCGGTTCATCTTGGCCTGCCGGGAGGCCTCCGCCTCGTCGTTGGTCTTCTCCGTGAGCATGCGCTCGATGGCGACCTCGGTGGGCTCCAGGTCCATGGTGACGGCGACCGTGCGGATGACGTCGGGGGTGTGGACGAGGAGCGGGGCGAGGAAGTTGACGCCCACGGGGGTCATCGGCCACTCCTTGACCCAGGCGGTGGCGTGGCACCAGGGGGCGCGGGTGGCGGACTCGCGGGTCTTGGCCTGGAGGTAGGTGGCCTCCATGGCGTCCAGCTCGGCCGGCCAGGCGTTCCGCTTCGTCATCGCCTGGATGTGGTCGATGGGGTGGTCCGGGTCGTACATGGAGTGCACGAGGGAGGCGAGCCGGGACTGGCCAAGGGGCTGGCGGACGCGGATGTCGGCCTCGGCGAGGCGGGCGCAGATGTCGGTGAGCTCGCGGGCCATGACGACGGCGAGTCCGGCGTCGCGGTCGAGCTTGCGGGCGCCGGAGGCGTGCCGGGCGGCGCGGGCCATGGCGTTGGCCTCGGCGGCGAGTTCGCGGGTGTAGTGCATGCAGGCCACGAGGTAGGCGCGGTGCTGCTCGCTGGAGGTGGAGACCATCGACTGGAGCTGCTCGTACGACTCCTGGAGCCAGCCGGGGGCCTGGTGGTCGCCGCGCTGGGCGACGTCCTTGGCGTGGGCGTCGGGGTCGGCGGGGAGGGTGCGGGCGAGCATCTGGAGGCGGGTGACGAAGCCGTCCCCGTTGGCGACGTGCTTGAGCAGGGTGCCGAAGCGGTCGACGAGGGCTTCCTGGTCCTCCGAGTCGCGCAGGCCCACGCCGGGGCCCTCGATCTCGATGGCGGCGGTGACGGTGCGGCGGTCGGCGTGCAGCAGGACGGCGATCTCGTCCGGGCCGAAGGGGGCGGCGAGCCAGCCGATGCGGCCGATGCCGGGCGGCGGGCCGATCTCGACCTCGCGGCCGTCGAGGCGGGTGCCGGCCTCGATGGTGCCGGAGCGGTAGGCGGTGCCGCGCTTGAGCATGCGCTTGTAGCTGCGGTTGATCTCGAACCACTTGTAGAAGGTGCGGTGCTTGTACGGGACGTAGACCGCGGCCAGCGCGAGCATCGGGAAGCCCGTGAGCAGGGCGATGCGCAGGGACAGGACGGGGACGATCAGTCCGCTCATCATGCCGAGGAAGGCACCGGCGATGATCAGCGCGATCTCGCCGGTCTCGCGGTTCTTGCCGACGATCGCGTTCGGCCGGGCGCGGCCGATCAGATACGTGCGGCGGGGCGAGACCGGCTGGGACTGGGTCGTCAACGCCCTCCACCTCCTGAGTTCTTGCTGTTGCTGCTACGGCTGGTGTGCGGGGTGCCCGCGGTGGGGCTGCCGCTCCGGGGCGGGGGCGGCGGCGTGGCGGAGCCGCCCGAGGAGCTGCCGCGGCTGCTGTGGGCGGCGACGCCGCCGGAGAGCGGGTTGGCCGGGCGGGGGGCGCCGCCGCCCTGACCGCCGCCCTGGCCGCCGTCGCCTCGGGTGCTGTGGGTCTTGATGCCCTGGGAGACGAGGGAGGCGGGGGAGGAGATGACGGCGGCCGCCGTGTTCTCGCCGGCGCGGTGGAGGCGGTTGTTGCGGGAGGCGACGATCTCGTCGCCGAAGCCGGGGACGAAGCGGTAGATCATGGCGGAGGCGAAGATCGCCAGCAGGATGATCGCGAGGCCGGACACCACGGCGGAGAAGGAGTCCGGGCCGGTGCCGGAGGAGAGGGCGCCGGCGAGTCCGAGGACGATGACGATGACCGGCTTGACCAGGATCACCGCGATCATGATGCCGGCCCAGCGGCGGACGTGGCCCCACATGTTCTTGTCGACGAGCCCGGCGTAGACGACGACGCCGAGGAGGGCGCCGACGTAGAGCAGCACGGCGCGCAGGACGAGTTCGAGGTAGAGCACGCCGGCGGCGAGGACGGTCACGAGGGAGACGATGATCAGCATGATCGGGCCGCCGCCGATGCTGTCGCCCTTCTCCAGGGCCTGCTTGAAGCTGCCGAAGAAGACGTCGGTCTGCTGGCCGGTGCCGGAGGCGATGACCTCGGTGATGGCGTCGGTGGCGTTGACGACGGTGTACAGGATGAGCGGGGTGAAGGCGGACGCCAGGACGGTCAGCCAGAGGAACCCGATCGCCTCGGAGAGCGCGGTGGTCAGCGGCACGCCGCGGATGGCGCGCTTGGCGACGGCGAGCAGCCAGAGGAGCAGGGTGAGGAAGGTGGCGGCCGCGAAGACGATGGCGTAGCGGCCGAGGAACTGCATGTTGGTGAAGTCGACTTCGGCGGTCTGCTTGACGGCGGCCGAGAGGGTGTCGACGACCCAGGCGGCGGCCTTGGCACAGCCGTTGGCGAGGGACGCGAGGGGATCGGGGTTGTTGGTGGGGTCGGTGATGCGGGGGCCAGAGCCGCCCGCCTTCTGGCCGTTCTCGCAGTACTCCCGCGCCTGCCCCACGATGAGCGCGCAGGGGTTGTTGCTGGCCCCCGGCGAGGGCGTGGAGCTCGGGGTGGTGGTCGGCGTGGGGGTCGGGGCCGCGTAGGCGCGGGAGGCCAGCAGGACGAGCGTGGCGGGGACGGCGGCCACGGCCGTGCCCAGCACGCGCAGCGGGAAGCGTCGGTCAGCGGGCATAGGTGAAGCCTCCGTAACCCTCGACGGCCTTGGCGATGTCGTCCGCGAGGGAGGCGCGGTTGTCGCCGTTGACGGGCGTGGGGCCCTCGGCCTGCTCCGAGCCGACGATCTTCCAGTCGTCGCCGACCCAGCGGAGCTTCTCGGTGAGGGTGAACCACGTCGATGTGACCGGCTTGGTCGAGCCCTCGCCGGCGAGTCCCACGAGTCCGGTGGACCAGACCTCCACGGTGGCGGTGTCGCCGGTGAAGTCCTTGACCTTCGTGCCGACCGGGACGGTCCGGGAGACGAAGGTCAGTCCGCTGGGGGCGGTGCCGTTGGCGTCGAGGCCGATCTCGGCCAGGAACGCGGTCGAGTAGGAGGTATCGAGGTTCCTCACCAGCGCGTCCGCGACGGCCGGGTCGTGGGTGGCCCGGACGATGCTCTCGCGGGGGCCGCGCTGGAACATGTCCACCGAGCCCAGCGCCACGGCGTAGTTGGCCGCCGCGCTCTGCGCGCCCTGTTCGTCGCGTGCGAAGCCCGCCGGGATGTCGCCGTTGCGGCCGGTGACCGGGCGGGTGCCGGTGGCCGCGGTGGGGGCGGCGGAGCGGGCGCCGGCGCCGGGGGTGCCGGACGGGGTGTCGGCGGGGCCGCCGTCGCCGCGGTTGGCGAGGGCGATGGCGGCGATCAGGAGGACCACGACGCCGACGACCGCGACGAGGGAGCGGGAGCTGCGGGCGGGTGGACGGGGTGCGCCGGTCTCAGGGAGGCGGGTGCGGGTCTGGCCGTCGTGTTCGTCGCCGAGGCTCATGCCGGGTACGCCCCTTCGGCCGTTCGCGGGTACGGCAAAGACCCTGCTGGTGGCCGCGTGGGCGCGGCGTGGTGACTGGACATCAGGGAACGCGACCTCGGTGGTGAGAAACGGGTTAGACGGCCATCCCGTACACGATGGTGAAGAGCGTCCCCAGAGAGCCGATGATGAAGACGCCGGTCAGACCGGCCACGATCAGGCCCTTGCCCTGCTCCGCGCTGAAGGTGTCGCGCAGCGCGGTCGCCCCGATGCGCTGTTTGGCGGCTCCCCAGATGGCGATGCCGAGGCAGAGCAGGATGGCCACGGCCATCACGACCTCGATCATCACCTTCGCCTCGGCGCCCAGGCTCCCGAAAGGCCCCCAGTTCGGGGCGATTCCACCGATGATGGTGGTGATGTCGCCCTTCTCGGCCGCCAGGTACATGTAACTCACCGCCCCTGTTGGGTAGTTCGTCGGCCCTTGCCGGACGGCATGGGTCGTCGACCTATCTTCGCTGATGAAACCGCTCGCGTGTGACGGCTTGACGGCTCTCTTTACCCGATCACCGCACACTTGACCGATCTGACCGTCTTGACCTGCGACGGTGCGGCCGGTTTGTATGCGAAGACGCGTATGGTCACTCTGTGTATCACGGAGGGTGACTCCGGGCAATGATTGTCGTTGTGGCACCTTTGGGGCGGCGTCGGAGCCGTCGTGGGGGACGAGCGGGAGGGCCGCGCCTAGACTGGCGTGGCGGGGCGTACTGCCAGGAGCCGAGGGGTGGTTGACGGTGCGTAAGGCGCGCGGAGCGTGGCTGGTGGCCGGTGGGGTGTTCGGTGTCTGCCTCAGCTTTGTCGCCCTGATCGTCGTCGGGACCTACTCCGCCGCCGCGGGGCTCATCGGCGGGGCCGGCGGCAAGAACGGGACCGTGGCCCTCGCGAAGGGGGCGGTGCCCGCCGCGTACCAGGGGCTGGTGCAGAAGTGGGGCAACCTCTGTCCGGCCATCAACCCCGCGCTCCTCGCCGCCCAGCTCTACCAGGAGAGCGGCTGGAACCCGACCATCGTCTCGCCGGCCAACGCCCGGGGCATCGCCCAGTTCATCCCCGGGACGTGGGCCGGGCACGGCATCGACGGCGACGGGGACGGCGACCGTGACGTGTGGGACCCGGCGGACGCGATCCCGTCGGCCGCCTCGTACGACTGCGAGCTGGCCGGCTACGTGAAGGACGTGCCGGGGGACCCCACGAACAACATGCTCGCCGCGTACAACGCCGGTGCCTACCGGGTCATCAGGTCCGGCGGCGTGCCGCGGATCAGCGAGACCCAGAACTACGTGCGGATCATCCGCTCCCTGGAGAAGAGCTTCGCCCGCCCGGTCGGCCGGGTCGACCCCTCGCGGCAGGCGGCCGGGGCGATCTACTACGCGCAGCAGAAGCTCGGCACGCCGTATCTGTGGGGCGGTACGGGGACGGCGGCGCAAAATGGCCGGTTCGACTGCTCGGGGCTGACCCAGGCCGCGTACCTGGAGGTCGGGATCGAGCTGCCGCGCGTGGCCAACGACCAGTACAACGCCGGGCCGCACCCCAGCCGCGACGAGCTGCTGCCGGGAGACCTGGTCTTCTTCTCCGACGACCTGACCAATTCGCGTGCCATCAGGCACGTCGGGATCTACGTGGGCGGCGGCTACATGATCGACGCCCCGCGCACCGGGGCCGTGATCCGCTTCGACCGGATCGACACGCCGGACTACTTCGGGGCCACCCGGGTCACGGCGGACGGGGCGGCGGCCCTGCCGAAGGGACTCCCGCAGTAGCGGGGGCGCGCCCGGGGCCTGGCCGGAACCCTTCGTCGGGGCGCGGCCCTGAGCTGCGACGACCCGTCACCTTTCGATAACGTCCTCGTGATCTTGGGCGGAGAGCGGAACGCTGCCTTCGGGCGGATCGTTCACCGATCCGACCACTCCGACCACGGGGGTTGGACACCACACACAGCAAGGGGCCGCAGCAGATGGCTGGACTCGCATCGGACGGTTCGAACCCCGATGTCAGCCTGCTCTACGACATCAACGGGCTGGCGAAGGCCGCCCCTCCGTGGTTCGACCGCGTCATGGGCTTCGTGGGCGAGTACGGCATCATGCTCGGCCTCGTCCTCCTCGCGCTCGGCTGCTGGTGGAGCGTGCGCCGGCGCGGCACCCCCGCCGACTCGGTCGCCGGGCTCGCCGCGCTGATCTGGGCCCCGCTCGCGGCCGGCGTCGCGCTCCTGGTCAACATCCCGATCCGCGGCTTCGTCGAACGCCCCCGGCCGTTCAACGACCACCAGGGCCTGGAGGTCCTGGTCCAGGGCAAGACCGACTTCTCGTTCGTCAGCGACCACGCCACCATGGCGATGGCCATCGCCGTCGGGATCTTCGTCGCCCACCGCCGCTTCGGCCTGGCCGCCATCGGCCTCGCGCTGACCGAGGGCTTCTGCCGCGTCTACATGGGCGTGCACTACCCGACCGACGTCGTCGGCGGCCTCGCGCTCGGCACCGCCGCCGCCCTGCTCCTCGCGCCGCCCGCGCTCGCCCTGCTCACCCCGGTCGTCTCCGCCGTCGCCCGCTCCCCGCGCGGCGCCCGGCTGGTCCGCTCCCGGCGCGCCGCCGAGCACCTCGCGGTGGCCGAAACCGTCGGTATGCCGGAGTCCCGGCTCGGCTCGGGCGAACGGGACCTCGCCGCCTAGGGTCCGGCTTCGCCATCGCGCCGGGCCCGGCCTGGCGGGGGTGTCCTCAGGACCGGGCGGACTCCAGGTGTTGGGCCGCGTCCCCGCGGGCCCGCTCGCGTGATCTTCGGGCCGGGCCCGTCCAACCGCAGCTGCACCGGGCGATCGCGAACGAGCCGCGTTCCGTGGTCTCCGTCTGATGCACGGCATCCACCGTACTGCGCGTGACGGGCCGCGCCGACCGTCGTTATCCGGACGGGTGGGACCCGGGCGGACAACGGTACGGCGTTGGGGGTTGGCAGGCGATGCTGGTGCGGAACGGATGCTCGGGCGGCGCGTGGACCGTCGCCGCCGCGCTGATGGGGACGATGGCCGTCGGCGGCTGCGCCGCCCCCGTGGACGACGCCGAGCCGGGCGGCGACCCGGCGCAGACCGTACGCGGTGCGGCCGAGGCGCTCGCCCGGGCGGGCTCCTCCCGGGCCAGCACCTCCATGGAGATGGCCTCCGGCGGCACCCGCGTCACCATCCGCGGCGAGGGCGGCTACGACTTCCGCCGCCGCACCGGCACGCTCCAGGTGATCCTCCCCAAGGACGCCGCGGGCGAGAGCGAGCACCGGCCCATCACGGAGCTGCTCGCGCCCGGCGCGCTCTACATGAAGAACCGGGGCGCCGGCGTCCCCGCCGACAAGTGGGTGCGGGTCGACACCACCGCCCTCGACGACGGCAACCTGGTCACCGGCGGCGCCACCGACCCCGCCGCCGCCGCCGAGCTGCTGCGCGGCGCCCGCACGGTGGCGTACGTGGGCGAGGTCGACCTCGCCGGGGTGAAGGTCCGCCACTACCGGGGCGTCGCCGACATCGGCGAGGCCGCCCGGCACGCCTCCCCGCAGGTCCGCGGGGCGCTCGCCGCCGCGGCGAAAGGGTTCACCACGGACACGGTGCCCTTCGACGCGTATCTGGACGGGGAGGGGCTGCTGCGCAAGGTCCGCCACCAGTTCAGCTTCAGCAACCAGGGACGCACGGTCGCGGTCGCCTCGACCACGCTGCTGTACGGGTTCGGCGCGCGGGTGACGGTCACGCTGCCGGACCACCGGGACATCTACGCCGGGAAGATCAAGGTCTGAACGGCCCCGTCCGGGCACCCGGGCTCGGGCCGTGGTGGCCATCGCCAAATGGTCCGGACGTGTCATGTGCGGTCCGTAGGGCGCTCCCTACGCTGGGAGACCGACTCCGGCAGGAAGAGGTGAATGCGCATGGCTCCGCCGCCCGCCACCGCGACCGCGCTCAGCGACCCCGAGCGCATCGCCCTGGCCGAGATCGAACTGTGCGGTGAGCTGATCATCGCGGCCTCGGCCGCCGCCGAGGAGCGGCTGAGCGCCGACCGCATCGACGAGGTGCTCCGGGTCGGCGCGAGGCGTCCGCACCAGGGCCGTCCCTAGGCGGGCCCGGCCTCGGGCCGGAGCCTGCCGCCCGTACCGGGGTGCCTTCCGTACGGGGTGCGCCGTCCGTACGTGGTTCGCCGCCCGTACCGGGGTGCCTTCCGTACGGGGTGCGCCGTCCGTACGTGGTTCGCCGCCCGTACCGGGGTGCCTTCCGTACGGGGTGCGCCGTCCGCGCCCGGAGCCGCCGCCCGCGCGGGCCGCTCGGCGCCGGGGGCGGCGCGGGGCGTCCCGCACGGGGGGCTCAGGTGCGCATCATGCGGGCGATGGCCTTGGTGGCCTCCTCGACCTTCGCCTCGATCTCGTCGCCGCCCTTGGTCGCCGCGTCCGCCACGCAGTGGCGCAGGTGCTCCTCCAGGAGCTGGAGCGCGAAGGACTGGAGGGCCTTCGTGGAGGCCGAGACCTGGGTGAGGATGTCGATGCAGTACACGTCCTCGTCGACCATGCGCTGCAGCCCGCGGATCTGCCCCTCGATGCGGCGCAGCCGCTTGAGGTGCTCGTCCTTCTGCTTGTGGTAGCCGTGCACGCCGTGGTCGTGGTCCGTGCCGGCGGCGCCGGCCGAGGGGTCGGCCGCCGGGTCGGCCGTGGCCTCGGGGCTGAGCTGGTCCGCCTCGGTGGTCGTCATCGCGTCCTCCCGTTGTCCAGAAAGGGTGTGTATACCCCTCGTGGGTATATGGTACCGATCCCCGCCGAACCGGGCGGGGGCCCGTGCAGATCACTGTGCCTGATGGGCGACACTGAAGGGACGCCGGTTAGCCGTGGCCGGATGATGCGCCTAGCATCAGCCTGACCGAAACCCAGCACCCCGAGGACCCCACGTGCGATTTCGTCTGACCCCCAGGGAGACGAGCTTCTATGACATGTTCGCCGCGTCCGCGGACAACATCGTCACGGGCGCCAAGCTCCTGATGGAACTGCTCGGAGCGGATGCCTCCGCCCGGGCCGAGATCGCGGAACGGATGCGGGCAGCGGAGCACGCCGGCGACGACGCGACCCACGCCATCTTCCACCAGCTGAACTCCTCGTTCATCACGCCGTTCGACCGCGAGGACATCTACTCCCTCGCGTCCTCCCTCGACGACATCATGGACTTCATGGAGGAGGCCGTCGACCTGGTCGTCCTCTACAACATCGAGGAACTGCCCAAGGGCGTCGAGCAGCAGATCGAGGTGCTGGCCCGGGCCGCCGAGCTCACCGCCGAGGCCATGCCGAACCTGCGGACCATGGACAACCTCACGGAGTACTGGATCGAGGTCAACCGGCTCGAGAACCAGGCCGACCAGATCCACCGCAAGCTCCTGGCGCACCTCTTCAACGGCAAGTACGACGCCATCGAGGTGCTGAAGCTCAAGCAGGTCGTGGACGTACTGGAAGAGGCGGCCGACGCCTTCGAGCACGTGGCCAACACGGTGGAGACCATCGCGGTCAAGGAGTCCTGAGCTTCGTGGACACCTTCGCTCTGATCGTGACCATCGGTGTCGCGCTCGGCTTCACGTATACGAACGGCTTCCACGACTCCGCCAACGCCATCGCCACCTCGGTGTCGACCCGGGCGCTGACCCCCCGGGCCGCGCTCGCGATGGCCGCGGTCATGAACCTCGCGGGTGCCTTCCTCGGCAGCGGGGTCGCCAAGACGGTCAGCGAGGGTCTGATCGAGACGCCGCACGGCGACAAGGGGATGGGCATCCTCTTCGCCGCGCTGGTCGGCGCGATCATCTGGAACCTCGTCACCTGGTACTTCGGTCTGCCGTCCTCCTCCTCGCACGCCCTGTTCGGCGGCATGGTGGGCGCGGCGCTCGCGGGCGGCACCGAGGTCATCTGGTCGGGCGTGCTCGACAAGGTCGTCATCCCGATGTTCGTCTCGCCGGTGGTCGGTCTGGTCGCCGGTTACCTGGTCATGTGCGTGATCCTGTGGCTGTTCCGCAAGGCCAACCCGCACAAGGCCAAGCGCGGCTTCCGCATCGCGCAGACCGTCTCGGCGGCCGGCATGGCGCTCGGCCACGGTCTGCAGGACGCGCAGAAGACCATGGGCATCGTGGTGATGGCCCTGGTCATCGCCGACGTCCAGCAGGCGGGCGACGAGATCCCGGTCTGGGTGAAGATCGCCTGCGCCGTGATGCTGTCGCTGGGCACGTACGCGGGCGGCTGGCGGATCATGCGGACCCTCGGCCGCAAGATCATCGAGCTGGACCCGCCGCAGGGCTTCGCCGCGGAGACCACGGGCGCCTCGATCATGTTCGGCTCGGCGTTCCTCTTCCACGCGCCGATCTCCACGACCCACGTCATCACCTCGGCGATCATGGGTGTGGGCGCCACCAAGCGCGTCAACGCGGTGCGCTGGGGCGTCGCCAAGAACATCATCCTCGGCTGGTTCATCACGATGCCGGCGGCGGCGCTGGTGGCCGCCTTGAGCTACTACGTGGTGGCGCTGTTCTTCGGTTAGGAGCCGCGCCCACGGCGCGGTGCACCCACGTGGTTGGGCCCGGCTCCCCTGTGGGGGAGCCGGGCCCTTGTGCGTCATACGGCGGCACCGCCATGCAGCGCCGTACGACGGTCCTGGGGCCGGTCCGGACGAGCGGTCCGGACCGGCGGTGCCCGGAGGCCTATCCGAAGCGGCCGGAGATGTAGTCCTCGGTCGCCTGGACGCTCGGGTTGGAGAAGATGCGCTCGGTGTCGTCCAGCTCGATGAGCTTGCCGGGCTGGCCGACGGCCGCCAGGTTGAAGAACGCCGTACGGTCCGAGACGCGGGCGGCCTGCTGCATGTTGTGCGTCACGATGACGATCGTGAAGCGCTCCTTCAGCTCGCCGATGAGGTCCTCGATGGCGAGGGTGGAGATCGGGTCGAGGGCCGAGCAGGGCTCGTCCATCAGCAGGACGTCCGGCTCGACCGCGATGGCGCGGGCGATGCACAGGCGCTGCTGCTGGCCGCCGGAGAGGCCGGAGCCGGGCTTGTTGAGCCGGTCCTTGACCTCGTTCCAGAGGTTGGCGCCCTTGAGGGAGCGCTCGACGATGTCGGCCAGTTCGGACTTCTTGTAGCTGCCGTTGAGCCGCAGGCCCGCCGCCACGTTGTCGAAGATCGACATGGTGGGGAAGGGGTTGGGGCGCTGGAAGACCATGCCGACCGTGCGGCGCACCGCGACGGGGTCGACGTTGGTGCCGTACAGGTTCTCGTCGTCCAGCATCACCTTGCCCTCGACGCGGCCGCCGGGGGTGACCTCGTGCATGCGGTTCAGGGTGCGCAGGAAGGTGGACTTGCCACAGCCGGACGGGCCGATGAAGGCCGTCACGGAGCGGGGCTCGACGGTCATGGAGATGTCGTCGATGGCCTTGTGGTTGCCGTAGTAGGCGGAGAGGCCGCTGACGTCGATTCGCTTGGCCATATCAATTCACTTCCAGTGTGCCGCGTCAGCGGCCGGTCTTGGGGGCCTTCCAGCGGGCGATGCCGCGGGCCACCATGTTGAGGATCATGACGAAGGCGATCAGGACGAGCGCGGCGGCCCAGGCGCGGGCCACGGCGGCGTCGGTGCCGACCGCGTACTGCTCGTACACGTAGAGCGGCAGGGAGGACTGGGCGCCTTCGAAGGGGTTCGGGTTGATGAGCTTCGTACCGAACACGAGGAGGAGTACGGGGGCCGTCTCACCGGTGATGCGGGCGACCGCGAGCATGACGCCCGTGGTGATGCCGCCGATCGCGGTGGGCAGGACCACCTTCAGGATCGTGCGCCACTTGGGGACGCCGAGCGCGAGGGAGGCCTCGCGCAGCTCGTTCGGGACGAGCTTCAGCATCTCTTCGGTGGAGCGGACGACGACCGGCATCATCAGGATCGCGAGGGCCATCGCGCCGGCGAACCCGGAGGGCCCGAAGCCCAGCATCAGGTTCCAGGTGGCGAGGATGAAGAGGCCCGCGACGATCGAGGGGATGCCCGTCATGACGTCGACGAAGAAGGTGACGGCCTGGGCGAGCTTTCCGCCGCCGTACTCGACGAGGTAGACCGCGGTCAGCAGGCCGATGGGCGCGGCGATCAGCGTCGCGATGGCGACCTGCTCGATGGTGCCGAGCAGCGCGTGGTAGACGCCGCCGCCGGTCTCGGCGTCGAGGACGCCGTTCATCGAGTGGCTGAGGAAGTACGGGTCGAGCGCTTCCATGCCCTTGCTGATGGTGACCCAGGCGAGCGAGAGCAGCGGGACCACGGCGAGGACGAAGCAGACCCAGACGAGGCTGGTCGCGACGCGGTCCTTGGCCTGGCGGGAGCCCTCCACCTTGGTGGTGATCCCGTACGTGGCGAGGACGAAGAGCAGTGCGGCGATCAGGCCCCACTGGACCTTGCTGTGCCAGCCGGCGGCGAGGCCGATGCCGCAGGCCGCGGCGATCGAGCCGACGGCGACGGCGGCCGGGGTCCAGCGCGGGAGCCGGGCGTGGGAGAGGGAGCGGCGCGGGCCGGTCGTGGTGACGGGCCGGTCCTGTATGGCGTGGCTCATGCGTTCGCCCCCGAGTACTCCTTGCGGCGCGCGATGATCATGCGAGCGGCGCCGTTGACCAGCAGGGTGATGACGAAGAGGACGAGGCCCGAGGCGATCAGGGCGTCCCGGCCGAACTCGTTGGCCTCGTTGAACTTCGCGGCGATGTTCTGGGCGAAGGTGCCGCCGCCCGGGTCGAGCAGGTGGCCCGAGAGCACGAAGCTGGGGGAGAGGACGACGGCCACGGCCATCGTCTCGCCGAGGGCGCGGCCGAGGCCGAGCATCGAGGCGGAGATGATGCCGGAGCGGCCGAAGGGCAGCACCGACATGCGGATGACCTCCCAGCGCGTGGCGCCGAGGGCGAGCGCGGCCTCCTCGTGCATCCGCGGGACCTGGAGGAAGACCTCGCGGGTCACGTTGGTGATGATCGGGAGGATCATGATCGCCAGCAGGATGCCGACGGTGAACATGTTGCGGGCCACGCCGTCGCTGGACTTGTCGAAGATGTACGTCCAGCCCAGGTACTGGTCGAGCCACATGTTGAGGCCGCCGAGGTACGGGACGAGGAAGATCGCGCCCCAGAGGCCGTAGATGATGCTGGGCACGGCGGCGAGCAGGTCGACCACGTAGGCGAGCGGCTTGGCCAGCTTGCGCGGGGCGTAGTGCGAGATGAACAGCGCGATGCCGATCGCGACGGGCACGGCGATCGCCATGGCGATCACCGAGGACACGACCGTGCCGAAGGCGAGGACCGCGATGCCGAAGACCGGCGGGTTCGCGGCCGGGTTCCACTCGAAGGTCGTGAAGAAGTTGGTGCTGTCCTGCGAGATCGCGAGGACGGCGCGGTACGTGAGGAAGACCGCGATGGCGGCCATGATCACGAGGAGGGTGATGCCGGAGCCGCGGGACAGACCGCTGAAGACGCGGTCCCCGGCGCGGCCCACGCTCTTGGCGCGGCGGCTGCTCCGTATGTCGGGTGAGTCGGGTGTTGTCGTAGCCATCTGCTTCTCCGGTCTGCGGGGCCGGTACGGGGGGCGTACGGGCTCCTGGCGGCGGTGCACCGGATGCCGGGTCCGGCCCCTCCACGGGAGGTGAGGGGCCGGACCCGGCCGGGGGTCAGGACAGGGTGGGGACGATCTCGCGGACCTTGGCCGCGATCTCGGCCGGGAGCGGGGCGTAGCCGGCGTCGGAGAGGACCTTCTGGCCCTCCTCGCTGGCGGTGTAGTTCAGGAAGGCCTTCAGGGTCGGCAGGGTCTCCGCCTTGTTGCCCTTGTCGCAGGCGATCTCGTACGTCACCAGGGTGAGCGGGTAGGCGCCCTCGGCCTTGGTGGTGTAGTCGAGGGAGAGGGCCAGGTCGCTGCCGGTGCCCTTGACCTTGGCGGCGGCGATGGCCTTGGAGGCGTTCTCCGTGGTGGCCGCGACCGGGGCGGAGGCGCCGGTGTTGATGCTGACCGTGGAGATCTTGTTGGCGGTGGCGTAGGAGAGCTCGAAGTAGCCGATGGAGCCCTCGGCGTCCTTGACCGCGGTGGCGACACCGGAGGAGCCGTTGGCGGCCTGGCCACCCGGGGCGGGCCACGACTTCGTCTTCGGGTCGTACTTCCAGTCGGCCTTCGCGGTGGCCGAGAGGTACTTGCCCAGGTTCTGGGTGGTGCCCGACTCGTCCGAGCGGTGGAAGGCCTGGATGGTGGAGTCGGGGAGCTTGGCGCCCGGGTTCAGCTTGGCGATCGCCGGGTCGTTCCACTTGGTGATCTTCGTGTCGAAGATCTTCGCCAGGGTGGGGGCGTCGAGGACCAGGTTGTCCACGCCGTCCAGCTTGTAGCCGATGGCGATGGGGCCGCCGACCATCGGCAGGTTGACGCCCTTGCCGCCCTTGCAGATCTTCTGCGACTCGGCGACCTCTTCGTCCTTGAGGGCGGAGTCGGAGCCGGCGAAGGTGACCTGGCCCTGGTTGAACTTGGTGATGCCACCACCCGAGCCGATGGCCTGGTAGTTGACCTCGACGCCCGAGCAGGCGGCCTGGAAGTTCTTGACCCAGAGGTCCATCGCGTTCTTCTGCGCGCTGGAGCCGGCGGCGAGGAGCTGGCCCTTGGCGCCGTCGCACTTGATGTTCGACGCGGCGGCGGAGGTCTTGCCACCGTCCTTGGTGGGCTCGTTGTTGTTGTCCGAACCACACGCCGAGAGGACGAGCGCGCCGGAGACGACGAGGGCACCGATCGCGGAGGCGCGAAGCCCGTTTCGCGAAAGCTTCACTTTCGGGTGTTCCTTCCAGGAGCCGCCTGGCGTGGACCTTGCTGTCCTGAACGTTCTACGGCGGCGTGTGTCGGGGTGGTGGGTGCCTGGGCTGTGCCGTGCACCTTGTACAGCCGAAATTAGGCAGAACAGGTGAAGTGGTCGACGGAGGAGAGTGAACGGGAAGTGAACCGTGCCAGAAGGTGAGGTGCGGTCCGTTATCGAGCCGTTGCCGAAAGCAGTGCGTCCAGGAGCTCGCGGTCGCGGGGCTGGGTGAGGCGGGCGCGGGCGTCGGCGGGCGGCAGCCAGACCAGGACGTCGACCTCGCGGGAGGGGGCGAAGGAGCCGTCGAGGGCCCGTGCGGCCCAGTAGGCGACCTCCTTCGGCTCCCCGTTCACCTCGTAACGGAGCGTGGGGAGGCGCGGGCCCGGCTCGCAGGCGTGGCCCGTCTCCTCGCGCACCTCGCGCAGCGCGCACTCGCGCAGCGTCTCGCCGCGCTTGAGCTTGCCCTTCGGATGCGACCAGTCGCCGTATTTCGGCCGGTGGACCAGGGCGATCTCGATGCCCCGGCCCGATGCGGCCGGGCGCCAGAGGACGCAGCCCGCGGCGAGGATCACGGGACGCCTGCCGTCGCGCGGGACCAGGCGCGCTGGAAGGTGAAGCGGGCGGCTTCGACGTCGTGGCGCTGGTCGGCGTGGAGGACACCGAGGGCGTACGCGGTGGCCGGGGCGATGCGGGGGGTGCGGGCTGCGGTGGCGGCGGCCGCGGCGGCTTCGGCGGCGTCGCGGTGCCGGTCGAGGGCGCGGCCCGCCTCGTAGAGCACCGGGTCCGGGTCGGCGCCGGCGTGCAGGACCTCGCCCGCGTAGCGGTGCAGGCGGAGCAGGGCGCGGGTGTGGTGCCAGGGGGCGTCCTGGTTCTCGCCGGCGGCCAGGGCGAGGGCCTCGGCGTTGTACGGGTGGGCCGCCCGGTTCAGCGGGAGGGCGGCGACCGCGTCGAGGAGGCGGTGCTCGACGACGGCGGCGGGGGCGTCCAGGACCTCCAGGGCGGGGGCGCCGCCGGCCGGGCCGAGCGGGACCTCGGAGGCGAGCAGGGCGACGGCGTCCGCGAGGGCGTGGAAGCGGGCGGAGCCCAGGGCCTGGAGGGCGGCGGAGTGGGCGCGGGTGCGGGCGAGGGTGAGCTGGCGTTCCAGGAGGGCGCCGGCGCGGGCGGCGCCGACGGTCAGGCCGGGGCCGGCGCTCTCGTGGCCCTCGGTGCGGCGGGCGGCCGGGACCGGGCCCGAGGTCCTGGTCAGGCCGGCCCCGCCGTTCGACAGCCGGGAGAGGGCGTCCACCAGGCGGACCAGCCGGGAGGTGCAGGCGTGCTCCAGGGCGAGGGTGCCGGAGAGCCAGGCCAGCTCGGTGCGGAGCTGGTCGGCCCAGGCGGGGTCGAGGAGCGGCCGGAAGGTGTGGAGGGTTCCGCTGATGCGGCGGGCGGCGGCCCGCAGCGTCCGGGTGGCCTCCTCGGCGCCGGCCGTGTCGGCACCGCTGTCCCCGTGGAGCCGCAGGCCGCGGAGGAAGTCCGCGGCCCGCGCGTGCAGGTAGGGGGTGAGCACCTCGCCGGCCGAGACCTCGGAGGTGATGTCAGGGTTGTGCACGCCGGCGCCTCCGCGCGTCGATGAGCATCTCCTGGACGTGCCGCAGGGGCTGGCCTTCGGGGTCGGTCGCGTGCCGCGTCCAGTTCCCGTCCGGGCCGAGGTGCCAGGAGGAGGTGGTGTCGGACATCCCGGTCTCCATGAGCCGGGTCAGAGCGGCCCGGTGGGCGGGGTCGGAGACCCGTACGAGGGCCTCGATCCGCCGGTCCAGGTTGCGGTGCATCATGTCGGCGCTGCCCAGCCAGACCTCGGGCTCGCCGCCGTTGCCGAAGGCGAAGACCCGGGAGTGCTCCAGGAAGCGGCCCAGGATCGAGCGGACCCTGATGTTGTCGGAGAGGCCCTCGACGCCGGGGCGCACGGCGCAGATGCCGCGGACCCAGATGTCGACCGGGACGCCGGCCTGGGAGGCCCGGTAGCAGGCGTCGATGATCGCCTCGTCGACGAGCGAGTTGACCTTGATCTTGACGTAGGCGGGCCGCCCGGCGCGGTGGTGGGCGACCTCCTTGTTGATCCGGGTGACCAGGCCGTCGCGGAGCGACTTGGGCGCGGTGAGCAGCCGGCGGTAGGTCTCGCGGCGGGAGTAGCCGGAGAGCCGGTTGAACAGGTCGGAGAGGTCGGCGCCGACCTGCGGGTCCGCGGTGAGCAGGCCGAGGTCCTCGTAGAGCCGGGCGGTCTTGGGGTGGTAGTTGCCGGTGCCGACGTGCGAGTAGCGGCGCAGGACCTCGCCCTCCTGGCGCACCACCAGGGAGAGCTTGCAGTGGGTCTTGAGGCCGACCAGGCCGTAGACGACGTGGCAGCCGGACTCCTCCAGCTTGCGGGCCCACTTGATGTTGGCCTGCTCGTCGAAGCGGGCCTTGATCTCGACGAGGACGAGGACCTGCTTGCCGGACTCGGCGGCGTCGATGAGGGCGTCGACTATCGGGGAGTCGCCGGAGGTGCGGTACAGGGTCTGCTTGATCGCGAGGACGTCGGGGTCGGCGGCCGCCTGCTCCAGGAAGGCCTGGACGGAGGTGGAGAAGGAGTCGTACGGGTGGTGCAGCAGCACGTCCCGCTCGCGGACCGCGGCGAAGATGTCGGGCGCGGAGGCGGACTCGACCTCGGCGAGGTCGCGGTGGGTGCCGGCGACGAACTTGGGGTACTTCAGCTCGGGCCGGTCCAGGGAGGCGATGCCGAAGAGGCCGGTGAGGTCGAGCGGGCCGGGCAGCGGGTAGACCTCGGCGTCGGAGATCTTCAGCTCGCGCACGAGCAGGTCGAGGACGTACGGGTCGATGGACTCCTCGACCTCCAGGCGGACCGGCGGGCCGAAGCGGCGCCGCATGAGCTCCTTCTCCAGGGCCTGGAGCAGGTTCTCGGCGTCGTCCTCCTCGACCTCCAGGTCCTCGTTCCTGGTGACCCGGAACATGTGGTGCGCGAGCACCTCCATGCCGGGGAAGAGCTCCTCCAGGTGCGCGGCGATGACGTCCTCCAGCGGGACGTAGCGCTCGGGGGAGGCCTCCAGGAAGCGGGAGAGCAGCGGCGGGACCTTGACGCGGGCGAAGTGGCGGTGGCCGCTGACCGGGTTGCGGACGACGACCGCGAGGTTGAGGGAGAGCCCGGAGATGTACGGGAAGGGGTGGGCCGGGTCGACGGCCAGCGGGGTCAGGACCGGGAAGATCTGCTGCCGGAACAGAGTGAAGAGGCGGGCCTGCTCCTTCTCCGTGAGCTCGGGCCAGCGGATGAGGTGGATCCCCTCGTCGGCGAGGGCCGGGGCGACGTCCTGCTGGAAGCAGGCGGCGTGCCGGGCCATGAGCTCGCGCGAGCGGGTCCAGATGAGGTCGAGCACCTCGCGGGGCTGCAGTCCGGAGGCGGAGCGGGTGGCGACTCCGGTGGCGATGCGGCGCTTGAGTCCGGCGACCCGGACCATGAAGAACTCGTCGAGGTTGGACGCGAAGATGGCGAGGAAGTTCGCCCGTTCGAGGAGGGGGGTGTGCGGGTCCTCGGCGAGTTCGAGCACCCGCTCGTTGAACGCGAGCCAGCTGCGCTCGCGGTCGAGGAAGCGTCCCTGGGGCAGTTCCCCGGTGTTGTCGTCGTCCTCGTAGGCGTCGAGATCGGCGTCCAGATCGGGTTCCAGGTCGCTGGTGGCCGCGCCGTTGACGGCGTGCGGCCGGTGGGCGGCTATGGATCCCAGGGACGGCTGGGGGGGACGTCTTCGAGGATGCCTTCGCGGACGGCTGGACCGGGACCTCGGCGGGCTGCTGGCTCATGGTCCCATTCTTCCGCGCGAAGGGCTGGTGGGGCGCGTCGGAGCGGGCCGTGGGGGAGGGCAGTCTCCCCTTGGGAAGTCTTCCCGGCGGAAGGGCGGACACGGAGCGCTTCATTGCGTGAGCGTCGCAAGCGCGTCTGAATGGTTGGTAACGGGGACGTGTCCTGCGGGAATCGGTGGCGGGGCCGCATCGGGCCCCGCCACCGGTGTCTCCCGGCTCCGGCCGGCCCGCCTCCGGCTACGGGTGCCGGGTGCGCAGCAGCCGGAAGGCGGCGAGGAGGGCGAGGGCGGTGAGGGCGAGGAGGATGCCGGTCTCCGCGAGCTGGGTGGGCCAGAAGTGGGACCGCGGGTGGTAGTCGAGGTACTGGCCGGTGATGCCCAGGTCGGGCGGGCAGTCGGTGAGGTTCCGGGTGTGCTCGAAGCAGGTCCACTCGGGGAGCCGGTCGCCGTGCGGGCCGATCATCCCGGAGTCCATCATGAGCCAGTCGCCGGCGGGCGGAACGAGCGGTGCGGTGTCCTTGCCGACCGGTCCGGTGACGGTGAGTACGGGCATCAGGCTCCAGCGCAGCTCGCCGAGGACCACGGTCAGCAGGGCGAGGACGGCGGCGGTGAGGGCCATCGCGGGGAGCGTGCGGCGGATCAGCAGTCCGACGAGGGCGCCGACGGCGACGGCGGCGAGGACGTAGCCGACGAGGACGATGCCGGTCCCCTCGTACGAGCCGCGGTCGCTCCAGGCGAGCTGGTACGTGCCCGAGACCCGGCCCCAGCCGAGCCGGTAGACGGCGAGGAGGGCGAGGGTGGCGGCGAGGGCGACGGTGGCGGTGGTGAGGAGCTTGGCGCGCAGCCAGGCCGCGGGGCGGACCGACTGGGTGAGGGCGAGCCGGTAGGTGCCGGACTCGAACTCGCGGGCGATCAGCGGGCCGGCCACGAAGGCGCCGGCGAGGAGGGGCAGCAGGAGGAGGCCCGTGCCCGCGTACTCCATGGCGATGCGCAGGGTCTCGTAGCCGCGGCTCTCGTCGGCGGGGGCCCAGGTGCCGTCCGGGAGGCGTACGTCGGGGGTCCGCCCGTCCCAGAGGCGCAGGCCGCCGATGACGGCGAGGGAGAGGAGCACCAGGGCTCCGGTCGTCCACAGGGTGCGCCGGTACTGGCGGACCGTCACCCAGGCGGGTCCCTTGAGGGCGAGGGTGCTCATGACCGGGCTCCTTCGGAGGTGCGGAGGTGGGCGAGGAGGAGGTCCTCCAGGGAGGGGGCGGTGGTCTCCCACGGGCCTTCGACGGGGCCCTCGCGGCGGATCAGGGCGGTGAGCTGACGGCCCGTCGTGCGGGACTCGACCACGGTGTGCGGGGCGAGGTCGGCGACCGGGCCGGTGAGCAGGGTGTGGGCGGTGAGCAGGTCGTCGACGGGGCCGTCGAGGCGGATCCGGCCGTCGGCGAGCAGGAGCAGGTGGTCGCAGGTGCCCTCCAGCTCGGTGAGGATGTGGGAGGACAGGACGACGGTCGTGCCGTGTTCGGCGGCCTCGGCCAGGAGGAGGCCCATCAGCTCCTTGCGGGCGAGCGGGTCGAGGTCGGCCATCGGTTCGTCGAGCAGCAGCAGTTCGGGGCGCTTGCCCAGGGCGAGGGCGAGGGCGAGGCGGGTGCGCTGGCCGCCGGAGAGGTCCTTGACGAGGGCTTCCGGGGGGAGCGCGCCGTCGACCGCCCGTGCGGCGGCGGCCCCGCCCCAGCGGCCGGGGTTGAGCTCGTGGCCCATGCGCAGGGTGTCGGCGACGGTGAGCCGCGCGTACAGCGGCTTGTCCTGGGCCACGTAGGCCAGGCGCTCGCGGGGCGGGGCGGTGACGGTGCCCTCGGTCGGGCGGAGCAGTCCGGCCGCGAGGCCCAGGAGGGTGGACTTGCCGGCGCCGTTGGGGCCGACGAGGGCGCAGACGCGGCCGGCGGGGAGGGCGAAGGAGCAGTCGCGCAGGGCCCAGGGCCGGGCGCGTCCTCCGTACCGTATGCCGAGGCCCTCGGCCTTCAGCGCCGTCGTGGTGGTCATGCGTCGTCCCCCTCGAAGAATGCTTCCAGTACGGATGTGAAGAGCGCGGTCACGTCCTCGCGGTCGAGCCCCTCGGCGCGGGCCCGGCGTGCCCAGTCGGCGAGTTCGCCGCGCAGGGGAGAGTCGGCGGGGCCGGTGCCGAGGGTGGCGCGGACGAAGGTGCCGAGGCCGCGGCGGGCCTCGACGAGGCCCTCGCGTTCCAGCTCCCGGTAGGCCTTGAGGACCGTGTTCGGGTTGACGGCCGTGGCCTCGACGACCTCGCGTGCGGTGGGCAGGCGGTCGCCGGGCTCCAGCAGGCCCATGCGCAGGGCCTGTTTGGTCTGCTGGACGATCTGGAGGTACGTGGCGACGCCGCTGCGCCGGTCGATGCGGTAGGCGAGCACGGGCCCTTCCACCACCCTTTCACTAATCAAGTAGTGAAAGGGTGGTGGAAAGAAGGGGGCGGTGTCAACCGCCCCCTGGCCGAACGGGGTTCAGGACTCCGTGCGGTACATCAGGTCGACCTCGTGGGTCCGGAAGCCGAGGCGCTCGTAGACCGTGACCGCCGCCGTGTTGTCGGCGTCCACGTACAGCATCGCCGTCGGCAGGGTCTGGGCCGCCAGGTGGCGCAGACCGGTCGCGGTCAGGGCCTTGCCGAGACCGCCGCCCTGGGCGTCGGGCAGCACGCCGACCACGTACACCTCGCCCAGCTGCTCCTCGGCGTGGACCTTGGTCCAGTGGAAGCCGACCAGCCGGCCGTCCCGCTCCGCGAGGAAGAAGCCCTTCGGGTCGAACCACGGCTCCGCCATCCGGTCGTCCAGGTCCCGCTGGGTGAGCGAGCCCTGTTCGGGGTGGTGCGCGAAGGCGGCCGCGTTGACCGCGAGCCAGGCCGCGTCGTCCTGGCCGGGCACGAAGGTGCGCACGGTGACGCCCTCCGGCAGCACCGGCTCCGGGATGTCCAGCGGCACCAGCGGGCGGCGCAGCTGGCGCAGTTCGCGGAACAGGGTCAGGCCGAGGACCTGCGCGAGGTGGCGGGCCGCCGACTTGCCGCCGTGCGCCCACACCCGCAGCCGCTTGCCGGAGGCGTCGAGCAGGGCGCTGCCCAGCGCCCGGCCGTGGCCGCGGCCGCGGTGCGAGGGGTGCACGACCAGCTCGGCCGCCGGGGCCTCGACCGGGTCGGTCTCCTCCAGCTGGGCGTAGCCGTAGAGGTGGGGGCCGACCGTCAGCAGGAAGTGGCGGACGCCCTCGCGGCGGCCGTGGCGCAGGTAGAGCCGCCCCTGCTCGGACACGGCGTGCATGCCGTCGGCGCGGTCGGCGGCCTCCAGGAGGTCGAGGACCGCCGTGACCTGCTCGGGGTTCAGCTCTTCGTAACTGGTGATCTGCCGTCCGGGTTCAAGGGCCGGCGCCGCGTCGGAAGTCATGGTGACGAGCCTACGGCCGGGGCGCGCCGCCTTGGGGCAGATCAATGGCAACCAGCTCGTAACCGGCCAACCCCTGTTGCGCTACGCGCGTTGACCCTAGGCTGCGCTCGCAGGACAGATCGGGATTCAAGGGGAGCGGATGGCAGTGAAGCGGTCGAAGACGAGCAGGGCGGGGCGGCGGATTCTCGTCGCCGGAGCGGGGCTTGCCACCATCGGTGCGCTCGTCGCCGCGATGCCCGCCGGCGCGTCGCAGGACGACGTGAGCGCCGACGGCGCGTCGTACGGCACCAACGGCAAGGGCTGGGGGCGGATGGTCGACGTCCAGCTGCTCTCCTTCAACGACCTGCACGGCAACCTGGAGCCCCCGGCCGGCTCCTCCGGCCAGGTCACGCAGACCAACCCGGACGGCACCACCACGAAGATCGACGCGGGCGGTGTCGAGTACCTGGCCACCCACCTGCGCCAGGCCCGTGAGGGGAATCGTTACTCCATCACGGCGGCCGCCGGTGACCTGATCGGCGCCTCGCCGCTGCTCTCGGGCCTCTTCCACGACGAGCCCACCATCGGCGCGCTCAACAAGCTGGACCTCGACGTCACCTCGGTCGGCAACCACGAGTTCGACGAGGGCGCGCGCGAGCTGGCCCGCATGCAGAACGGCGGCTGTCACCCGACCGCCGGCTGTTTCGTCGAGGGCAAGAAGTTCAAGGGCGCCGACTTCCCGTACCTCGCGGCCAACGTGACGAACGAGAAGACCGGCAAGCCGCTGCTCGACCCGTACTTCATCTGGGAGAAGAACGGCGTCCGGATCGGCTTCATCGGCGTGACCCTGGAGGGCACCCCGAACGTCGTCACCGCCGAGGGCGTCAAGGGCCTGAAGTTCGGCGACGAGGTCGAGACGATCAACAAGTACACGAAGATCCTGGAGCGCAAGGGCGTCAAGTCCATCGTCGCCCTGGTGCACGAGGGCGGCATGCCGGCCTCGGCCTCGTACAACTACAACTGCGACGGTGACGGCGACGGCGACGGCGAGGGCGTCTCCGGCGCGATCGTCGACATCGCGAAGAACGTCTCGCCGCAGGTCGACGCGCTGGTCACCGGCCACACCCACCAGGCCTACGTGTGCAGCATCCCCGACCCGTCGGGCAAGCCGCGCCTGGTCACCTCGGCCTCCTCGTTCGGCAAGCTCTACACGGACACCACCCTGACCTACGACCGCCGCACCAAGGACATCGTCCGCACCGCGGTCGCCTCGGCCAACCACGTCGTCTCGCGCGACGTCCCGAAGGCCGCGGACCTCACCAAGCTGATCGACGACTGGAAGGCGCTCGCCGCCCCGGTCGCGAACCGCCCGCAGGGCTACATCGCCGCCGACATCAACGGCCGCGGCTCCACGGCCTACGAGAAGCCGCTCGGCGACCTGATCGCCGACGCGCAGCTGGAGGGTCTGGCCCCCGCGGACAAGGGCGGCGCCCAGGTCGCGCTGATGAACCCGGGCGGCATCCGCTCCGACCTCGTCTACAAGGCGTCCGGCGCCGAGGGCGACGGTGTGGTGACCTACGGCGAGTCCTTCACGGTCCAGCCCTTCACCAACATGATGAACGTGGTCGACCTGTCCGGCGCGAACCTGATCGCCGCGCTGAAGCAGCAGGTCAGCGGTTCGAACCTGAACTCGGTCAAGATCCTCCAGGTCTCCAGGGGGCTGACCTACACGCTCGACATGACGAAGACGGGCGCGGACCGCGTCGTCGACGGCACGATCAAGCTGAACGGTGAGGCGATCGACCCGGCGAAGACCTACCGCGTCGCGATGAACGAGTTCCTCGCGGGCGGCGGCGACGGCTTCCCGGCGCTGGCGACGGGCACCAACAAGCTGGTCGGCGCGTCGGACCTGGACGTCTTCAACGCGTACCTGGCGGCCAAGTCCTCGGCCACGGCCCCGCTGGCGGTGCCGGCGGCGGACCGGATCACGGTCGTGAAGTAGGTCTCCGGAGGTAAGGGAGGGGCGGTGTCCGCTGCGGCGGGCACCGCCCCTTTCCGTTGCCCGTGAACCTGTTCGAGTCGCTGTTACGCTCGTTCAATTCGGAACTTCTGGGGAGGGGTTCAGCCCATGGACAGAGGGTGGGGAAAACCGCGGAGGGGCGCGCTCGCGCTCGCCGCGGCGACGGCGGCGCTGGTCGCGCTGACGCCGGCGGGAGCGGGGATCGCGTACGCCGCTGAGGGGGACGCGCCGGCCGAGCTGGTGATCCCGGCGGAGGAGAGGACCGACCCGTACGCGTCGGTCGTGCGACCGGGTACGACGGGCTTCCTGCAGGGCGACTCGGCCGGCGGTTTCCGCTGGTACGCGTACGCCGACGGCGGCTCCACGGCCTTCGCGGACGGCGGCGCGCAGATCTTCGGCAACGGCACGGACACCCTGGCCCGCGTGGACGAGCAGTCGGGCAAGGTCGTCTTCCAGAACGGCGGGGGCGGCCCCGAGGAGACGTTCGTCATCGGGGCGGGCCGGCACGTCCTGAGCCTGGCCGGACGCACGGTCGTCGCCGAGCTCGCGGGCTTCGGCGGCCCGCCGCACACGTACTCCGTCGAGAACGGCGCCGTGGTCGACCGCGTGGTCACCGGGCTGCCGGCCGACGCGCAGGAGTTCGTGGTGCAGGGGGCCACCGCGTCCGGCTTCCTGCTGTCGTACCAGGCCGGCCAGGGGAGCGCGCTCGCCTGGGTCGATCTGTCCGGCGGCACGCCGACGGCGCGGGAGATCGACGGCGGACCGCGGTCCGCGTTCGTCTCCGGCGACGACCTGCTCCTGGTCACCGGCGACGGGAGGCTGCGCGTGCGGGACCTCACGGGCGACTGGTCCGCACCCGTCCGCGAGACCTCCTGGACCGGCGAGGAGTCCCCGCTGGCCGTCCGGGGCGACCGGGTCCTGAGTGCGCGGAGCGAGGCCGACGGGCGGCTGACGCTGCTGTCCCGCCCCTTCGGGGGCGGCGCCCAGACGAAGGTGCTCGACGGCCTGGCCGCGATGCCGAGGAGCGGCGGCGGATCCCTGCTCGCCGTCGTCGACGACGAGCAGGACCCCTCGCGCCCGGTGTACCGCGTCGCGGCCGGCGCCGACGGCGAGTTCGCGGCCACGAAGGTGGCCGTCGTCCCGTCCCAGCGCACCCTCACGCTCGGCGTCACCGCCGCGCAGGGCGTCCTGAACGCCGTCGACGAGGTGCCCCCGGGCAGCGAGCACCGACTGCGCTCCCTCACGCTGACGGCCGGCGGGCCGCTCGCCGCGGGCGCCCGGGTCGACCGGGGGACGGACCCCGAGCTCGACCGGTACTTCGGGGTCCCCACGGGCGACGGGCGGACCGTCTTCGCCGGCGGCTTCAGCCTGTACGTCCTGGAGGCCGGGGCGAAGCTGCCCCCCGCCTACACGGGGGCGTGGGACCTGGGCGAGCGGGGTGTCCTCGGCGCCTCCGGCCGGTACGTCTCCTACCGTGACGTGGCCGGCGCGACGCGGGTCTTCGACCTGGACGCCCGGGACGACACCACCCCGCGCGGCCTCGTCAAGGGAGCCCCGACGGCGCTGAACGGCGGCACCCTGTGGGCCTCGAACGCCACCCCGGGCGCGGTCGAGGCGATCGACCTGCGCACCGGGGCCGTCACCCGGAAGGCGACCGTCGCCGACTGCGTCCTGAAGGACGTCCAGGCGGTCGGCGCCGACCTCTACTGGAAGTGCGACGCGAAGTCCGGCGTCCTGAACACCGCGACGCAGGTGAACACCGCCCTGCCCGCGCACACGGCGGCCCGGCTCGGCGACGGTTACGTCACCCACGTGAAGGACGGGCTCCTCTCCCTGACGCCGCTGCGGGGCGGCGGCCGGACCCGCGAGATCGGCCGGCAGACCGACGAGGATCCCGAGCGCGGCTGGACCGTCGACCGCTTCGGCGGTCACACCGTGTCCGTCGACGCCCACCAGCGCCTGCACGTCGTGCCGAGCGGCGTCCCGGCCTCGGACCTGTCCGTGCTCGACTCCGAGCTGCCCGGCGACGTCTTCGACGTCGAGGAGGCCACCCCCTGGACCGCGAAGTGGTGGCTGTCCAAGCCCGCCGCGTCCTGGACGCTGACCGTCAGGGACGGGGCCGGGAAGGCCGTGCGGACCCTGGGCGGCGGGGACACCCGCGGACTCGTGAAGGCCGTCTGGGACGGCAAGGACGAGGCCGGGACCGTGGTCCCCGACGGGCGGTACGCGTACGAGCTCGCCGTCGTGCCCGCCGACGGGGCCGGCGGCGAACTGCGCCGGACCGGCGGGACGCTCCTGACGCGCGGCGGGCTCGGGGCGTACGAGCCGGTGACACCGGCCCGGATCCTCGACACCCGCAGCGGCCTCGGCGCGCGCAAGAGCCCCGTCTACACGGGCGACTCGGTGACCCTCCAGGTCGCCGGCCGCGCGGGGGTCCCGGCGACCGGGGTCTCGGCGGTCGTGCTGAACGTGACGGCGACGAACGTCTCGGCCGCCACGTACGTGTCGGTCTACCCGTACGGGACGCAGCGCTCCATCGCCTCGAACCTGAACGCGACGGCCGGCCGGACCGTGTCCAACCTGGTCACCGTGCCGGTCAGGGACGGCAAGGTGACGCTGTACAACTTCCGGGGCTCGCTCGACCTGGTCGCGGACGTGGCCGGCTCGTACACGATGAGCGGCCCGGGCCACCGGTTCTCCCCGGTGACGCCGTCCCGGCTCCTCGACACCCGTGCCGGTCTCGGCGCGCCCAGGGCCAAGGTCGGCCCGGCGCGGACGGTGAGCGTGCAGGTCGCGGGCCGCGGCGGGGTGCCGGCGGCCGGGGTGTCCGCGGTCGTGCTGAACGTGACCGCGACCGGTCCGACGTCCGCCGGCTTCGTGTCCGTCTACCCGTACGGCACCCAGCGGACCAGCGCGTCCAACCTGAACACGGCGGCCGGTGAGACCGTCGCCAACGCGGTGGTCGTCCCGGTGAAGGACGGCAAGGTCACGCTCTACAACCACGCGGGCTCGGTCGACCTGCTGGCCGACGTGTCCGGCTACTTCGCCGCGGGCGACCGGGGCGCGCTGTTCCACCCGCTGGCCCCGGCGCGACTCGTCGACACCCGGAAGGCCTTGGGCGGGCGGACGCTCGGCCCGGCGCAGAGCCTGGCGCTGCCGGTCGCGGGGATCGGAGGGGTGCCGGCGAGCGGCGCCTCGGCGGTGGTGCTGAACATGACGGGGACCGGCGCGACGAAGGCGACGTACCTGGCGGCCACGACGAAGCCGGGGACCCCGACGGTCTCCAGCATCAACCTGCTGCCGGGGCGGACCGTGCCGAACCTGGTGGTCGTGCCGGTCGTGGACGGGAAGCTCTACCTCTACAACCACACCGGTTCGACGGACGTGATCGTGGACGTCTTCGGGTACTACACCGGCTGACGTCCCGGGTGGGCGGAGGGGCGGTGCGCCGGGTGCGCGCCGCCCCTCCGGCGCGTTCAGAGGCCGGCCAGGAACTCCCGCACCGCCTTCTCGAAGCCCCGCGGGTCGCCCAGCTGCACGAAGTGGTCGGTGTCGAGCTCGACCAGGGTCGTGCCCGGGCGGCGGGCGGTCATCTCGCGGGCGTGCTCCCCGGAGAGGACCTGGCTGCGCGTGCCGCGGACCAGGAGGGCGGGGCAGTCGCTCCCGAGCCAGGCGGACCAGTGGTCGCCGTGGACGAGGTGCTCGGAGTCGACGGTGTCCCGGGGGTGGAAGGGGAGGCGCCAGCCGTCGGCGTGCGGGCGCAGGTGCGGGGCGACGGCGGGGCCGAAGGGGCCGCAGGCGGCGATCAGTTCGTCGCGGGTGGGGGCGGTGTAGGGGAAGCCGAGGACGAAGGAGAGCGGGCTCGTGCCGGGGTCGGGCAGGTCGGCGGCCGCGTCGGTGTCGACGAGCGCGGCCACGCGCCCGGGGTGTGCGGCGGCCAGGTGGTACGCGTTGACCGCGCCGAGCGAGTGGCCGAGGACGGCCACGCGGTCCAGGCCCAGGTGGTCGAGCAGCGCCAGGGCGTCGGAGACGTACCCCTCGCGGCCGTAGTCGGCGGCCCGGTCCGAGTCGCCGTGGCCGCGCTGGTCGAGGGCGACGACCCGCCGGTCCCGGCCCAGTGCCGCGGCGAGGTGGGCGAAGGAGGCGGCCTCGGAGAGGTGCCCGTGGAGGGCGAGCAGGGGGAGGGCGGCGGTGCCGCGTGCGGTGTCCGGGGCCTGCGCGTCGGGGGTGAAGTCGAGGTAGGAGAGGGTGCGGCCGTCGGCGGTGGTGCATTCCTTGCGCATGTCGGGTCTCCCAGGGGCTGGCGGGTCGTCGGATCGGGCGGGGCGACAGCCCGACTATACGCATGTATATGACGGACGTACAAGACGGTTGTATAGATCGCTTGTACCGGTTCGAGCTATGGCAGGGTCACGTCAAGCGATGCCATAGTCCGTCCCATGGACCGACGACGCTTTCTCGCGGGCGCCGCCGCAGCCTCCGGCGCCCTGCTCCTGGGTGCCCCCTCCGCCCGGGCGGCCACCGCCCTCGGGACGCAGGACTGGATGGCTGCCCACGGCGACCCCACCCCGCTCCAGAGGCTCACGATCCCCGGCACCCACGACTCGGGGGCGCGCTACGGCGGGCCCTGGACCGAGTGCCAGAACACCACCATCGCCCAGCAACTGGACAGCGGCATCCGGTTCCTGGACGTGCGGTGCAGGGTGACCGGCGGATCGTTCGCGATCCACCACGGGGCCTCCTACCAGAACCTCATGTTCGGCGACGTCCTCGGCGCCTGCTGGGACTTCCTCGCCGCCCACCCCACCGAGACCGTCCTGATGCGGGTCAAGCAGGAGTACTCGTCCGAGTCCGACGCGGCCTTCCGCGCGGTCTTCGACGACTACCTCGACCGCCGCGGCTGGCGGCCCCTCTTCCGGATCGGCGACGGCGTCCCCACCCTCGGCGAGGCCCGCGGCCGGGTCGTGCTCCTCGCCGACAACGGGGGACTGCCCGGGCTGCGGTGGGCCGACGGCACGTACTTCGACGTGCAGGACGACTACCAGGCCGAACCCTTCGGCAAGTGGCCGAAGATCAGGGACCAGTTCCGCAAGGCGGCCGGCCGGCCCGACCGGTTCTACGTCAACTTCGTCTCCACCGCCGCCGCCCTCCCGCCCCGGTGGAACGCCGACCGGCTCAACCCGCAGGTGCACGGACTGCTCGACGGGGAGGGCGCCGGCTGGAAGGGGCTGGGGATCGTCCCCATGGACTTCCCCAACACCCGCTCAGGACTGGTCGAGTCCCTCATCCGGCACAACTGAACCGCCCGGCGGCAGCGCCGAGGGTGACGGCGGTGGCGGTGTCGGGGCACCCGGCAGCCGCACCGTCGCCACCGTGCCGCCGCCCTCCGCCGGAGTGAGCGCGACCGTGCCGCCCGCCTGGCCGACCGTGCGGGCCACGATCGACAGACCGAGCCCCGAACCCGGCAGGCTGCGCGCCGACGGCGAGCGCCAGAAACGGTCGAAGACGTGCGGGAGCTCGTCCGCCGGGATGCCCGGACCGTGGTCCCGCACCGTCAGCTCGCCCCGCATCAGGGTCACCTCGACCGTCCCGCGCGGCGGCGAGAACTTCACCGCGTTGTCCAGGACGTTCACCAGCGCCCGCTCCAGACCCGCCTGCTCCGCCCGTACGTACCAGGGCGCCAGGTCCGTCACGAAGGTCAGCTCCGGGCCGCGCAGCCGCGCCCGGTCCAGCGCCGAGCGCAGGATCGTGTGCAGCGGCACCACCTCCAGCGGCCCGCGGGCCGCCGCGTCCGGCCGCGACAGCTCCTGGAGGTCGCCGATCAGCGCCGCCAGCTCCGTCATCTGCGCCTTCACCGAGGCCATCAGCGCCCGCCTGTCCTCCGGCGGCAGCGCCCGGCCGGTCTCCTCGCTGCGGGCCAGCAGCTCGACGTTGGTGCGGAGCGAGGTCAGCGGCGTGCGCAGCTCGTGGCCCGCGTCCGCGATCAGCTGCGCCTGCCGGTCGCGGGAGGTCGCGAGCGCGGCCGTCATCGCGTTGAAGGAGCGCGACAGACGGGCGATCTCGTCCTCGCCCTCGACCGGGATCCGGACCGTCAGGTCCTCGGTCGCCGCGACGTGTTCGACCGCCCCGGTCAGCCGGTGCACCGGCTCCAGGCCGGTCCGCGCCACCCACAGGCCGGCCGCCCCGGCACCGACCACGCCGATGCCGGAGACGAGCAGCAGCACCCAGGCGAGCGTGGACATCGAGTTGTCGATCTCGTACGTGGGCCGGGCGACGGAGACCGCGACCGGCTGCGAGAGCGGCTGCCGGATCAGGTTCATGGGGTACGTGTAGACCCGCATCTCCGTGCCGTCCGCGGCGTTCGTCGTGTGCAGCGCGGACGAGAGCCGGCCCTGCGCCACCGCCGTGTCCGAGGACTGCGCCGGGATCACCGAGCGGCCCGTGGAGCAGAGCACCTCGCCGTCGGTGGACACGATCTGCAGGGTCTGGCCGCCGCGCGGCGCCGGCGGCGGCCGGTTCTGGGTGGTCGCCCCGCAGGAGCTCAGCAGCTTCTGGGCGTCCTGCGGGGTGAGCTGCGCCGAGCGCAGCGAGTCGTCCAGCTCCGCCTCCAGCTGGGCCCGGGTCACGAACCAGCAGGCCACCGAGACCGCCGCCACCGCGACCGCCACCGCGAGCGCCGTCAGCAGCGCCAGCCGGGAACGCAGCGGCCGCGAGCGGAACCAGGCCACCGGGCTGGTCACTCCGCGCCCCCGCCGCGCAGCACGTAGCCGACCCCGCGCACGGTGTGCACGAGGCGCGGCTCGCCGCCCGCCTCGGTCTTGCGGCGCAGGTACATCACGTACACGTCCAGGGAGTTCGAGCTGGGTTCGAAGTCGAAGCCCCAGACGGCCTTCAGGATCTGCTCGCGGGTGAGCACCTGCCGCGGGTGCGCCAGGAACATCTCCAGGAGCGTGAACTCGGTGCGGGTCAGCTCCACCGGCCGCCCGCCCCGGCTCACCTCGCGCGTGGTCAGGTCCATCCGCAGGTCCTCGAAGGAGAGCACGTCGCCCTCGGGCCGGGGCCCGGCCTGCGGCGCCGCGTAGGAGCTGCGCCGCAGCAGCGCGCGGATCCGGGCGAACAGCTCGTCCAGCTCGAAGGGCTTGACCAGGTAGTCGTCCGCGCCCGCGTCGAGGCCGGTGACCCGGTCGCCGACGGTGTCGCGGGCGGTCAGCATCAGGATGGGCACGGTTGAGCCGGAGGCCCGGATGCGGCGGGCCGCGGTCAGGCCGTCCATGCGGGGCATCTGGACGTCGAGGACGACGAGGTCGGGCCCGTACGACTCCATCTTGGCGAGCGCGTCGAGCCCGTCGACGGCGTCCTCGGTCCCGTACCCCTCGAAGGCGAGGCTGCGGCGCAGCGCCTCGCGCACGGCGGGCTCGTCGTCCACGATGAGGATGCGCTCGGCGCGTTCGGCTTCGTTCTGCTGGCCAGTCATGGGGCCAGCGTCCCATGTGTTCAGGCGGCACCGCCCGAGCGCAGGCTGTCCAGGTCGGCCTTGAGGGTGTCCACCGGGATCGCGAATCCGAGGCCGACGCTGCCGGCCGTGGAGCCGCCGCCGGAACTGGGCGAATACATGGCCGAATTGATTCCGATGATCTCGCCGTTCATATTGATCAGCGCGCCGCCGGAATTACCGGGATTGAGCGAGGCGTCGGTCTGGATCGCCTTGTACGTGGTCTTCGAGGAGCCGGTGTCGCCGTTGAACTGGCGGCCGCCGAACTCGAACGGCCACCCCTGGCGCGGGTCCCACTGCTGCCCCTGGCCGCCCTGGTCCTGCCCCTGCCCGCCCTCGTCCTTGGCGACGGTCACGTCGCGGTCGAGCGCGGAGACGATGCCGCTCGTGACGGTGCCGGTCAGGCCCTCGGGGGAGCCGATCGCCACGACCTCGTCGCCGACCCGCACCTTGGAGGAGTCGCCGAGGGTGGCCGCCTTGAGGCCGGAGGCGCCCTCCAGCTTGATCAGCGCCAGGTCCTTGTCCGGGTCGGTGCCGACGACCTTGGCGTCGTAGCTCTTGCCGTCGGAGGTCTGCACCTTGATCGTCGAGGCGCCGGAGATGACGTGGTTGTTGGTGACGATCTCGCCGTCCCCGGTGATGATCACGCCGGAGCCGGTGGACTTGCCGGCGGACGAGCTCGCGGAGATCTCCACGATGGAGGGGGAGACCGCCTGGGCGACCCCGGCGACCGTGCCCTTGCTGCTCGCCGACACGTTGGTGCCGCTCACCGAGCCGGACGCGGTGACGGCGCCGTCGGAGGTCCAGCGCTCCACGAGGGTCGCGGTGCCGCCGCCGACCGCCGCGGCGGCGATGGCCACGGCCGCCATCAGGCCGACCCCGCGCCTGGCCCGGCGGCGCGGCCCGGGGGCGGGCGCCGGGGCGGCGAAGGCCGGCTCCTGCGGGGTCTGCGGCGGCGGGGGGTACCCGCCGGCCGGGGCGTGCCCGCCGGACGGCCAGACGGTGGTGCCCGGCTCGGTGCTGATGGGCTCCGCCGGGTCGTACGGCGGCCGCGGCGGGTAGTACGGCTGCTGGGGCTGCTGGTTGTCCGTCATGGATATGACGATCGGCGCCGTTCATGAGAACGGCCTGAGGGCGGGGTGAGAAGCCCGACAGAAGCGCGTATGCCCGATATAAAGACCTCTCCGGGAGGGCGGCCTCCCGGGCCAGGGGCGCTCCCCCCGATGGCGCTCAGCCGCAGCCGCAGGAGCGGCGCACGATCAGCGCCGACGGGAACTGCTTCACGCGCTCGCGGCGCGAGCCGGAGACCCGGATCGAGTCGTCGAGCACCAGGTCCACCGCCGCCCGGGCCATCGCCGGACGGTCGGAGTAGACGGTGGTCAGCGGCGGGTCCGAGAGCGCCGCCTCCTTGACGTCGTCGAAGCCCGCCACCGCGAGCTCCGTCGGCACGTCGATCCGCAGCTCGCGGGCGGCCCGCAGCACACCGAAGGCCTGGTCGTCCGTCGAGCAGAAGATGGCCGGCGGCCGGTCGGGGCCGGCGAGCACCTTCAGCGCCACCTGGTAGGCGTCGTAGCGGTTGTACGGCGCCTGGAAGAGCCGGCCCTCGACGGAGAGCCCGGCCTCGACCATGGCCCGCCGCCAGCCCTCCTCGTGGTCGGCGACCGGGTCGCCGACGGCCGGGGTGTTCGGGATGCCGCCCATGCAGGCCACGTACGGGTGCCCGTGCTCCAGGAGGTGCCGGACGGCGAGCTGGGCGCCGCCGATGTCGTCGGTGACGACCGCGACGTCGTCGATCGCCTCGGGCCGCTCGTGCAGCAGCACCACGCGGGCGTCCCAGGCCTCGATCTCGCTCGCGGCCTGCTCGCTCATGCCCTGGCTGACCAGGATCAGACCGGAGACCCGCATGCCGAGGAAGGCCCGCAGGTAGTGGATCTCGCGCTCGGTGCGGTAGTCGGAGTTGCCGACGAGCACCATCTTCCCGCGCTCGGCGGCGGCCTGCTCGACCGCGTGCGCCATCTCCGCGAAGAAGGGCTGGCGGGCGTCCGGGACGACCATGCCTATGAGATCCGTGCGCCGGGACGCCATCGCCTGGGCCACCCGGTCGGGGCGGTAGCCCAGCTCCTTGATGGCGGCGAGGACACGCTCGCGCGTGGCCGGGGCGACCGGCCGGGGTCCGTTGTTGATGACGTAACTCACGACCGCGGTCGAAGTACCCGCCAGTCGCGCTACGTCATCCCGCGTCACCTTGGCCACGCGCGGCAGTCTACGCGGGGTGACCTACCTACCGGCAGGTCGCGTTGTGGCATACGCCACGTTAACGGTCCTCCACCGGAGTGAGTTCCCGCGCGGCTTCCTTGACGCGGGCCTCCGTCCGGCCCCCGCTCCTGGCCTCCTGCTGCGCCCGCGCCTCCTCGGCCGCACGCTCCACCTTCTCGGGGGTGACGAAGCGGTAGCCGACGTTCCGGACGGTGCCGATCAGCGACTCGTGCTCCGGGCCGAGCTTCGCCCGCAGACGCCGTACGTGGACGTCGACCGTTCGGGTGCCGCCGAAGTAGTCGTAGCCCCAGACCTCCTGGAGCAGCTGGGCGCGGGTGAACACCCGGCCCGGGTGCTGGGCCAGGTACTTGAGGAGCTCGAACTCCTTGAAGGTCAGGTCCAGGACCCGGCCCTTCAGCTTGGCGCTGTACGTCGCCTCGTCCACCGACAGGTCGCCGTTGCGGATCTCCATCGGGGAGTCGTCCGCGACGATCTGCTGCCGGCCCATCGCGAGCCGGAGCCGGGCCTCGACCTCGGCCGGGCCCGCGGTGTCGAGCAGCACGTCGTCGATGCCCCAGTCGGCGGTGACGGCCGCGAGGCCGCCCTCCGTCACGACCAGGATCAGCGGACAGCCGGGCCCCGTGGAGCGCAGCAGCTGGCACAGCGAGCGGACCTGCGGGAGGTCGCGCCGCCCGTCGACGAGGATCACGTCGGCGCCGGGGGTGTCCACGAGCGCCGGGCCCTCGGCGGGGGCCACGCGCACGTTGTGCAGCAGCAGGCCGAGGGCGGGCAGCACCTCGGTCGACGGCTGGAGGGCATTGGTCAGGAGCAGCAGTGAGCTCATCGCGCCCCACCTGCCCGGGTCGTCGCTCGTTCGTACGTCGTCGTTCGCTCGTCCATGACGTCGGTTCCTCCTCGGTCCCTGCGAGGACGTCTGCGGCACTGCTTTCCGTACTGCTCACGCGTGGCTCTCGCGCCCTGAGAGCTTTCGGTAATCCGTCCGTAACAACGGTCGGAAAACACAAAAGGACCCGGGGGCTGCGTTGCCCGGATCCTCTCGCAAGCAGAATAGCCCACATGAGTTCCGAGGCAGAGGGGCGATTTCACATGGTGGATGTTTCCTCGCTCACTTCCGTCCATGATCGCGACGCCCGCCGTGCGATGTTGCGTACCGATGACGGTGTCCGGATCGAGGCGGTTTACGAACCGTCCACCGCAAGTGTCACCGATACGGCGGTGGTGGTCGCCCACGGGTTCACCGGGTCGGTCGACCGCCCCGCCCTCCGGCGCGCCGCCCTCGCCCTGCGGGAACACGCGCACGTCGTCTCCTTCTCCTTCCGCGGCCACGGCGGCTCCGGAGGCCGCTCGACCGTCGGCGACCGCGAGGTCCTCGACCTGGCCGCGGCCGTCCGCTGGGCCCGTGAGCTCGGGCACACCCGGGTGGCGACGGTCGGCTTCTCCATGGGCGGCTCGGTCGTGCTGCGGCACGCGGCCCTGGAGCGCGGCACCGGCGCGCACACCGACGCCGTCGCCGCCGTCAGCGCCCCGGCCCGCTGGTACTACCGGGGGACGCCCTCGATGCGGCGGGTGCACTGGGTGGTGACCCGGCCGGTCGGCCGGCTGGTCGGGCGCTACGGGCTGGGCACCCGGATCGACCGCAGGGACTGGGACCCCGTGCCGCTCTCCCCGGTCGAGGCCGTGCCGCTGATCGCGCCGACCCCGCTGCTGGTCGTGCACGGCGACCGCGACCCGTACTTCCCGCTCGACCACCCCCGCAGCCTGGTGGCCGCGGCGCCCGAGGGCACGGCCGAGCTGTGGCTCGAGCGCGGGATGGGGCACGCGGAGAACGCGGCCGGCGAGGAACTGCTCGCCCGGCTCGGCGGCTGGCTCGCCCGGCCATAGCCCATCATGGGGGGCGGCGCGCACACGAACGAAGGGAGTGCCGCTATGGCAGCGGGAACCATCCGCTACTGGGCCGCGGCGAAGGCGGCCGCCGGTGTGGCCGAGGAGCCGTACGCGGCCCGGACCCTGGCCGAGGCGCTCGACGCGGCCCGCGAGAGGCACCCCGGCGAGCTGGTCCGGGTCCTCCAGCGCTGCTCGTTCCTGATCGACGGCGACCCCGTCGGCACCCGCGCCCATGAGACGGTACGGCTGGCGGAGGGCGGCACGGTCGAGGTGCTCCCCCCGTTCGCAGGAGGGTGAACCGCACGCCATGAGCAGTGACCAGCACTATCCGTACGAGCCGCAGGGCGGTCAGGGCGGTCAGCCGTACGACCCGCACGTCACCCAGACGTGGGAGGGGCAGACCTGGGACACCCAGTTCCAGCCGACGGTGCAGCCCCAGCAGCCCCAGCAGCCCGTGTCGTACGACACGGCGTACCTGCCGCCGCAGGGCCAGACGCAGGGCCACGCGCAGGCCCCGGAGACGTACGGCCACGGGTACACCACGGGCGGGCACCCGCTGCCGCCCGAGAGCCCGGCCGCGTACCCGCAGGCGTACGGGACGCCCGCGCCGGTGTACGGGACGCCGGCGCCCGCTCACGAGGCTCCTGCGCCCGTGTACGGGACGCCCGCGCCCGCTCACGAGGCTCCGGCGCCCGCGTACGAGGCGGCCGCGTACGCCGAGGCGCCGGCACCCGTACCCGCCGCATCCGCGCCGGCCTCCGGGCCCGAGGGCGCGGTCGACGCCGACGGCCCCGCCTACTCCACCCCCACCATGGGCGGCAACGCCCGGATCACCGACGCCCAGCGGGCCCGCGCCGAGGGCCGCTCGCCGGTCATCGAACCCGGGATGCAGCCGGCCGCGCTGACCGCCGTGCTCGGCGTGCTGCTCGCGGTGGGCGCCTCGGCCGGCTCGTACGCGCTGCTCGTCCCGCTGCTGCTGCTCCAGGCGGTCACCGCCGCGGGCTGGTTCCGGCTCAACGGCATGTGGCCGGCCCGGCAGGGCATCGCCCTCGCCTTCCTGGGCGGCGTCACCGCCGACGTCGCCCTGCTCGCGGCCGGCCGGGAGAACGCGCCCGCCGCGATCCTGGGCACGCTCGGCGTCTGGGTGCTGCTCACGCTCGTGCTCCAGCTCCGCAGCCACGCCGACCCCGACGAGCGGATGTACGGCCTGATGGCGACGGTCGCCTCGGCGGCCCTCGCGGTCCTGGCCGCCGGCCACCTCGGCGCCGAGCCGGACGCGGTGGTCGTCGGCGGCGTGGCGGTCGCCGCCGCGGTCCTCGCCCGCGCGGTGCCGCTGCCCGGCCCGGTCTCCGTGGTCGTGGCGCTGCTCGCCGCCGCGGGCGGCGGCATCGCCGCCGGCGGGCTCACCGACCTGGGCGCCTCCGGCGCGCTGCTCGGCCTGGTGGCCGGGGTGTGCGCCCTGATCGGGCTGCGGGTGGCCAGCTACGACTACCCCTCCCGCTTCGTGCACATGACGGCCGGTGTCGCGCTGCCGCTGACCGCCGCCGCGCCCGCCGTCTACCTGCTGGGACGGGCCCTGGCGTAACCGCCGCCACAGCCCGCAGGGGAACCGACCGGCCCCCCGACACGTCGATCTTCGTGTCGGGGGGCCGGATCCGTCCCGGAACCGTCGCGGAACGACTGAGGGGGAAGAGGACCATGAGGGCCCTGCGGATTGTGCTGATCCTGGCCGTCGTGCTCGGCGGGATCCTGGTCGGAGTGGACCGCCTGGCCGTGGCCTACGCGGAGTCGGAGGCGGCCGACCGGGTGCGGCTCGGGGCCGTACGGGCCGAGTCCACCGACGTCGACATCAAGGGCTTCCCGTTCCTCACCCAGGCCGCCGACAAGCGCCTCGACGAGGTCGAGGTCCGGCTGACCGGGGTCCGGGCGACCGCCGGGGGCCGCCCGGTGCGCATCGGCGAACTGACCGCCTCCCTGTACGACGTCACCCTGAACGAGGGCTACACGAGCGCCCGCGCGGCCTCCGCCACCGGCACCGCGCTGATCTCCTACGCGGACCTGGGCGCCGCCTCCGGCCGGGACGTCAAGGTCGCCTACGGCGAGGGCGGCAAGCTGAAGGTCACCGGCGGGGTGCACATCCTGGGCCGCACCCTCACCCGCAGCGTGCTGTCCACGGTGACCCTCGTGAACGGCGACACCCTCCGGGTGCGCGCCGACGCGGTGCCCGGCGAGGGCGTCCCGGGGCTGGAGGACCTGGTGCGCGCCCGCACCGACTTCGACCGCAGGATCGAGGGTCTGCCGCAGGGCATGAAGCTGGCCAAGGTGGAGGCCCGCGCGGACGGTCTCGCGGTGAGCGTGACCGGCAAGGACGTCGTCCTGGCGGGCTGAGCGGCCCCGGCGCCCCGCGCCCGCACCCTCCCCGCGTACCGCCGCAAACCGCCCCATCCCGGGGCTGGTGATCACATGCTGAGACGCCCCTGTCCGATCCGCAGAAGCGGAACCCGGACACGTCACCCCACAGGCTCCGGGGCGCCCCGGCCTTCTCGGCGCATCCCGAATGCCGGACGATCGCGTCTCAAAATACGACACACCGGTGACACGGCCGCCTGTCCGTCCCTACGATCGAGGGCATGAAGCGACAGGCGGATCTCACGAAGCGGCGGGCAGTAGACCTGTGCCGCGTCGCCGCCATGCTCTGTCGCTCCGTCTGAGCGGGACGCACTGCTCCCGTATTCCTCAGGCCCTACGACGTGACGTCGGGGCCACCCCTGCGCAGCAGCACCACCATCGCCCGCATGCGATGGCGCGTACCCGCACAAACTGCACGAACCGCCGCACACTGCCCCGGAGGAGAACAGCATGGCTCGCAGCGACGTCCTGGTCGACGCCGACTGGGTCGAGGCCAACCTCGACAACCCCCAGGTCGCCCTGGTCGAGGTCGACGAGGACACCTCGGCCTACGAGAAGAACCACATCCGCAACGCCATCCGGATCGACTGGACGAAGGACCTCCAGGACCCGGTCCGCCGTGACTTCATCGACCAGGAGGGCTTCGAGAAGCTCCTCTCGGCCAAGGGCATCGGCAACGACACCACGGTCGTCCTCTACGGCGGCAACAACAACTGGTTCGCCTCGTACGCCTACTGGTACTTCAAGCTCTACGGCCACCAGGACGTGAAGCTCCTCGACGGCGGCCGCAAGAAGTGGGAGCTCGACTCCCGCGACCTGGTCGACGGCTCCGAGGTCCCCAGCCGCCCGGCCACCGAGTACAAGGCCAAGCCCCAGGACACCTCGATCCGCGCCTTCCGCGACGACGTCGTGGCCGCGATCGGCGTCCAGAACCTGGTCGACGTGCGTTCGCCCGACGAGTTCTCCGGCAAGCTGCTCGCGCCGGCCCACCTCCCGCAGGAGCAGTCGCAGCGTCCGGGCCACGTCCCGTCCGCCCGCAACATCCCGTGGTCGAAGAACGCCAACGACGACGGCACCTTCAAGTCGGACGAGGACCTGAAGGCCCTCTACGAGGCCGAGCAGGTCGACCTGGCGAAGGACACCGTCGCCTACTGCCGCATCGGCGAGCGCTCCGCGCTCACCTGGTTCGTCCTGCACGAGCTGCTCGAGGTCTCGAACGTCAAGAACTACGACGGCTCGTGGACCGAGTACGGCTCCCTCGTCGGCGTGCCGATCGAGCTCGGCGCCAACAAGTAGTCCTCCGGACTCCTCCCCTTCTCCGGACCCCTCGACCGTAAGGACAGAACGACATGTGTGGAGCGCAGCCCGGCGGCCCCGACGCCTCGACGATCAAGCCCGGTGAGACCACCATCCAGGGCTTCGTGACCAAGGACGGCCAGCCCGTCACCGGTTACGTCCGCCTCCTGGACTCGACCGGCGAGTTCACGGCCGAGGTCCCGACCTCCGCCACCGGCCAGTTCCGCTTCTACGCGGCCGAGGGCACCTGGACCGTCCGCGCCCTGGTCCCCGGCGGCACCGCCGACCGCCAGGTCGTGGCCCAGAAGGGCGGCCTCGCCGAGGTCGCGATCGCGGTCTGACACCGCACACCGTGAACGGCCGGAGGGCCGTGCCTCCTGGGGGGTTGGACGCCATCACCAGGACCTGAGGCACGGCCCTTCGGCTTGCCCTTATTCCGTCGTACGCTGAAGAGGTGTACGCACGGCGTCGGCGCGTCTATTTCTGGATGATGGGTGCCTGCCTGGTCCTGTTCGTGGGCGCCTGGGCCGTCGTGCGCCTGTTCTCGATCCCTGTGGCCATCGGCATGTGCGTGGTCGCGATGCTGATCCCCCCGGTCGCCGCGATGACGGCGAACCGGAGAGGGCCCGAGGACCGCTGGTGGGACGACCCCTCGGGCGACGGGCAGTCGGACGAGTGGTGGGACGAGCTGGACGGCAAGAAGCGCCCGGACCGGGACTAGCGCTCGGCCCTAGTAGACGAGCGCCTGCGTCTCCTCGGCCATCGCCTCCTGGACGAAGACCTGCGCGCCCGCGATGCGGACGCCCTTCAGGACGTCCTGTTCGGTGATCTCGCGGCGGGCGGCGCACTGGGTGCAGAGGGTCACCCGGCCGGCCGCCAGGATCGAGTCGATCAGGTCCGGCAGCGGCGCGGCGTGCGGGAGGTCGAACTCGGCCGCGCGCCCCGGGAGGGCGAACCACGAGGACTCACCGGTCAGCCAGAGCGAGACCTCCACCCCGCTGGCGACGGCGACGGCCGCCACCGTGAAGGCCTGGGAGCAGCGTTCGGGGGCGTCGGCCCCGGCGGTCACCTTGATCACGAGCTTCTTCGCCATATACCGAACTGTAATGCGGGCTTCCGCAGTGGGGGCCTCGGCGGGCGCGCCGGCCACCCCGGCGGGCGCGACGGTCGACCCGAGGCCGGACGGCGCCCGGCCACCCGAGACCCACCTCACCGAGAACGCCGGACCCCCGCCCACTAAGCTGGGGTCCGGCCCGTTCCGCCTTCACCGCTCATTCGAGGAGCACCAAAGTGATCGTTTTCTTCGAAGTCCTGCTGGCGCTCGTCTGCGTTGCGGTCCTCGCCTTCGCCGGTCTGACCGTGAAGAAGCTGTACCAGGGCCAGCGCTGAACCCCCTCCACACAGATCGCCTGAGCTGCTCATGATCCAGATTCCGTCCGACCTCAACCCGGGGCTCGTCCCCCTCGCGTTCCTGCTCGGTACGTGGGAGGGCGCGGGTGTCTCCGACTTCCCCGGCGCAGAGAAGTGCAACTTCGGCCAGTCCGTGACCTTCAGCCACGACGGCCGTGACTTCCTCGAGTACCACTCGCACTCCTGGGTCCTCGACGCCGACGGCAACAAGGTCCGCCCGCTGGAGAGCGAGAGCGGGTACTGGCGCATCGACAAGGACCGCAAGGTCGAGATCGTCATGGTCCGCGACCAGGGCGTCGTCGAGGTCTGGTACGGCGAGCTCGCCGACCAGAAGCCGCAGATCGACGTCGTGACCGACGCCGTCGCCCGTACCGAGGCCTCCGGCCCGTACAGCGGTGGCAAGCGGCTCTACGGCTACGTCAACAGCGACCTGATGTGGGTCGGCGAGAAGGCCACCCCCGAGGTCCCGCTGCGGCCGTACATGTCGGCGCACCTGAAGAAGGTCGTCACGCCCGAGGAGGTCGCCGAGATGGCGCGCAACCTCCCCGACATGCCCGACGACGGCATCGCCTTCTTCAAGTAGGACGCAATCCGGGCCGACCGGGCCGTGCCGTGGTGCGCCGCGCCCTCCTACACTGGGGGGCGTGGTGAGCACCGACTGGAAGAGCGACCTGAGGCAGCGCGGCTACCGGCTGACGCCCCAGCGTCAGCTTGTCCTGGAGGCCGTGGACGTGCTGGAGCACGCGACCCCGGACGACATCCTCGTCGAGGTCCGCAAGACGGCCTCCGGCGTCAACATCTCCACCGTCTACCGGACCCTGGAGCTCCTGGAGGAGCTCGGTCTGGTCAGCCACGCCCATCTGGGGCACGGCGCCCCGACCTACCACCTCGCCGACCGGCACCACCACCTGCACCTGGTCTGCCGGGACTGCACCGAGGTCATCGAGGCCGACGTCGAGGTGGCCGCCGACTTCACCGCGAAGCTGCGCGACACCTTCGGCTTCGACACGGACATGAAGCACTTCGCGATCTTCGGGCGGTGCCGGGACTGCAGCCGGAAGGCCGCCGACGCCGAGTCGTAGTCTTGGGGCATGAAGAGCCCCCTGCTGTCCCTGCCCGGCGCCGTCCCCGCCGAGGGCCGTGACGAAGGCGTCGCCGCGCACTACGGCGACCTGTTCCGCGAGCAGCGCACCCTCGCCGACGGCACCGGATTCGTCGACCTCTCCCACCACGGCGTCATCACCGTCACCGGCGACGACCGGCTGAGCTGGCTGCACCTGCTGCTCACCCAGCACGTCAGCGAGCTGCCGCCGGGGCAGGCCACCGAGGCGCTGATCCTGTCCGCGAACGGGCACATCGAGCACGCGCTGTACCTCGTCGACGACGGCGAGACCGTCTGGGCGCACGTCGAGCCCGGCACCCGCGCCGAGCTGGTCGCCTATCTGGAGTCGATGAAGTTCTTCTACCGGGTCGAGGTGGCCGACCGGACCGAGGAGTTCGCGGTCGTGCACCTCCCGGCCGGTTCCATCGCCCCGCTGCCCGAGGGCGCGGCGGTGCGCGAGACGGCGTACGGGCGGGACGTGTTCCTGCCGCGCGCGGAGCTGGAGGCCTTCGCGGCCTCGCACGGTCCGGCCGCCGGCATCCTCGCGTACGAGGCGCTGCGGGTCGAGGCGCACCGGCCGCGGCTCGGCTTCGAGACCGACCACCGGACCATCCCGCACGAGCTCGGGCTCATCGGCAGCGCCGTCCACCTCCAGAAGGGCTGCTACCGCGGCCAGGAGACGGTCGCCCGGGTGCAGAACCTGGGCAAGCCGCCGCGCCGCCTGGTCTTCCTGCACCTGGACGGCAGCGAGGTGCACCTGCCCGGGCACGGCACCCCGGTCCGGCTGGCCGCGGACGGTGCCGAGGGGCGCCAGCTGGGCTTCGTCACGAGCTCGGCCCGCCACCACGAGCTGGGGCCGATCGCGCTGGCCCTGGTGAAGCGGAACGTTCCGGTGGACGCCGACCTGGTCGCGGGCACGACCGCCGCCGCGCAGGAGACGGTCGTCGAGCCGTAGCGCGACGGGGCGACAGGGCGCCGGGGCGGGAGTCCCCGCCCCGGCGGTCAGACCTCGATCAGGACCGTGAACGGGCCGTGGTTGGTGAGCGACACGCGCATGTCGGCCCCGAACCGGCCCGTCTCCACGCGGGCGCCCAGCTCCCGCAGCCGGGCCACCACCTCGTCGACGAGGGGCTCGGCGACCGGGCCGGGCGCCGCCGCGTTCCAGGTGGGGCGGCGGCCCTTGCGGGCGTCTCCGTAGAGGGTGAACTGCGAGATGACGAGCAGCGGCGCGTTCACGTCGGAGCAGGACTTCTCGCCCTCAAGCACCCGGACGGACCAGAGCTTTCTGGCCAATTGCGCCGCCTTCTCGGGGGTGTCCTCGTGGGTCACCCCGACCAGGACGCACAGCCCCTCGCCGGCGATCTCTCCGACGGTCTCCCCTGCGACGACGACGCTCGCGCCGTCGACCCTCTGCACCACTGCTCGCATGCGCACCAACCTACCGATCGCCCCGGCGGCCGAAGGATCGAGGGCCGAACGGGTGCAGACCGCCTGCGTCGGCCGGGTCCCGAGTGGCACCATGCGTGTCAGGCGGTGCGGTTCCGCACCGGTCGAGGGGACGAATCTCATGAGTGCACCTGGCACCGGGCACACGCCGTCCGGTCCCGTTCCGCTGTTCCGAACCGGCGGCGCCGTCGGGCGCCCGCCCGTGCAGCGGAGCGCCGAACCCGGCCTGCCGGACCGGCCACGGCCGGATCTCGGCGCGCTGCGGCTGCCCGAGCTGCGGGCGCTGCGCCGCGACGCGCAGGGCGACGAGGCCGATCTCAGCTACGTACGGCGGATGCTGCAGGGCCGGATCGACATCCTGCGGGCCGAGCTGGCGCGGCGCAGCGACCCGGAGGCGCCGGTCCTGGACCGGCTCTCCGAGATCCTGGCCGACGCGCCGTCGCGGCGCGGGACGGCGGCCCGGTCGGCGCGGCACGTGACGCTGTCGACGCCGCGCAGCGAGGAGTACCGGCGGCTCGCGGCCGAGATGCTGTCCGAGGTCGAGCTGTCCGACCTGTCGGCCCGCACGGACGACGAGCTGCACACGGCGATGGGGCGGCTCGCGGGGTACGAGCAGCAGGTCTCCCGGCGCCGGCACGAGCTGCAGCGGACCGCCGACGACTGCAGCGCGGAGATCGCCCGCCGCTACCGGGAGGGCGAGGCGCAGGTCGACGACCTGCTGGCCTGACGGGCGGGGCGGGCCCGGGCGGGCGCCGTCGGGTGCTTTCGGGCGCGGGAAAACCCGGGTGCGGGGCTCGTCGGGCCGCGCTTAGGTTTGAACGATGAGCCTTGAGGTGCGTGCGATCGACGAGTCCGAGTTCCCCGACTGGCTGCGGGCCATCCGCACGGGCTTCCTGCGGCCGCCCGTCGTGCCGGACGCCGAAGTCGCGGACCGGCTGCCGCACTTCGACCTCTCGCGCGTCTTCGGGGCCTTCGACCGGGGCCGGATCGTCGCCACCTTCCACTCCTTCGACCAGCAGCTGAGCACGGTCGGCGGGGCGAACCTGGCGGCGGACGCGGTCAGCGGGGTCACGGTCGCCCCGACCCACCGCAGGCGCGGTCTGCTCAGCGGGATGATGAAGGACGACCTGGCGGCGGCGAAGGAGCGCGGCGACGCGTGCGCGACTCTGATCGCCGCCGAGTACCCGATCTACGGGCGGTTCGGCTTCGGTCCGGCGAGCTGGCTGACCGAGTGGTCCGTCGACGTCACCCGGGCCGGGTTCGACCGCCGCACTCCGGGCCCCGGCGCCGGGGACGGCGGCGGGCGGATCGATCTCACCGACGGCGCCGGGATCCGCGAGGCGGGCCCCGCGCTGCACCGCCGGCTGGCCGCGGGGCGCGCCGGGATCACCGCGCGCACCCCCCGTTCCTGGGACGTCGGCACCGGCAACAGCTTCCACACCCGTCCGTGGACCGAGCCGTTCTACGCGCTCTACCGCTCGGAGTCGGGCGAGGCCGAGGGGTACGTGGCCTACACGGCCGACGACGCGTGGAGCGATGCCAACCAGCCGGTCCAGACGGCGACCGTGCGCGATCTGGTCGCGGTGACGCCCGCCGCCGAGCGGGCGCTGTGGCGGTACATGTGCTCGATCGACTGGATCACCGTGGTGCGCTCCGGGCACCGCGCGCCGGACGACCTGCTGCCGCTGCTGCTGCCCGATCCGCGGGCGGCCCGGGTGGTGACCCACTCCGACATGCTGTGGCTGCGGATCCTGGACGTGCCGAAGGTCCTGGAGCCGCGCACGTACGCGGCCGAGGGCACGCTGGTCCTGGACGTGCGGGACGGGGCGGGCCTCGCGGCCGGGCGCTACCGGCTGGACGCCTCGCCGGGCGGCGGCTCCTGCGTGCCGACCGGGGCCGCGCCGGATCTGGTGCTGGACGTGGCGGAGCTGTCCCGGCTGGCGCTCGGCGACGAGTCCGCGGTGCGGCTGGCGGCGCTCGGCCGGATCGAGGAGGCCAGGGCGGGGGCGGCGGAGCGGGCGGACCTGCTGCTGCGGTCGGCGCGGCGGGCGTGGAGTATGGACATCTTCTGAGCGGGACGAACGTGGGGTCGAGAGAGGTGGCGGGCGGCGTGAGCGGGCTGCGCGAGCGGAAGAAGGAGCGGACGCGGCAGGCGCTGTCGGACATCGCCGTCGCGCTCTTCCTGGAGAAGGGGTTCGACGCGGTGTCCGTCGCCGAGGTCGCCGCGGCGGCCGAGGTGTCCAAGCCGACCCTGTTCCGCTACTTCCCGGCCAAGGAGGACCTGGTCCTGCACCGTTTCGCGGACCACGAGGACGAGCCGGCCCGGGTGGTGGCCGCCGCCCGGGAGGCCGGTGCGGTGCCGCTCGACGCGCTGCGCGACCACGTCCTGGCGGGGCTGGAGCGGCGCGACCCGGTGACGGGACTCAACGACGACCCGCGGGTGCTCGCCTTCCTGCGCCTCCTGTACGGCACGCCGGCGCTGGTGGCCCGGATGCACGCGTACCAGGGCCGGTCCGAGGAGCTGCTGGCGGACGCGCTGGGCGGGGCGGACCCGCTGGCGGCGCGGCTGGCGGCGGCGCAGGTGGTGGCGGTGCTGCGGGTGCTCGCGGAGGAGAACGTCCGGCGGATCACGGCGGGGGAGCGGGTCGAGGAGGTGCTGCCGGGGGCGGTGGCGGCCACCCGGCGGGCGTTCGCGGGGCTGGGCGAGGGGCTCTCCTCGTTCTGCTGACCAAGTAAAAAATGTAACTGAGTAACGTTTCTGGGTATCCTGGACCCATGAAGCCGCTCGACCATGAACTCCTGAAGGAACGCGGCCACCACGAGACCTGCCGCGCCGCACTCGCCCGGATGACCGCGGACGTCGAGGAACAGGTCGTCGTCGGCGAGGACACCGCCGCCTCCGGCGCCGACGCCGAAGCCCTCGGCCGCCATCTGCGCAGCCGGGCCAAGGTCTTCCGCGAGCAGCCGCCCGGCCCCCTCTTCTTCGGCCGCCTCGACCGCGAGGACGGCCAGGTGCACCACATCGGCCGCCGCCGCGTCGCCGAGCACCCGGCCGCCCCGCCGCTCGTCGTCGACTGGCGGGCGCCCGTCTCCCGCGCCTACTACCAGGCCGGGCCCCAGGATCCGCAGGGCGTCGTCCGGCGCCGCCGGTTCGGCTGGGCGGCGAACAGCCTGGGCGCCTCCGAGGACCTCACCGCGCTGGAGGACGAACGGCTGACGGCCGGCGACCCCGGCGACCCCGGCGGCTCCGGCGGCTCCGGCGGCTCCGGTGTGTCCGGCGGCTCCGGTGCGTCCGGGGCGGGCGGTACCGGCGCGGGCGCGATCCTCACCGGCGAGATCGAACGCCCCCGCGTCGGCCCCATGCGGGACATCGCCGCCACCCTCCAGCCCGAGCAGGACGACCTCGTGCGCTCCGGGCCCGCCGACTCGATCTGCGTGCAGGGCGCCCCCGGCACCGGCAAGACGGCCGTCGGCCTGCACCGCGCCGCCTACCTCCTCTACACCCACCCCCAGCGGCTGCGGCGCTCCGGGCTCCTCGTCCTCGGCCCCAACCGCGCCTTCCTCTCCTACATCGCCGAGGTGCTGCCCGCGCTCGGCGAGACCGGGGTGCGCCAGTCCACCGTCGGCGAGGAGCTCGCCCGCCACGAGGTGCGGGCCGAGGACGACGAGGCGGCGGCCCGGGTCAAGCACGACGCCCGCATGGCCGAGGTGCTGCGCCGGGCGCTGTACGCACGGGTCGACCCGGAGTCCGCCGGGGACCTCTCGGTGCCGGACGGGTCGTACCACTGGCGGCTGCCGGCCGCCGAGATCGCCGGGATCGTGACGGCGGTACGGGAGGAGGCCCCGCCCTACGCCACCGGCCGCGAACGGGTCCGCGCCCGGACCGTACGGGCCCTCCAGCTCCGCGCGGAACGGCGGGCCGGGCCGCTCGGAGCCGCCTGGACGCGCCGGATCGAGCGGGCCCGGCCGCTCTCCGCCCACGTCGACGCCTGCTGGCCCAAGGTCACCCCGGAGGAGGTCCTGGCCGCCTTCCTCACCGAACCGTCCACGGCCGGAGCTCCGTCGCTCACCGACGCGGAACGGGACGCGGTCCGCTGGGCGAAGCCCCCGCGCTCGTACCGCAGCGCCCGCTGGAGCGCCGCCGACCTCGTCCTCCTCGACGAGCTGGCCGGCCTGATCGAACGGCCCGAGGGCTACGCGCACATCGTCGTCGACGAGGCCCAGGACCTCTCGCCCATGGAGTGCCGGGCCGTCGCGCGCCGCGCGGACTTCGGCTCGCTCACCGTCCTCGGCGACCTGGCCCAGGGCACCACCCCGTGGGCGGCCCGCGACTGGCGCGCCCAACTGGTCCACCTGGGCAAACCGGACGCCGAGGTGGTGCCGCTCACCACCGGCTACCGGGTCCCCGCGGCCGTCGTCGACCTCGCCAACCGGCTGCTGCCGGACCTGGACGCGGACGTCCCGCCCGGCCGATCGCTGCGCGGGGGCGGGACGGTGACGGTCCGTCGGGTGACGGACCTGGGGAGCGGGGTGGCCGAGGCGGTCCGCGCGGCGCTGGAGGAGGAGGGCTCGGTGGCGGTGATCGCCCCGGACGAACTGGTGGGGGAGCTGCGGGAGTACGGGGCGGGCGACGCCGCCGGGAACGGCGACGGCTCGGCCGCCGCCCAGGGTCCGGTTCCCGGGGCCGCTCCCGGTTCCGCCGTTCCGGGTTCCGCCGCTCCGGGTTCCGCTCCCGGTTCCGTTCCGGAGGCCGCTGTCGGGTCCGGGTCCGGGGCCGGGTCCGGGTTCGCGTCCGGGTTCGGTGGGCGGGTGTCCCTCGTGCCGGCCTCGCTGGCCAAGGGGCTGGAGTTCGACCATGTCGTCGTCGCCGAGCCGGCCGCGATCGTGGCGGCCGAACCGCGCGGACTGCACCGGCTGTACGTGGTCCTCACGCGGGCGGTGTCCCGGCTGGACCTGGTGCACCGGGAGCCGCTTCCGGAGCAGCTGGGCCGTGGCGGGCGGTGATTCCGGCGCCGATGCGGGCGCGGCCCGGGTCCGCGGGCTGGTCGCGGATTCCGGGCCGGCGAGGAGGAAGGGTTCGCGGATCTCGGGGGCGGTGAGGCCGCTCAGGTCGGTGCGGGCCCCGCCGACGAGCCGCCGGCCGCCGCCCTCGCCCGCCGTCGAGCAGACGGGGACACCGGCGGCGGCGAGTGCTTCGAGGTCGCGTCGGTCGGTCCGTGCGGACACCTCGCGTTCCGCGGCGAGTTCGGCGGCGGTGACGCGTTCCCTCGTCTGGAGGCGGAGCGGGGCGGCGACGGGTCGGTCGGCGCTCATGCCGCCATTGTCAGCTCGCGTCCGGCCGGCTTCTCCGTGCGGAGGAGGGTGAAGGCGGCGGCGAAGGCGGCGACGAGCAGGCCGGCGCCGACGGCGAAGGCGAGGTGGTAGCCGCCGGTGAGGGCCTCGGCGGCGGGGCGGCCGGCGGCGGTCAGGGAGTCGGTGCGGGCGGCGGCCAGGGTGGAGAGGACCGCGATGCCGAGGGCCATGCCGATCTGCTGGGTGGTGTTGAAGAGGCCGGAGGCGAGGCCCGCGTCCTCCTCCTTGGCGCCGGACATCCCGAGCGCGGTCAGCGCGGGCAGGGCGAGCCCGAATCCGGCGGCGAGCAGCATCACGGGCAGCAGGTCGACGGCGTAGGAGGCGTGGACGGGGGTGCGGGTGAGCAGACCGAGGACGCCGACGAGCAGGACGATGCCGGTGAGCAGGACGGCGCGCTCGCCGAAGCGGGCGATGAGGCGGGCCGAGAGGCCGAGGGAGACGGCGCCGATGACGGCGGCGGCGGGGAGCATCGCGAGGCCGGTCTTGGCGGCGCCGTAGCCGAGGACCTGCTGCATGTAGAGCGCGACGAGGATCTGGAAGGAGAACAGGGCGGCGACCATCAGCATCTGGACCAGGTTGGCGCCGGCGACGCTGCGGGAGCGGAGGACGCGCAGCGGCATCAGGGGCTCGGCGGCGGTGGCCTGGCGGACCAGGAAGCCGGCGAGGAGGGCGAGCGCGAGGGCGCCGAGGCCGAGGGTGTGGGCGGAGGCGGCCCCGTGCTCCTCGATCTTGACGACCGCGTAGATGCCGGTCATGAGCCCGGAGGTGACGAGCAGGGCGCCGAGCAGGTCGGCGCCGCCGCGGGTGGTGGCGGGGCGGTCGGCGGGCAGGGCCGGGAGGGCGACGAGGAGGGCGGCGAGGCCGATGGGGAGGTTGATGAAGAAGATCCAGTTCCAGGCGAGGGCCTCGGTGAGGAGGCCGCCGAGGACCTGGCCGATGGAGGCGCCGGCCGCGCCGGTGAAGCTGAACACGGCGAAGGCCTTGGCGCGTTCGCGGGGTTCGGCGAAGAGGGTGACGAGGATGCCGAGGCCGACGGCGGAGGACATCGCGCTGCCGACGCCCTGGAGGAAGCGGGCGGCGATCAGGACGCCCGGGGAGGCGGCGAACCCGGCGAGGACGGAGGCGGCGGTGAAGAGGGCGGTGCCGACGAGGAACATCCGCTTGCGGCCGAGGAGGTCGCCGAGGCGTCCGGAGAGCAGGAGCAGGGAGCCGAAGGCGATGAGGTAGGCGTTGACGACCCAGCTGAGGCCGACGGGGGAGAAGCCGAGGTCGTCCTGGATGGCGGGCATGGCGACGGTGACGATGCTGCCGTCGAGGATCGTCATCAGCATGCTCGTGGCGAGGACGCCGAGGGCGGTCCAGCGTGAGGTGCGCATGGCGGTGTCTCCCTTTCGGGGCGTGGCGGGGCGGGGCGGGGTGGGGTGAGCCGTGCGGGGCGGCCCGCGGCGACAGATAGAACGCTAACAGATAGTTCCGTTGCAGACTATCTATCTCGGTCTCGCTTCCTGGGTACCCTGGCCGTATGACCTCCATGGCGCCCGCCCGCACCGAGCCCGACCTCTCCTACCTCCTCGACCACACCAGCCATGTCCTGCGGACCCGGATGGCCGCCCGGCTCGGGGAGATCGGGCTGACCGCGCGCATGCACTGCGTGCTGGTCCACGCGCTGGAGGAGGAGCGCACGCAGGCGCAGCTCGCCGAGATCGGCGACATGGACAAGACGACGATGGTCGTCACCGTCGACGCCCTGGAGAAGGCCGGCCTCGCCGAACGCCGCCCGTCGAGCACCGACCGGCGCGCGCGGATCATCGCGGTCACGGAGAAGGGTGCCGAGGTCGCCGGGCAGAGTCAGCGCATCGTCGACTCGGTCCACGAGGACGCCCTCGCCTCCCTCCCCGCCAAGGACCGCGACGCCCTCCTCCACGCCCTGAACCTCCTGGCCACCGGCCACCTGGAGACCCCGGCCGAGGGCCCGCACAACGCCCGCAGGGCCCGGCAGGCGAAGTGACCGGCCGGCCGCTGCTGTTCCTGGACGTCGACGGCCCGCTGATCCCGTTCGGCGGCCCGGGCCCGTACCCGACCCACGGCCCCACGCCCCCCGGGGCCCATCCCCTCCTCGCCCGCCTCGACCCGGCCCACGGCCCCCGGCTCGCCGCCCTGGGCTGCGAGCTCGTCTGGGCGACCACCTGGGGCGGCGATGCCAACGACTGCCTCGCCCCGCGCCTGGGGCTGCCGCCGCTGCCGGTCGTCGACTTCCCGGACGAGGGCGAGGTCGGGCGGCAGGCCGGGGTCGACGTCGTCGCGGGACTGCACTGGAAGACCCGGGCCCTCTCCGTGTGGGCGGCCGGGCGGCCGTACGTCTGGCTGGACGACGAGCTCCGCGAGCCCGACCGCGCCTGGGTCGCCGCCCATCACCCGGCCCCCGCGCTCCTCCACCGGGTGGACCCGCGGCAGGGCCTGGCGGTGGCGGACTGCGTGGCGGTCGGGGCGTGGCTGCGGCGGGAGGGGCTGTGACAGAACTATTGCAAGCGCCTGCTTGCAATAGTTAGCGCGGGCTGGCAGGGTTCGGAGCATGGCATCGCTCAACGTCGGCAATCTCGGTGAGTACCTGCGCGAACAGCGGCGCACCGCGCAGCTGTCGCTGCGGCAGCTCGCCGAGGCCGCGGGCGTGTCGAATCCGTATCTGAGTCAGATCGAGCGAGGGCTGCGCAAGCCCTCGGCCGAGGTCCTGCAGCAGGTCGCCAAGGCGCTGCGGATCTCCGCCGAGACGCTGTACGTGCGGGCCGGGATCCTCGACGAGAAGGAGCGGGACGAGCTGGAGACGCGTGCCGTCATCCTGGCCGATCCCTCGATCAACGAGCGGCAGAAGCAGGTGCTGCTGCAGATCTACGACTCCTTCCGCAAGGAGAACGCCGCCGAGGCCGCGCAGGCCGCCGAGCAGCAGGCGCACCAGTCGCCGCAGCCCACCGAGACGTAAACCTCCGGGAGGACCACGACCATGGCCATCATCGACGAACTCCGTACCCCCCTCTACTTCGCCGCCGGCACCGCCGACCGCGCCGTCCAGCAGGCCAAGAAGGTGCCCGGCCTCATCGAGCAGATCGCCGCCGAGGCCCCGTCCCGGATCGAGGCCGTCAAGAAGACGGACCCGAAGGCGGTCCAGGAGAAGGCGCAGGCGAAGTTCGCCGAGCTCGTGGGCGGTCTCGACACCGACCTGAAGAAGCTGGGCGAGCAGGCCCAGGACCTGGCCCTGCGCGGGGTCGGCGTCGCCGCCGAGTACGCGGTCAAGGCGCGCGAGAAGTACGAGGAGCTCGCCGCCCACGGCGAGGAGACCGTGAAGGCCTGGCGCGGCGAGATCGCCGAGGAGGTCATCGAGATCGCGGTCGTCGTCGAGCCCGAGCCGGAGGCGCCGGCGGCCGAGGCCGCGCCGGCGGCCGAGGAGCCCAAGCCCGCCCGCAAGACCACCGCCCGCAAGGCGGCCGCCAAGAAGGCCGCGGCCGTCGAGGGCGCCGAGAAGTAGCGGGCGGGGGAGCCGGGCACCAAACCCGGTGTCCGGAGCGTTGTAACGGGTACGTTGGCCGCGAGGCGCTCACTTCACTCACCTAGGCGGTGCACAGCATGTTGCGCGACGGATTCGACTCGATTCTGTGGCTGGTGGTCGGGCTGGTCTTCCTCGGCTTCGCCGTCGCCGCCCTCGTGTTCGCCGCCATGGCGCGCGAAGACGCCTACCGCGCGGCGGAGAAGCAGACCAAGAAGTTCTGGCTGATCCTGCTGGGCATCAACCTCGTGCTCAACCTGCTGCTGCCGATGCTCTTCCTCCAGATCGCCGGGCTCATCGCCGCCATCGTCTTCATGGTCGACGTGCGCCCCGCGCTCCGCGAGGTCTCGGGCGGCGGCGGCCGCGGCAGGCGCGGCGGCGGCTCCAGCAGCGACGGGCCGTACGGTCCGTACAACGGCGGGCGCTAGCCACCCGGCGACGGCGGCGCCCAGGCCGGTCCACCCGGCGACGGCGGAGGCCGGTGCACCCGGCAAACGGCCGGCGCGCAGGCCGGTCCACCCGGCGACGGCGGGTGTCAGGTCACCCGGCGACTCGGGTGCCGGCCACCACCCGCTCCCCGTCTCACGAACGGCCCACGGGCCCCGGCGGCGTCAGCCCCGGGGCCTCTCCCGTTCCAGGGCCAGGACGGCGACGTCGTCCGTCAGCTCGCCGCCGTTGAGCGCCCGCACCTCGGTGACCGCCGCGTCGAGCAGTTCCTCGCCGCGCAGCCCCTCCGCCAGCTGCCGGTTGATCATCTCGACCATGCCGTCCTGGCCGAGCCGCGGCGAACCGGGCCCCGCCGAACGGCCCTCGATCAGCCCGTCGGTGTACATCAGCAGGCTCCACGAGGCGCCCAGCTCCACCTGCCGGCGCGGCCAGCGGGCGCGCGGCAGCAGGCCGAGGGCCGGGCCGCCGTCCTCGTACGGCAGCAGCCGGGCCACGCTGCCGTGCCGGGCGATCAGCGGCGCGGGATGCCCGGCCAGGCACAGCCCGGCCCGCCGTCCGTCGGGCGCGATGTCGACCGTGCACAGGGTCGCGAAGATCTCCTCGCTCTCCCGCTCGTGCTCCAGGACCTGCTGCATCGTGGACAGCAGCTCGTCCCCGCACAGTCCGGCGAAGGTCAGCGCCCGCCAGGCGATCCGCAGCTCCACGCCGAGCGCGGCCTCGTCGGGGCCGTGCCCGCAGACGTCGCCGATCATGGCGTGGACGGTGCCGTCGGGCGTGCGCACGGTGTCGTAGAAGTCGCCGCCGAGCAGCGCCCGGGACCGGCCGGGGCGGTAGCGGGCGGCGAACCGCAGGTCGGAGCCCTCCAGGAGCGGGGTCGGCAGCAGGCCGCGCTCCAGCCGGGCGTTCTCCTGGGCGCGCAGCCGCGACTCGGCGAGCTTGACCTGGACGACGTCGGCGCGCTTGCGCTCGACCGCGTAGCGGATGGCGCGGCTCAGCAGCCGCCCGTCCAGCTCCTCGCGGAAGAGGTGGTCCTGGGCCCCGACCCGTACCGCCTCGGCCGCCAGCTCGGCGTCCGCGGAGGCGGCGAGGGCGAGGACGGCGTGGCGCGGGGCGAGCCGCAGGATGTGCCGGAGCGGCGCGAGCGGGTCGTGGTCGGCCGTGCGGGACGCGGGCAGCGCGAGGTCGACGAGCACGCAGTGCACGTCGTCGGTGAGCAGCCGCTCGGCCTCGGTGAGGTTGCGGGCGGTGCGGATCCGGACCCGGGTGCCGACGGCGTCGAGCAGCTCGGGTACGGCGAGGGCGCCCGCCGGGTCGTCCTCGACGACCAGGAGCGTGAGATCGGTGGCGGTGCCTGGTGCCGGGAGAGAATCGATTCTCTGCCGCGGTACGGGTACGGGCATCGGTCTGGTTTTCCTTCCCTCCCCCCGAGGGCCGGGGACCGACCATAGCGGTACCGCGCGGCGCTGCGGAACGGCGATCACACGGTGGACCGGAGATCCGCGCTGGCATATGCCGCGGATGGGGAGGTAGCCGCCTGCGGACCGATGAGAAAGGTCACCCCGGGGCCGGCCGGGATCCGTCATGCCGGGCCGGGCCGAGACCTTCCGCCGCTGCCCCGGCCGGGCCGAGACCTTCCGCCGCCGCCCCGGGCCGGGACCCTCCGCCGCCGCCCCGGGCGGACCGGGACGGGCGAGGACCCGCGGGCCCTCCGGGCGGACCGGGAGCCGCGGGCCTTCCGGGCGGACCGGGACGGGCGAGGACCCGCGGGCCCTCCGGGCGGACCGGGAGCCGCGGGCCCTCAGGGCCGGCCGGCTGGTGGCCGGCGGGTGCCCCGGAACCGTCAGCCCGGGCGGACGACGCCCAGGATCTCCATCGAGCCGGCGCCCGCGATCGTCACGTTCCGCCCGGGGCGCGGCGCGTGCACGATCGCCCCGTTCCCGACGTACATCCCGATGTGGCTCGCGTCCTTGAAGTAGACGATCAGGTCGCCGGGCCGCATGTCCTTGATGTCGACGCGCGGCAGCAGCCGCCACTGCTCCTGCGAGGTGCGCGGGATCGGGCGGCCGGCGCTGGCCCAGGCGCTCTGGGTGAGCCCGGAGCAGTCGTACGAGCGCGGGCCCTCGGCGCCCCACACGTACGGCTTGCCGATCTGGGCCGTCGCGAACTCCACGGCCCGCTTGCCCTCCGGGGTCGCCTTGTCGCTGAGGCCCTTGAGGACGCCGGAGTCGAGCCAGGCGGTCTGCGCCCGGTACTGCTCCTGCTGTTCCAGGCGCAGCAGCCGCTCCCGCTCCTCTGCGGCGAGGGAGGACTCCAGCTTCTTGGCGGCGGCGATCTTGTCGTTGATCTCCTTCTTCGCCTTGGCCTGCTTGAGGCGGTTGGCCTCCAGCTTGGTCCAGTTGACGCTGGCGTCCTTGGCGTACGTGGTGAGCTCGTCCTGCGTACGGGTCATCTCGCCGAGCAGGTCCCGGGTGGCCTTCTGGCCCTCCTTGAGGCGGCTCGCGTTGTCGAGGAACAGCTGGGGGTCGTTCGTCAGCACGAGCTGGGCGCCGTCCGGGAGCCCGCCGTTGCGGTACTGGGCGCGGGCCGCGGCGCCCGCCCTCGCCTTGAGGTCGTCGATCCGCTCGTTGCCGGCGACGATCATCCGGGCCAGCTTCACGATCTCGTCGGACTGCTCGTCCGCCTTCTCCTCGGCCAGGTTGTAGGCGTCGGTGGCGGCGGCGGCCTGGCGGTAGAGGCCGTCGATCTCCTTGCGGACCTCTTCGAGGGTCTTCTTCGGCTGGCTCGGCGGCAGCGGCGGCAGCGGGGCCGCGGCGGCCTGCAGGGTGAGTGCGGGTGATGCCAGCACCGTCAGGGCGCAGACCACGGTGATCGTGGCGATGGCATGGCGGCGTCGGTTCACAGGCTCCCCCTCAAGATGGCCCACGTCGATGGCCGAATCGATGGCCGAAATCTGATTTACCGTCAGTAACTTGGTCGTGACCTTGGTGATGGTGCCACGCGAAACACGAAAGCAACAGGGGAAAGCCGGGCCTGTCGGGTCACTTCCCCCCACGAGGGACGATCGTTTCGGGCGGCGCGTTCCCCGCGCGGGGGGAATCGGAGGGAATCGGAGGGAATTCGGCCGGCGTTCGACGGCCCGTCGCTCAGCCCCGCGGAGCCAGCGCCTCCCACCGCACCGTCACCTCGCCCTGCCGCCACCGCCGCGGACCGTCCGTCAGCGGCCAGTCCGCCGCCAGGTCGCGGACCGAACGGATCCAGCGCTGCCGCGCGCCGAGCGAGGCGTACGGGGCGGCCGCCGCCCAGGCCCGGTCGAAGTCCCGCAGGAAGGCGTGCACGGGCTCGCCCGGCACGTTCCGGTGGATCAGCGCCTTCGGCAGCCGCTCCGCCAGGTCGGACGGCCGGTCCAGCGAGCCGAGCCGGGTGGCGAAGGTCACCGTCCGCGGCCCGCTCCGGTCGAGCGCCACCCACACGTGCCGCCGCCCGATCTCGTCGCAGGTCCCCTCCACCAGCAGCCCCTCGGGGGCGAGCCGCGCGCACAGGCGCTCCCAGACGTCCGCGACCTGGTCCTCGTCGTACTGGCGGAGCACGTTCGCGGCCCGGATCAGGGACACCTCGCCGGCCACCGGCACCTCGAAGCCGCCGTGCCGGAAGGCCAGGCCCTCGCACTCGTACGGCTTCGCGGCGGCGACCCGGGCGGGCTCGATCTCGACCCCGACGACGCTCACCCGGGGGTCGGCGGTCCGCAGCCGGGCCAGCAGCTCGACCGGCGTCCAGGGCGCGGCCCCGTAGCCGAGGTCGACGGCGACCGGGGGTGCGGCGGAGCGGCGCAGGGCCGGGCTGTGCGCGGCGGCGATCCAGCGGTCCTGGCGGCGCAGACGGTTGGGGTTGGTGGTCCCGCGGGTGATGGTGCCGACAGGGCGGGTCGCGGCGGGTCGGGTGGTGCGGGGGGCCATGGAACGAGCCTAAGCGCTGCCGAGGCCCGGCCCCACGCGCTCAGGTGTACGTGGGGGGCGTGGGGGCTGTGGGGCTGTGGGGGTTGCGGGGGTGTGATCCATTGCCGCTTCCGGGTGAACCCTCGTAATGAATTGGCAAAGCGGGTGGCGTGGCGGAAATGAAACCCCGGATTCCGGTGTTGTCGCGGCTGGAGGGCAGAGCAGGCCCTCCCTCTGTCATGCCCGATGCCATGCCCGACAGCGGAAGGACCGCCGACGTGAGCCAGTACGTGTCCCGGTTCGCCGGCACCCTGGCGGCGCCGCCCCGGCTCCGGCTTCCCGGCCGGCACCGCACCCCGCGCCGCGTGGCCATGCTCAGTGTCCACACCTCCCCCCTGCACCAGCCCGGCACGGGCGACGCGGGCGGCATGAACGTCTACATCGTGGAGCTCGCCAAACGGCTGGCCGCGATCAACATCGAGGTCGAGATCTTCACGCGGGCCACCACCGGCGGCCTCGCCCCGGTCGTCGAGCTCGCCCCCGGCGTGCTCGTGCGGCACGTGGACGCGGGCCCGTACGAGGGGCTCGCCAAGGAAGAGCTGCCGGCCCAGCTGTGCGCCTTCACGCACGGCGTGATGCAGGCCTGGGCGGGCCACCGGCCCGGTCACTACGACCTGGTCCACTCCCACTACTGGCTCTCCGGCCACGTCGGCTGGCTCGCCGCCGAGCGCTGGGGCGTCCCGCTCGTCCACGCCATGCACACCATGGCCAAGGTCAAGAACGCGGCGCTCGCCGAGGGCGACACCCCCGAGCCCGCGGCCCGCGTGATCGGCGAGACCCAGATCGTCGAGGCGGCCGACCGGCTGATCGCCAACACGGCCGAGGAGGCGGACGAGCTCGCCCGCTTCTACGAGGCCGACCCGGCCAAGATCGCCGTCGTCCACCCGGGCGTGAACCTGGACCACTTCCGCCCCGCCGACGGCCGCGCCGCCGCCCGGGCCCGGCTCGGGCTGCCCGCGGACGCCTTCATCCCGGTCTTCGCCGGCCGCATCCAGCCGCTGAAGGCCCCCGACATCCTGCTGCGCGCCGCGGCCCTGCTCCTGGAGCGGGACCCGTCGCTGCGCTCGCGCATGGTGGTGCCGGTCGTCGGCGGCCCGAGCGGCAGCGGCCTGGCCAAGCCGGAGGGGCTGCAGAAGCTGGCCGCCAAGCTGGGCATCGGCGACATCGTCCGCTTCCACCCGCCGGTCGGCCAGGAGCGGCTCGCGGACTGGTTCCGGGCCGCCAGCGTGCTGGTCATGCCCTCGTACAGCGAGTCCTTCGGCCTCGTCGCCATCGAGGCGCAGGCCGCCGGCACCCCGGTCGTCGCGGCCGCGGTGGGCGGCCTGCCCGTGGCCGTACGGGACGAGGTCACCGGCTTCCTGGTGCAGGGCCACGACCCGGCCGACTACGCCCGCGCGCTCGGCCGCTTCGCCGAGGACCCGGGGCTGACCGCCGCCATGGGCGCGGCGGCGGCGCGGCACGCCGGCTCGTTCGGCTGGGACACGGCGGCGTCCGGGACGGCCGACGTGTACACGGCCGCCATGCACGACCACCGGCTGCGCGAGCAGCGGCGTCGCGTACGCTCGCACCATGGCTGAGGCTGCGGACGTCCGGCGGATCGCCGAGATCGCCGAGATCATGGTGGACACGTTCAAGGACGCGGAACTGGAGTGGGAGTCCCCCGAGGCGGGCTCCTACGTGGTCAAGCTCCCCGGCACCCGCAAGCTCTTCACGACCCTGTCGCTGCGGATCGGCCGCCACTCCCTCTCGCTCAACGCCTTCGTCATCCGCCACCCGGACGAGAACGAGGCGGGCGTCCACCGCTGGCTCCTGGAGCGCAACCTCAAGCTGTACGGGGTGGGTTACGCGATCGACGCCCTCGGCGACATCTACCTGGCCGGCAAGCTGCCGCTGACCGCCGTCACGCCGGAGGAGCTGGACCGGCTGCTCGGCTCGGTCCTGGAGGCGGCGGACGGCGACTTCAACACGCTGCTGGAGCTGGGCTTCGCGACGGCGATCCGGCGCGAGTACGAGTGGCGGGTGTCGCGCGGGGAGTCGACGCGGAACCTCGACGCCTTCAAGAACCTGACGCAGAACGGCCAGAAGGGCCGGCCGGCGGGCTGACCCTTCTGGGCCCTTCTGGGGAAGGTGCGCGTACGGAGCGGACGGAGCGTCAGGAGGCGCTGACCGTGTCCGCGGGGGGAGCCGCCGAGGCGGCGACGGTCGTGCCGGTGCCGGTGTCCGCGGCGGTTTCCACGCCCGGGGTGCCGGTGGCCACCGGAGCGGCGGCGGGCGCCGCGACCAGCGCGTCCTCCTCCGCGTCGGCGAGGACGGACCGCAGCCGGGTCTGGTAGCCGACCGCGGCGGCGACGCCGATCACGGCGCAGGCGATCCACAGCACGTCCGGCCCGGGCCCGTCCACGATCCAGCCGGCCAGCAGCGGCGCGACGGTGCCCGCGACGGCCCACGACATCCCCATCACGCCCTGGTAGCGGCCGCGGGCGTGCTCCGGGGCGAGCCGGGCGGTGGCGGCGGCGTTGGTGGGGACGTGGACCATCTCGCCGATCGTCCAGACGACGACGGTGGCGGCGAAGGCGACCGACGAGCCGGCCAGCGCGGTGGCGCCGGTGCCGATCGCGAAGAGGAGCGAGGAGACGCTCAGCAGCAGCGCGGGGGAGCGCTTGTCCGTCACCTTGTTCACCAGCAGCTGGAAGGCGACGATCACGACGCCGTTGACGGCGATGACGGCACCGTACGCGGAGGTGCCGAGGCCCTCGCCCGCCATGGTCAGCGGCAGGCCGATCCAGGGGGCGGTGAAGACCACGCAGACGAACAGGTTGAGCAGCACCAGGGTGCGGAACGGGGCGTCGCGCAGGACGGTGAGGACGCCGACCTCGGGCTCGGCGAGGGCCTTGCCGGTCGTCTGGTCGACCGCGGCCTCGGGCCGGGTCTCGGGCAGCCGCAGGAAGACGATCAGGGCGCAGAGCGCGGTGGCCGCGGCGTCGACGAGGAACAGCGTGCGGTAGCCGAGGACGATCGCGGCGCCGCCGCCGATGGCGGCGACGGCGAAGCCGAGGTTGAGGGCCCAGTAGTTGAGGGCGTAGGCGCGGCGGACGTCGTGCGCGGGCACCATGTCGGCGATGGTCGCGTTGATGGAGGGCCGGACGCCCTGCATGGCGACGCCCATGAGCAGGACGATGGCGGCGATGCCCCAGGGGGCGGTGACGAAGGCGAGCAGCAGGGCACAGGTGGCGGCCGCCAGGTGCATGCTCACCATGGTGGGGCGGCGGCCCCAGCGGTCGGTGAGGAAGCCGCCGAGCGCGGAGCCGGCGACGCCGCCGAGGCCGTGGAGGGCGACGACGACTCCGGCGAACCAGGCGGAGTGCCCGAGCTCGACGGTGAGATAGAGGGAGAGGAAAGTCAGGACGAAAGCCCCGGTCCTGTTGACCAAGGTCGACAGCCAGAGCCACCAGAAGCCACCCGGAAGTCCCGAGACCGTTTCGCGAGCCGATCGTATGAGCGAATCGATGGACATGTGAGGCCGCCCCCTGGTGCTACGTAAGTCCCTCTTACCGGTGTTGAAACTTACGCATCTCATACGCCGGACGCCAGCGAATTGACGGTGCGCGTCAATCGTCGGGTGTCGTCTAGGCTCGGACGCATGGCCGACGCACCGTACAAGCTGATCCTCCTCCGCCATGGCGAGAGCGAGTGGAACGAGAAGAACCTGTTCACCGGCTGGGTGGACGTGAACCTCACCGCGAAGGGCGAGAAGGAGGCGGCGCGCGGCGGAGAGCTGCTGAAGGACGCCGGTCTGCTGCCCGACGTGCTCCACACCTCCCTCCAGAAGCGCGCCATCCGCACGGCGCAGCTCGCCCTCGAGGCGGCCGACCGCCACTGGATCCCGGTCCACCGCTCGTGGCGCCTGAACGAGCGCCACTACGGCGCCCTGCAGGGCAAGGACAAGGCGCAGACGCTCGCCGAGTTCGGCGAGGAGCAGTTCATGCTGTGGCGCCGCTCGTACGACACCCCGCCGCCGCCGCTGGCCGACGACAACGAGTACTCCCAGGCCCACGACGCGCGTTACGCGACGATCCCGCCGGAGCTGCGTCCGCAGACCGAGTGCCTGAAGGACGTCGTCGAGCGCATGCTCCCGTACTGGTACGACGGCGTCGTCCCGGACCTGCTGGCCGGCCGCACGGTCCTGATCGCCGCCCACGGCAACAGCCTGCGCGCCCTGGTCAAGCACCTCGACGGCATCTCGGACGCGGACATCGCGGGCCTGAACATCCCGACGGGCATCCCGCTGGCCTACGAGCTCGACGAGAACTTCAAGCCGCTGAAGCCCGGCGGCACCTACCTCGACCCGGACGCCGCCGCCGCGGCGATCGAGGCCGTGAAGAACCAGGGCAAGAAGAAGTAGGAAAAGCGATCATGCCCCTGACCTGCTCTTATGGTGCAGATCAGGGGCATTTTCGCGCTCTGGGCCCACGCTGGGCCCTCAGCGCGGAGAGTCGTCAGGCCTCAGGGCCCTGCCGAGCGCCTGCCGTGCGCGGTCCCGGCTGCTCGGCATCAGGTGGGCGTACACCTTCAGCGTGAGTCCCGGGTCAGAGTGCCCCAGGTACTCGCTGACGGCCTTGATGCTCTCGCCTGCGTCCAGCAGCACCGAGGCGTAGAAGTGCCTCAGGGCGTGCATGCCGTGCTCTCGCGCGGCGGTGTGTTCCCGGCTCTTCGCCGCGGGGATGACGCCCACCTTGGCCAGTGCCGGCTTCCAGTGGTCCTCGTTCAGTGACGTGCGCCAGACGTGCCCACCCAGCGGGCCGGTGAAGAGCAGTCGCTTGGTCACAGGCGGACCGCCGGCGCGCATCCAGGGCAGCGTGATCTCCACCGGCGGGAAGAGCTTCATATGAGCCTTGAGCGCGTCCACCACCGGGTCGGGCAGGGGGACGTCACGCAGCTTGCCGCCCTTCGGTGGGGCGAACACCGGCTTACTCAGACTCAGCTTGAGCTGCTGTACGACGTGCAGCGTGGCGTTGTCGAAGTCCAGCTCTTCGACGGACAGTCCGAGGATCTCGCCCTGCCGGAGACCGCATCCGGCGCCCACGTCCACCATGGGCTGGAACCGCTCGACCAGGGCGGCGCGCATAGCGAAGACCCGTTCCGGCAGCCAGGGAACCACACGCCGCGCGCCCATCTCCGGGAGCGTCACGGTGCGTGAGTTGCAGGGGTTCCGCGGCAGGCAGCCGTCCTCGACGGCCGCGCTCAGGATGGCGCGGACGTTGGAGAAGATGACGCGCGCGTACGAGCCGGACATGCCGGAGGCTTCGAGCTGCGTCACGAACTCACGGATGTGGCTCGGCTGGAACGAGCCCAGCGGGCGGGTCCCGATCCGCGGGAAGGCGTGCAGCTTGAGCTGGGACTGCATCGACGCCTTGGTGTTCGGGTCGCCGCTCTGGCTCGCCAGCCACCCCTCCGCGAACTCCTGGAAGGTCGTCCGGGCCGCGTTCGGGTCGATGTACTGGCCCCGGGCCACGTCCGCGCTGATGCTGCTGAGCCACTGCTCGGCGAGACGCTTCTGCCCGTCGGCGAAGGACTTGGACTTCCGGGTGCCGTCAGGCGCGAAGTAGCGGGCCCGGTAGCGCAGGCCGCTGCCGTGGCGGGCGGTCTTGGTGCGGACGGTCTTGCCGTTGGCGTCGGTCTCGGTCTTGAACCAACGGTCTTGGATGCTGCCAGCCATGTGGGCTGTGTCCTCTCGGTTGGTGGCGTACCTGCCCTCAGGGAGGGAGGCATGGGGGTGCCGTGGAAGCGGCTGTGGAGGGGTTGTGGGGTGGCTGGGGAGGGTGCCTCCCTGCCTCCCTGGATGTGGGTTTGTGCAGGTCACTGGCAGGGAGGCGGGCCAGGGAGGCGGTGAGGGAGTTCTCCCTGCCTCCCTGGTGCCTCCCTGCCCGTGACGGGGGTGTGACGGGCGGAGTCACGGCCGTGACGGGCCCCCTTTACCCGCCTTACCTCGCAGGTCAGTGGCCTTTACCGCCCCCTCTACCGGGGTAGAGGGGCCCTCTACCTGAGCGGCTCCGGCGAGAGTGTGACGGTGGGGTGTGACCGGGGTGTGACGCCGTCACGGGTAGCGGGAGGGGGCTCTACCTCCCGCTCGGCCGGCGGGTCATGCTGCGGTGTCGGCGGCTTCCTGGTGCTGGACCCAGGTGCGGACGGCGGCGGGGTCATAGCGGACGTGGCGGCCGACGCGGAAGCCGGGCGGGCCGGTGCGCTGCTTGCGCCAGCGGTAGACGGTCTCGATGGGGACGGAGAACATCGAGGCGATGTCCTCGGGGGTCAGGTAGCGGTCCGGGAGTCCGGCGCGCAGGGTCTCGATCGGCTCGTTGGCCATGGGGTTGGGTGACTCCTCGTGTCCGTCGCGGGGCGAGGTGGGAGTGGTGCCGGTGGCCGTCCTGGAGAATTGCTGCATTTCAGCGTCCGCAGCGTCCCAGCGTCCGCACCGATCAGTCTTCGCAGGTCGGATGGGTGAGGGTTGCGGACTCTGGTGCGGACGCTGCGGGCATTGGACGGCTGTAGCGTCCGCAGCTCCGGCCGTGTCCGGGCCGCTGGTGCGCGGCCCGGTCCGACATCGTCAGTACTGGTCAGAGGGCCTGTGGCCCTGTCCGATCGGGGGTACGTCGGGCCACAGGGAGCCGGTCGGGGGTGCGGACGCTGTCTCCCCGGGGAGGTCGGTCCGGGTCAGCACGAGGAGCTTGTGGCGGTGCCGGTCCGGGCTGCGTTGCGTGTCGTCCACGGTGATCCCGACGGTCCGCAGGAGCGGGGCGAGGCGCCGGATCTTCCCGCCGGCGCGGGTCGCGTCCTTGGGCCAGGTGGGCGGCCGGATGCCGCCCGGGGCCTGGACGTGCTCCAGGAGTTGGGCGGCGGTGCCGGTCCAGGTGCCGCACTGCTCGACCAGGGCGACGACGGCGGAGCCGAACGGGTCGCCCTCCAGTGCGTCTCCGGCGACGGTCGCGGAGGCGGCCAAGTAGTCGTCCAGGGTGTTCCACTCCATGACCTGGTCGACGGCCGCGAGCACCCGGGCGAAGTCGGCCATGCGCGGTAGCGAGTCCAGTTTCACGTGGGGTAGTACCGCCAGAACCGTGGCCAGCAGATCAAACAGTGAGCCCAGGACGGCTGGCCGCACCGTCTCGAACGCGGTGTCCAGCTCCTCCTCGCTCCGGCGCCGCGAGGGATCGATGAGCTGGAGTTCGAGCATCAGCAGCCGCTCGGCCAGGTCCCCGGCGAAGGCTCCCGCGTCGATCGTGGTCATGGACAGCACGCGGCGGAAGGAGACCACCACGACATCGTCGTCGCTGTAGAGCTGCCGGTCCACGAACCCGTCGCCCGTGACGGCCTTGCACAGAGTGTCCGACAGCCAGCCAGGGATGGCGGAGACGTTGTCCAGGCACAGGGCCCAGGAGTTGAACGCCTGAATGGACCACGCCTTGAGGTCGCGAGGAGCGGAGCGCTTCGCCGCGGGCGAGGGGTCGACCAGGTTGACGACCATCTGCGCGGTCTTCGACTTCCCTGTGCCCTGCTCGCCCTTGAAGGTGATGACCGGGTGCGGGATGTTCGGGATCCACGCGGCGATCAGCCAGGCCACGAGCTGCCGGAAGGCGGACTCATTCATGTTGAACAGGCTGTGGAGCATGTTCAGTCCGTCTCCCAGAAGCGCCGGTGCGGGCATGGGTGCCATGGCTCCGGAGCGGCGGAACAGGATGGGCGAGCGGTCAACGATGTGCCAGCCGCCGGCCGACACAGTCACCGCGCGGCCGTCGGCGGTGCCCAGATCGACCACGATCGTGCCGAGGTCGTCCTGACCGACCCGCAGGTGCACCGGCACCGGGTCGTCGTCCTCTGCGATGCCCTCCAGGACCGTCATGGCGTCCGCGAGCGCGGACTGGGAGGCCACGTCACTCTCGTACGTCTCCGCGTACAGCCGGGCAAGTCGCTGCCGCAGCCCGGCACGTCCCTTGAACGGCAGGACGACGTTCGGGCCGTCGATCGCGACCGCGTACGGGCGGCCGTCGGCCGACATCACGAAACGGTACCGCTCCCGCGCGAGCTGGACGAGCCGCACGGCCGCCGAGGGCTTCTTGCCGCCGTCGTCGGCAGCCGGGCGCTTGTTCACGGTCGACCGCCTGGTGTTCACCGGGGCTGGGTCGGCCGGCTGGTTGGGATCGATCGGTCGGGTCTGGCCGTTCATGTGCTGGACGCTGCTGTTCACGCGCTCACCCCTCGATCGGTCGACCGTTCACAGGTGTTCATCCGGGCCGTACGGCGGTGGGAGTCGAGTCGACCGACCCGTACCCCACGCTGTTCCGACTTCTGGTGTTTTGTCTGGTCAGGGGTAGACCGTGCGGTGGTCGAACGGGCGTGAACGAGCCGCGCGAGCATCAACCAGTCGACCTCCTCGGGTCGGAGTCGGATCGGGTCGGAGTCGGCCGACCGATCGGGCCCCGTGAACGCCGACCCGTCGGCCGTGAACGCCCGACCGGTCGGGCCGTTCGTCGGCTGAACACCCGTGAACGTCGGGTCGGCCGACCAGACCAGCAGGAGTGCGAGCGACAGGAACAGTCGGTCGGCCTTGGCCCGGTTGCACGGCAGGCAGGCGAGCACCAGCGCGCTGACCGACCACGTGCGGTAGAGCGAGATGGGCACGACGTGGTCCATCGTCGCCTCCCGCAGGTCGCGGAAGCGGTGCCGGCAGTAGGCGCACCGCCAGCCGTCGCGGGCCGCGATCTGTGCCTTGCGGCTGCGACGGCGGGCGGAGTTGAGCTGTGGTCGGGCGTGCAGGCTCACGCGGACACCCCGGAGACGTCGACCAGGTCGAGCACGGTCCGCAGTGCGGACGAGAGCGAGCCCAGGTGCATGGCCATCGCGGTCGGGCTGGCACTGCCCAGGTCGAGGTTGTCGACCCGGCTCAGCGCGTCCCGCGCGGCGGCCAGCAGCACGGGCGGCACGGGCACCACGGTGGGCGTCTGCGGGGCCGTCTCCTGCGGCTGGCGGGCGGGCCACAGCTCCCACACGGTCGTACCCAGGATCCGGGCGACCGCGTGGGCGTGACGGGCGTACGGGCGCCGGCCGGGCTCGTTCACCCAGCGCTCCACCGTCTTCGGGTCCACCTGGAGCCGTTCGGCGAGTTCGGCGTAGGTCAGTCCGGCCTCCACCACGGCCTCCGCGAGTCGCATGTTCCGCTCAGGCGCCGACGTGGTCAGGTTCAGCGGGGTTTCGGGTGCGATCGTCACAGCGCCGCCTCCAGCCCGAACGCGCGGGTGATCGCGGAGCCGAGGGACTGCAGGTACTCGAACGACAGGGCGCGGCTTCCGGGCACCTTGCCCTGGTAGACGGCCATGACGTGCTCGGACCGCTGGTCCAGAGACAGGAGGTCCGTGGAGATGAGCGCGAACCGCACCGAGTCACGCACCACGTCGTCCCTGACCAGGTCCGCGTACGTCAGGCACACGCCCGGAGTGGTCACGAGCAGCGTCAGCAGCTCCGCGAACGACACGTGCGCCGTGATGGGGACGCTGATCCGTACCGGCTCGTTCGGGTCCGCGTCGCCGAACGTGTCGACGTGACTGCCGACCGGGCGACTGACCGAACGAAGAGCGAGGGATCCAGGCATCATAGTTGTACCCCTTCGTGGGTCGGGGAGCGGTGACTTTGCTTGGCCGCGAGCGCCGCTCCCTGCTTGCCCTAGGTCTTTGACCAGGGCTTTTCCTCTGATTCCGCCGCGTTTCCCCGGCGCCATCTACTAACTAGCGTGCACTAGTGCACGCTAGTCGTCAAGCGGTGTGCGATAGCGTGCACTAGTTCGCTCTAGTGGGTACTCTCAGGGCATGACTGTGACTGGGATCCCCAAGCCGAAGGCCGTCCAGGTCGCTGATGCGCTCCGTGAGGACGTCAAGAAGATGCAGCCCGGCGAGCGGCTGCCCACGCAGCGCGAATTGATGGACCGGTTCGGCTTTGCCGGCCAGACCATCCAGAACGGACTCGCGATCCTGCGCGCCGAGGGAGCGATTGTCTCGGCGGGAAACATGGGCAACTTCGTGAGCGGTGGCGAGGCGGGCGATAAGAACGACGAGCTCAAGGAAATCCGCTCCCAGATCCAGGCGTTGACTGAACGGGTCGCAGCGCTGGAAGGGCGCTCCGAGTCGGGCCGTGCTTGATCTGTATCCACCATGCGGCAAACGGAGCGTGTGCAGTAAGTGACACATGGGGGGCATCGCGGCAGGTGAGGGGACAGCACCGGTGTCCCCTGGCTGTCCCTTGCGTGTCCCCCCGGGCGATCGGCCAGACTCGCGGTAGGCACTCGGAAGAGAGGGCACATGGGCGACGACAGGCCCGCATGGGCACGGCGGATGGCTGCGGAGCGAGCGGCGCGCGACTGGTCACAACGGGATGCCGTTCGGGCCCTTCGGGCTCACGCACCCTCGGAGCTCCCGTCCGACGACAGCATGATCCGGCAGTGGAAGCGCTGGGAGTCCGGCGCTCTCCCCAACGACTTCTACCGTCCGGTCATCGCGGCCGTCTTCGGCACGGTGACGAACGCGCTCTTCCCGGCGCCCTCCCGCCGTGACGGCAACAGGGAGATCCTGGCCGCGAGCGGCATGGAGACGCTGGAGATCGTGAGCCGACTCAATCGGTCCGACGTCGACAATGCGACGCTCGACGCACTGCGGATCACGACGGACCGCCTGTGCTCCGAGTACCCGTTCATGCCGAGCGAACAGCTCCTCATCGAGGGCCGTCAGTGGTTGCGCCGGGTTGTTGAGCTGCACTCCAAGAGCCTCACGCTCGCCCAGCATCGGGAAGTGCTCGCCCTTTCGGGGTGGCTGGCTCTCCTCGTTGGCTGCGTGGAGTACGACTCTGGTGACCGTCACGCGGCCGAGTCGACGCGACGCGCAGCGCTCTCGATCGCGACAGAGGCGGATCACGCGGAAGTGGCCGGATGGGCTCACGAGATGCGGGCCTGGTTCGCTCTCACAACCGGCGATTACCGGGGAGTGATTGCCGCGGCTCAGGCCGGGGCGGAGGTCGCCTCCCACCACGGCGTGGCGGTACAGCTCGCCGGCCAGGAGGCGAAGGCTTGGGCGCGGCTCGGGGACCGGCGTCAGGTCGAGGTCGCGCTGGACAAAGGCCGGCGGCTGCTCGAAGGGATGCCGCATCCGGAGAACCTGGACAACCACTTCGTGGTCGATCCGGCGAAGTTCGACTTCTACTCGATGGACTGCTACCGCCTGGTGGGCGAGGACCGGCTTGCCCGGAACCTTGCCGAGGAAGTGCTGCGTGCGGGTACGGACTTCGATGGAACGGAGCGCTCGCCGATGCGCAACGCGGAGGCACGCGTGACGCTCGGCGTGACGGCGGCCCGCGAGGGTGACCTGGAACAGGCGCTCATCATGGGGGAACAGGCGCTCCAGGGAGACAGGCAGTCGGTCCCATCGCTCATCATGACGAGCCGCGAGCTGGCCGCCGAGGTCAAGCGCCGGTACAGCGACGAGCCGTCGGCTCAGGAGTACCTCGCGAACCTTCGAGCGCTCGGCCAGGAGAAGCCCGGCTTTCTGCCCAACTAGCAAGCACTCCTCCTTCCTCGGACCCCGGTTTCGCGCTGAGACCGGGGTCCCGGCGTCTTCCTTGCTAGACGCTAGAGCGCAGGTCAAGGCACCGATTGGCTGCTAGCGGGGGTGCTAGACCTAGCGCCCCCCGTTGCTAGACCTAGCGGCGCGTTCGGCCGGCCTTCTGCCTGTGGGAGGGGCTAGAAGGGGCGGCCCGTGGGCCGCTCGACCCTTGGCAGCTCGCTTCGCTCGCGCTGCGATGAGCGCCGTCTGCGGCCAGACGTTCGGCGCTCTGCCGCTTGTCTTGTCGCTTGTCGGCATGGACGTCCGTGTGCCCACCCAACGCGGCGAGAGGTCCTCTGACCTGCGTGGCGACAAGCGACAAGACAAGTGACAAGCGACAAGTGGACGACAAGCCGTTCCCCGTGCGGCGGAGGGCAGAAAGACCACAGCCCACGCCGCGCGCCCGGAGGATCTCTTTCCTGGGAGGCTTCTGCCCACTGGGGGGCGTATGCGGTTTCGATCACTCGCGGTGTTTCTCGGAGGGGGCTCTCGGGACTGCAGAGTCAAGGGCAGTTGCGTCCCCCAGGCCATGTTCGATATCGCCCGCCTTCACAGCCTGGCCCTATCGGGACACGGCTGCCCTGATGCGGGGCAGCCTTTAGCGGCTAGATCGCGCGCTTCCATCATCCTCAAGGGCGGATTGAGCAAGGCGCTCAAAGTCGCGAATCTGTTCTTCTATCGATGACGCAAAACCTTGCACGAAGCCAAGTGCATCGTGGCGGTCTCTCCGGTCGCTCTCGCTCATTGTCATGCCCTGAGTTTCAAGCATCCCCATCACGACGAATACTCGTGCTTCGCGCGTGACCTCGCTGGCCAGCTCTTCTATTTGCTGGGCGGCAATGCTTACTTGATCGGGACCCGATAGAACAACGTCAAGGCGGGCTCCCTGTAGGGCTGCCCAGGCTGTCTGCAGCTCTTGAGAGAATTGCTCAGTCACGACGTTATGGGAGTCGCGATGAGAGGTGGAGCGTCTCACCAAGTCCCGCACTTTGTATGCGGTACTCACGAATTCTCGGTAATGGGTTTGTCGGGACTGGAGTCGCTCTTTTCGGTGCTGGGATCGAGCGGCAATTCGAGCGGCCTCCCGCTGCGCCCAGCCCGTTGAAAGTGCGGCGCCGGTGGTTGCTACCGCGCCCGCCAATGCGCCGCATACAGCGGCCAATCCTGCGTCCATGGGCGCACCTTGTGTCAAAATCGGGCTCCGGGCTTTCGGGCACGCGGGGGCTGCTAGCTTATGCAGCAGCAGGCTTTCGGAGCATGGGTGAGGCGTTCAGTCCACCTGCGCGCGGTACAGATCCCAGGCCCGTTCAAGGGTCTCCACAGCCTGCGGCATCGCGCCCAGGTTCTCCAAGTACTCCCGTTGCCCATCAAGCTGCTTCCTTGAGGGCCAATTGGGATCGGAGGCCACGTCCCGGGCCAGATCGCCGATGGCGTTCCTGTCCTTAACGTGGCTCTTCAGCCACACGGTGAAGCTTTGAGGGCGCGTCATGGCCACATCCTCGCACCGCGCCGTCCACCGTGCGGCCGATTGCGGAGAGTTTGCGGACCTCCGCACAGACAAGAGGAGCACGCGGGGCCCGGGGTGCTCCTCTTGCCTGCGGGGGCTGGCCCCCATGGTGGTTCCGTGACGAGGGAGTGAGCGTCCGATGGTTGCTCTGCACTAAGAGCGCTTTGACCTGGGGTGATTCCCTTAGAGGGGGGATCTCTTACGGACGCTGCGGACACTGGCGGGCGCTACACATTTTGTTCAGCGTCCGCACGGAAACCGCAGGTCAGAGACCGCACGGAAGGTGCGTCGGACGCTGCGGACGCTGTTTTCTCTCAACTCTCTAGGATGAGAGGGAGAGGCTTTTCAGGAGTGGGGCGGCCGAGGATGCGCATCGCCGTCCTCTCCCCTCTGAAAAGCCCTCCCGAAGCTCCACGGAGCGGCAGGACGCCGGAGCCCTCGATCATCCCCGGGTGCCGATCCGGCGCCCACGGAAGTGCCCACGCCGCGCGGTCGGTTGGTGGACTCTTCCTCGATGACATGCGATAGCGGCCCGCCGGCCGGGACCCCCGGCCGTACGTCCGGTACGAGGTGCCGGTGGACCCAGGCGCTAACCGCTAACGCGCTGCTCACGGACGAGTTGGCCCGCTATCGGGGGCGCTAACGTTAGCGGGTAGTACCGATATCGAGACCCCGGAGTCCTAGCCCGGACACCAGTGAACAAGTCACCCGCCGGGTCCACTGAGGGTGGGACCTACAGGGACGGGTTGTACCCAGCGGCGCTCAGGGCTTGCCCCAGCGCGGGGTAGCTGTAGTAGTCGCCAGTCCCTTCGATCGCTCGGACCTTGGTCAGGAACTCGCCAAACACCGGGGCCCGCTCCGGGCCAAGGTGCGCGGTTCCCTGGAACAACTGCACCGCGAAGGCGGGCATGTCGGAGGCCCGGCGGCATTCTCCGTTCGCGCACCAGGCCCCCAACACGGTGCGCAGCCTCTCGATGGTCAGGAACGGGGCGTGGTGGAGAAGAAGCAAACCAGCCTGATTGCCGGAGCGCCAGCTCGGCGCCTCCTGGATGAGTTGGATCACGGCGGGCACGAAGTATGGATCGGGTCGCTCTGCGGCCACGAAGAGGCGTTGCGTCCACGAGAGGCTCGTGAACCGAGGTTCCAGCACCGGCAGCCGTTCGCGCGCGAAAGGGCTGAGGATCAGGGCCATGACGGCGGAGTGCTCAGCCGGGAGCGGATCCCATTCCGAGACGGTGACAGGCGTGTCCACCATGCCCTGCAGACGGGTGCCCAAGGCCTCGTCCACGCTGTTCCAGAAGAAGTCCTGGTCTCCGAGCCGCGCGAGCGCTCGCAACTGCGTGGCACCGTCGAGCACCTGGAACCGCTCACTCTGCGCCGCCACCGCCGCGCGGACCAGTTCCCGGTCGCGTTGCGCGAAGGCGAGCAACGCCGTGGCCATCCGGTCGGCGTGCTCGACGGCGGGCATCCGGCCTGCGGGATCGAGTTCAAGCAGCGCGTGCTTGGCGGCGAACTTGGTGATCGTCGACCGGGCCGCGGTGCGAACTCGATCGAAGAAGGTGGCTTGGATATGGGGAAGCGTCGGCACGAACAATGGGTCGCAGATGTAGGCGGAGAACTCGTCGAGTACCTTGCCCCCCTGCGTGGGCGGGTTGGTGAGCAGCGTGTTCAATGCGATGGCCAGGTGACCGCGGGCTACTTCCGGGCGAGGCTCGTAGACGTCGCCAAGGGCGCGCAGTGACGGGTGAACGCACAGGTTGCGGTCCTCGCGGATGCGCTCCAGTTCGCGCACGCCGATCGAGTCGATCAGTTCGAAGTCGGCGGCCTTGTCTAGCAGCGTCGCCTCAATTGCCTGCATGGCGCGTACGCCGTCTTTGTTCAGCCCCTTGCCTTGGGCACTCCTCAGGGTGGTACGGAACGGCACCGCTTGGGTGTCGCCGTCGTCGGCCATCCATACGAGCTTGGTGATGATGTCGGCGGTGATCGCCGTCCAGGTCGCGGCGATACATGCACGGGTGGCGCCGGCGTTGTAGCAACGCCAGGCCTCCGCGGCTAGCGGCCGGACGTCCGGGCTCCACACCTGCCTGATCAAGGTCTCCATATCCGTCACGCGCACCATCTTGTCTCCGGCGAGCACATGGCACCGGAAAACAGCAGAGAAGTGACCTCTGAATCCTTCCTGGTGGGTCACTTGTTCTTCGGTGTCCCGGCTAGGACTTCAGGGCCATCAATGCCGGTGCGGTGGGCCCCGCGCTGGGCCCTCTCGGGGCCCTCCGACGGCGACCGGTGACGGCCAACGACGACCAATAATGACCGCTCGACCGCAGGTCACTCGGGGTGCACGGCCCTCTGACCAGGGGCGGAAGACGGGCCCGCCAGACCCAGGGCAAGAAGTAGTCCTGACCCACGAAAGAGCCCCCTGCCCGCGGTTTCTCCGCCGGGAGGGGGCTTCTTCGTGCGCTGGGGCCGTCGGTCCGGGCCGCCCGCCGCGGGGACGGAATGCCAGACTGCGACCATGATCGATGCCAAGGAGACCGTCCACCAGTTCCTGCTGCAGGTGCGCTCGGGGCTGCACCCGGAGCGAGCCGGTCGATTCATGGCCGACCGGGTCCGGGCCCACCAGGTCGAATCGGAGGCGCCGGCGATCGTGGAGCGGACGCCGCAGCAGTACGCGGAGCACGTTCGGGAGATGCTGGACGCGTACGGCGCCTTCACGCTGACGGTGGACGAGCTCATCGCCGAAGGAGATCGGGTCTACGCCCGCTGGACCCAGACCGGTCGGCACGTCGGACCGGTCGCCGGCCATCCGCCGACCGGCGCGCCCGTCACGGCGATGACCAGCGCGGTCTATCGCGTCGAGGACGGACTCATCGTCGAGTACTGGATCCAGATCGACCGGCAGGGAATCGCCGCCCAGCTCCAGGCGCCGGCTGCCGATCACTGATCCGCGAGGCCCTCGCGTGCTGCTCGGTAGAGTGCCGCGCGGACACGGGCGGTACGAACACGGGGGTGGCGCATGGGAGTCGGGCGGGCTGTCGGGGTGCGGCCGTGGCACGTGTTCGTCTGCGCGGCGGGGCTGGTGCTGCTCGCGCTCCTCGAGCGGGTGCAGGGGTTCCGGTCGGGGCGTCAGTACGTGCTGTGTCACGCGGCGCCGGTGCTGGACCACCGCACGCTGCTCGCCCTCGCCCTGGTGGCGGCGGCCTTCCTCGCCGGTGTCGTCGGCGCGGCCGCCGCGGCCCTGCGGGGCCGGCCGGTCCGGCCCGGGCTCCTCGTCCTCTGCATGGTGGCCGCCCTCGCCTTCGTGGTGGCCGCCGACCGGGTGGACGACGGCGGCGAGCGGCGGGCGGCGGAGCTGGCCGCCGGGCCCTTCGACGAGAAGTCCTGCGACTACGCGCCGCAGGTGTACTCGGCCACGCCCGGCTGGTTCTCCCTCGGGACCTGACGCCGGGCCGCGGCCGGACGGGTGAGGGCGAAACCTTCCGGCCCGGGGGCTCCGCATGGCGGGCGCCGCGGGGGAGCAGAGGTGCAGACGACCCAGGTCGCTCCAGTCGACCCAGCCACCTCACGAAACGAGTAACCCCCCGTGCGTCTCCGGCACTCCCTCGCCGCCGCTTGCGGTGCCCTCGCCCTGACGGCCACCCTCGCCACGCCCGCCCACGCCGCCACCGGCGACTTCCACTACAAGGCCGTCGGCCAGAACGGCTCGCCGATCCTCGTCACGCTGCACGACCCGGAGAGCGGGACGTGCCTCACCCTCCCCGAGGTCGCGGACCCGGACGCCTCCGAGCCGGCCTTCGCCCCGCACAACGACACCGACGAGTACGCGCTCGTCTTCACCGGCCCCGAGTGCACCGGCGCCGAGTGGCGCCTCCGCCCGCACGGCCGGCCCGCCTCGGACCGGCTGAAGCTGCGCTCGGTCGTGTTCCTGCCGGGCCAGTGAACGGTAGGGCCCCCTTCCAGGGGGCCCTATTCACGCGCAGCGCGCGCCCGCGATTGGTTACCGTCCAGGCCATGAGCACGTCACTGCGCCTCGAACAGGTCACCCCCGCCACCATCGACGCCGCCCTTGAGCTGCGCGTCCACCCGCACCAGGAGAAGAACGTCGCCCCCGTCGTGCGCTCGCTCGCCGAGGCGTACGCGTACGGGGAGACGGCCTGGCCGCGGCTGGTGTTCGACGGGGACGAGCTCGTCGGCTTCCTCATGGCCTTCGTCGACATCCAGTGGAACGCCGAGAAGGACCCGGCCGACCGGCGCAGCGGGCTGTGGCGGCTGAACATCGGGGCCGAGCGCCAGGGCAAGGGGTACGGGCGGTTCGCCGTCGACGCCGTGCGGGAGGAGCTCGTGCGGCGCGGGGCGCGCGAGATGTACGTCTGCTGGGAACCGGGGGAGCACGGGCCCGGGGAGTTCTACCGGCGGCTCGGGTTCCGGGAGACCGGGGAGCGGGCCGGGGAGCAGCTCGTCGGCGTGCTGGAGATCGGCCCCGAGCAGGGCTGAGGAGCGCGGAGGCGGGGCCCGCCCTCGCGGGTCCCGCCTCACACGATCAGCCGGAGCAGCCCCCGCACTGGCACGGTCCGCCGGACTGGCAGCCGCAGCCGCAGCCCGAGCCGCAGCCGCAGGCGCCGAGGACGGGCAGGAACTCCGCGTCGCGCGGGGTCTCCTGCTGGGGGTCGGTGGTCGGAGCGGATTCGGCCATGGGGTCCCTCCCTGGAAGGCGTACCTCGCCTCCTCCCATTGGATGCCCAGCCACCAGGGCGCATCAACGGCGCACTGTTGTGCGAGCTCCGCCTCCGCGCGGCTTACGCGCCCTCGACCGGCGACTCCGCCGGCTGGAGCTCGTCCGCGTGCTCACCCGTCACCAGGTAGACCACGCGCTTCGCCACCGACACCGCGTGGTCCGCGAACCGCTCGTAGTAGCGGCCCAGCAGCGTCACGTCGACGGCGGTCTCGATGCCGTGGCTCCAGCGGTCGTCCATCAGGTGCTGGAAGAGCGTGCGGTGCAGCAGGTCCATCTCGTCGTCGTCCTGCTCCAGCTGGAGCGCGAGGTCGACGTCCTTGGTGATGATGACCTCCGCCGCCTTCGCCATCAGGCGCTGCGCCAGCTGCCCCATCTGCAGGATCGTGGCGTGCAGGTCGTTCGGCACCGCGCGGTCCGGGAAGCGCAGCCGGGCCAGCTTGGCCACGTGCTGGGCCAGGTCGCCCGAGCGCTCCAGGTCGGCGCTCATGCGCAGCGAGGTGACCACGATCCGCAGGTCCGTCGCCACCGGCTGCTGCCGGGCGAGCAGGGCTATCGCGCGGGCCTCCAGGTCGTGCTGGAGGTCGTCGACCCTCTGGTCCGCGGCGATCACGCTCTCCGCCAGCTTCAGGTCCGCGTCCAGCATCGCCGTCGTGGCGCGCCCGATCGCCGACCCGACCAGGCGGGCCATCTCGACCAGGCCCTCGCCGATCGAGTCAAGTTCCTCGTGGTACGCGTCACGCATGGATGTCCCTCTCTGGCTCTGCCTGCCTCGGTGCGAGGCACCGGTTCCGGTGGTCCGGTTCCGGGGTTCCGGGTGGGCTCGGACTCCCACGCTCCCACGTTCGGCCCCCTACGCGTCCGGATCCACCCCCTCACATGAACCGGCACTTTCCCCCAGGTGAACTCTGGGCGACGCGGGGCGCAGTCTCCACCAGGGCAAATGAACCAGCACCGTCCCCATGGTGAACTCTGGGCGACGACTGTTCGAGCAGCCACTCGGACGGCTGGGAGAGTGTCGGCGGACCCGCATAACCTTGATGCCATGGACGTGAACGCGGCGGTCGCCGCATTGGCCGCTATCGCCGGAGTGTGCACCGGCGTGATCGCCATGCTGGCGTTCCGCTGGAGCGAGCGCGACCAGGCGAGACCCACCCGTACCTCCCTGCACACCGACGCCGTGCTCCCGCCCGGCGTCGACACCGTGCTGTCCGTGCTGCGCTCCTCCGCGGTCGTCCTCGACGAGAGCGACTCGGTGGTCAAGGCCAGCTCGGCGGCGTACGCCCTCGGTCTGGTCCGGGGCGGGAAGCTGGCCGTGGAGCCGATGCTCAACATGGCCCGCGACACCCGCCGGGACGGGGAGATACGGCAGGTCGAGCTCGACCTGCCGCGGCGCGGCACGGGACGCGGCGAGGCCCTCGCCGTCTCCGCCCGGGTCGCCCCGCTGGGTTCGCGCCTGGTGCTGCTGCTCGTCGAGGACCTGACCGAGGCGCGCCGGATCGAAGCGGTGCGGCGCGACTTCGTCGCCAACGTGAGCCATGAGCTCAAGACTCCCGTGGGTGCGCTCTCCCTGCTCTCCGAGGCCGTCATGGACGCCTCGGACGACCCCGAGGCGGTCACCCGCTTCGCCGGCCGGATGCAGATCGAGGCCACCCGCCTCACCAACCTCGTACAGGAGCTCATCGACCTCTCCCGGGTGCAGAACGACGACCCGCTGGAGGACTCGGAGCCGGTGCGGGTGGACGAGCTGGTCGCGGAGGCGATCGACCGCTCCCGCCACACCGCGTCCACCAAGCAGATCACCATGGCCTCCGGCGGCACCGCCGACCTGCACGTCTGGGGCAGCCGGGGGCAGCTCGCCGCCGCCCTCGGCAACCTCGTCGAGAACGCCGTCAACTACTCGCCGGCCCGTACCCGGGTGGGCATCGCCGCCCGCCGCGTCGCGGCACCCGGCGGCGACCTGATCGAGATAGCCGTGACCGACCAGGGCATCGGCATCTCGGAGAAGGACCGCGAGCGGATCTTCGAGCGCTTCTACCGCGTCGACCCGGCCCGCTCCCGCGCCACGGGAGGCACCGGGCTCGGCCTGGCCATCGTCAAGCACGTGGCCGCCTCGCACGGCGGGGAGGTCACGGTCTGGAGCACCGAAGGCCAGGGCTCCACCTTCACCCTGCGGCTGCCCGAGGCGGGCGCCGCGCGGCGGAACCGCGGGTCGGGCGCCGAGGCCGGACCGGACCCGGACCTCGACCCCGACTTCGACCCGGACTTCGACACGGAGTTCGGCGCCGAGTTCGGCGCCGCGCCCGGCACCGCCGCCTCCGCCTCTCCCACACCCCCGATCTCATGACCGAACCGCTCCCCGCCCCGGAGGTCCTTCCGTGACCCGAGTGCTTGTCGTCGAGGATGAGGAATCCTTCAGCGACGCCCTGTCCTACATGCTCCGCAAGGAGGGCTTCGAGGTCGCCGTCGCGGCGACCGGGCCCGACGGCCTCGACGAGTTCGAGCGCAACGGGGCGGACCTCGTCCTCCTCGACCTGATGCTGCCGGGTCTGCCCGGTACCGAGGTCTGCCGCCAGCTGCGCGGCCGCTCGAACGTCCCGGTCATCATGGTGACCGCGAAGGACAGCGAGATCGACAAGGTCGTCGGCCTGGAAATAGGAGCCGACGACTACGTGACGAAGCCCTTCTCCTCGCGGGAGCTGGTCGCCCGCATCCGCGCGGTCCTGCGCCGCCGCGGAGAGCCGGAGGAGGTCACCCCCGCGGCCCTGGAGGCCGGCCCGGTCCGCATGGACGTCGACCGCCACGTGGTCACCGTCGCGGGCGGCAAGGTCGACCTGCCGCTGAAGGAGTTCGACCTCCTGGAGATGCTGCTCCGCAACGCGGGCCGCGTCCTCACCCGCATGCAGCTCATCGACCGCGTCTGGGGCGCGGACTACGTGGGCGACACCAAGACCCTCGACGTCCACGTGAAGCGCCTCCGCGCCAAGATCGAGCCGGACCCGGGCGCGCCGCGCTACCTGGTGACGGTGCGCGGCCTGGGCTACAAGTTCGAGCCGTAGGCCGCGGGCCCGTACGACTCCTCGGCGAGCCTCTGAGGGCATACGAAAAGGGGCGCCCCCTCCACAGGGAGGGGGCGCCCCTTTTCGTACTCCTGGACGGTCAGTGACCGGCCGCGTGGGTCGCCTCGCCCGACGGGGTGGCGGTGCCCGACGGGGTCGTCGTGGCGGTGGCCGTCGGCGCGGTGGCCGGCGGGGCCGGGACCTCGGAGGGGCCGAAGTCCTTGAAGTAGCTGTGGGCCGGGACGACGAAGGCGGCGATGCCGACGTCGCCGGTCTTGCTCAGCTTGAAGACGAGCTTCTGGGAGTCGCCGTTCTTCGCCTCGCGCAGGCCGCCCTCGATGGTGGCGGACGCGTTGCCCTTGCCGCCGATGACGACGGAGCCGCCGGCGGGGACGACGACCGGGCCGTCGCCCTCGGCCGCCTTGAGCTTCACCGGGCCGGCAGCGCCCGGCAGGGTGATCGAGTCGAGGGTCTGGCGGGTGAGGCCGTTGTTGAAGACCGTCGCGGAGACGACGGCGGGGCCCACGGCGCCGGGGTCGGGCTGGGTGATCACCAGTGCGTTCTGGATCTGGACGTCCTCGACCGTGACGGCGGCGTTGTCCGGCCGGATGCCGAGCGTCTGGGCGTCGTTGCCCGCGCCACAGGCGGACAGCGAGGCGATCGAGATCACGATGGCGGTGGCGGCGAGGGCGCCGCGTCGAAGGCTGCGGCTCACGGCGGCGGCATCTCCTAGGACGAACGGACAAGGCTAAGGACGAGCTAAGGGTGTGTCAGCGGGCCTTAGGTTACCGAGCCGCACTCTCCGTCCCGCACCCGACCCGCCCCCTACGCGCCGTCCGGGTCGCCGAGCCGGGCGCGTCAGCCCCTCTCCGTAGCGTCATGAACACGCCGACATGGCCGGATCACGTCCCATTGGCCTGCCGTTCACATAACCGCGGTGATCAATTCGACCGGCGCCCGCATTCCGCCCGCCCGCACTCCGAAACCGGCTCTCGGAAAATCCCGGGCCGGCCTCCCGGTGATCAATTCGGGATTCGGTCGGTTGAGTACGCTGGATGCATCCGTACGGGTGGACGATCCTCGAACGGAGTACGTGAAGAGCGCCACACCGAACCGGGCAAACCGGGGCATCGACCCTCTGTCGGGGCGCCCCGGACGGGTGTAACGTGCGCGTTTCTCTCCGTCCGCGCAGCCGCTCCGACCTGCGAATACCGCCCTCCGGAAGCCCGTCGCAGCACGTTCGCCGCGCTGTTGTCAAGCCCCGAGATATGCCCTGACCTGCGAAAACGCCATTCAGAAGAAGCCGTATCCGTGTTACCCTGGATAGCCACGGAAGGGGTACCTGTCACATGACGTTCAAGGTTGGCGACACCGTGGTCTATCCCCATCACGGGGCCGCGCTGATCGAGGCCATCGAAACTCGCCAGATCAAAGGCGTGGACAAGACCTACTTGGTGCTCAAGGTCGCGCAGGGCGACCTGACGGTTCGCGTCCCGGCTGACAATGCGGAGTTCGTCGGAGTTCGCGACGTGGTCGGTCAGGACGGGCTGGACCGGGTCTTCGAGGTGCTGCGCGCGCCGTACGCCGAAGAGCCGACGAACTGGTCTCGTCGTTACAAGGCAAATCTGGAGAAGCTCGCCTCCGGCGACGTCATCAAGGTCGCCGAAGTGGTGCGCGACCTGTGGCGCCGCGAGCGGGAGCGTGGCCTCTCCGCAGGTGAGAAGCGCATGCTCGCCAAGGCTCGCCAGATCCTGGTGAGCGAGCTCGCTCTCGCGGAGAACACCAACGAGGACAAGGCCGAGGCTCTCCTCGACGAGGTGCTCGCGTCCTGACGCCTGCGCTCTGACGCCTGGCGTCCAGCCATGCTCATCACCCATGCCGCGGTGCCTGTCGGCGCGCGCTGTGAATCCCACCGATGAACCCATCGGTGCCACAGTGCCGTCGCCGGGCACCGCGGCATGTTCGTCTCTCTTTTCCCGACCCCCTGCACATCTCCGGGCACCTGTCCGTGACGCTTTCGCAAGGCGACGCCCCGACCGTCGTCACGGAAAGGGCCCGGTCGAGGCGTCGCAACAAGCTCGTTGACGCCATACCCACGTCGCCCGCGGAAACAAACCTGCCGGAGTGCAACCGATGTCAGACGAAGCGCGTCCTCCACGTACCGCCGTGGTGATTCCCGCGGCCGGCCGGGGCGTGCGCCTCGGCCCGGGCGCCCCCAAGGCGCTCCGCGCGCTGAACGGCACCCCCATGCTCGTCCACGCCGTCCGGGCGATGGCCGCCTCCCGCGCCGTCTCCCTCGTCGTCGTGGTCGCGCCCCCCGACGGCGCCGGCGAGGTCAAGAACCTCCTCGACGCGCACGCGCTGCCCGAGCGGACCGACTACGTCGTCGTCCCCGGCGGCGACACCCGCCAGGAGTCCGTGCGCCTCGGCCTGGACGCCGTCCCCGAGGACGTCACCACCGTCCTCGTGCACGACGCCGCCCGCCCGCTGGTCCCGGTCGACACCGTCGACGCCGTGATCGAGGCGGTACGGGACGGGGCCGTGGCCGTCGTCCCCGCGCTGCCCGTCGCCGACACGGTGAAGGAGGTCGAGCCGGCCGAGCGCCCCGGCGGCCCCGAGCAGGTCGTCGCCACCCCGGTCCGCGCCCGCCTGCGCGCCGTCCAGACCCCGCAGGGCTTCGACCGCGACACGCTCGTCAACGCCCACGCGACCGTCGCCCTCACCGGCGAGGGCGCCACCGACGACGCCGGCATGGTCGAGAAGCTCGGCGCCCCCGTCGTCGTCGTGCCCGGCCACGAAGAGGCCTTCAAGGTCACCCGCCCGCTCGACCTGGTCCTCGCCGAGGCCGTACTCGCCCGCAGGAGGGCCACCGATGGTTTCTGACAGCCGCCCCACGCCCCCGCTCCTGCCCCGCACCGGCATCGGCACCGACGTCCACGCCTTCGAGAAGGGGCGCGAGCTGTGGTGCGCCGGCCTGCTCTGGGACGAGGACGCGAGCGAAGGCTTCGGGCTCGCCGGGCACTCCGACGGCGACGTCGCCGCGCACGCCGCCTGCGACGCGCTCTTCTCCGCCGCCGGCGTCGGCGACCTCGGCGCCCACTTCGGCACCTCCCGCCCCGAGTGGTCCGGCGCCGCCGGCGTCACCCTGCTCGCCGAGGCCGCCCGGATCGTCCGCGCCGAGGGGTACGAGATCGGCAACATCGCCGTCCAGGTGATCGGCGTCCGCCCCAAGATCGGAAAGCGCCGCGACGAGGCCCGGAAGGCGCTGAGCGAGGCGGCCGGTGCGCCGGTCTCCGTCTCGGGCACCACCACCGACGGGCTCGGCCTGACCGGGCGGGCCGAGGGCCTGGCCGCGATCGCCACCGCGCTCCTCTATCCCGTATCGCCCGCACCGGCTCCGTAATCGGCCCCGTAGGCGCAAAAAAGGCGCCCCGCGACCGGGAATCGGGCGCGGGGCACTACCACCTGCCCACTACCCTGGAGTGGTGACCATTCGCCTGTACGACACCAGCGCCCGGCAGATCCGCGACTTCGTCCCGCTCACACCGGGCTGTGTCTCGATCTACCTCTGTGGCGCCACCGTGCAGGCCGCCCCGCACATCGGGCACATCCGCTCGGGGCTGAACTTCGACATCATGCGCCGCTGGTTCGCGTACCGCGGCTTCGACGTCACGTTCATCCGCAACGTCACCGACATCGACGACAAGATCATCACCAAGGGCGCCGAGCAGGGTCGTCCCTGGTGGTCCATCGGCTACGAGAACGAGCGCGCCTTCAACGCGGGCTACGAGGCCCTCGGTTGCCTGCCGCCGACCTACGAGCCGCGGGCCACCGGCCACGTGCCCGAGATGATCGAGATGATGCGCGGCCTCATCGAGCGCGGCCACGCCTACGAGGCGGACGGCAGCGTCTACTTCGACGTGCGCTCCTTCCCGGGCTACCTGGAGCTGTCCAACCAGGACATCGACGACCTGCGCCAGCCCTCCGAGGACGGCATCACCGGCAAGCGGGACCCGCGCGACTTCGCCATGTGGAAGTCGACCAAGCCGGGCGAGCCCGACTGGGAGACCCCGTGGGGCCGCGGGCGTCCCGGCTGGCACCTGGAGTGCTCGGCGATGGCCCACAAGTACCTGGGCTCCGCCTTCGACATCCACGGCGGCGGCCTCGACCTGATCTTCCCGCACCACGAGAACGAGATCGCCCAGGCCAAGGCCTTCGGCGACGAGTTCGCCCGGTACTGGGTGCACAACGCCTGGGTCACCATGAGCGGCGAGAAGATGTCGAAGTCGCTCGGCAACTCGGTGCTCGTCTCCGAGATGGTGAAGAACTGGCGCCCCATCGTCCTGCGCTACTACCTCGGCACCCCGCACTACCGCTCGATGATCGAGTACAGCGAGGAGGCCCTGCGCGAGGCCGAGGCCGCCTTCGCCCGCATCGAGGGCTTCGTCCAGCGCGCCACCGAGAAGGCCGGGGCGCCCGTCGCCCCCGCCGCCGAGGTGCCGCCGGCCTTCGCCGAGGCCATGGACGACGACCTGGGCGTGCCGCACGCGCTGGCGATCATCCACACCACCGTCCGCCAGGGCAACAGCGCGCTGGCCGCCGACGACAAGGAAGAGGCGGTCGCCCGCCTCGCCGAGGTGCGCGCCATGCTCGGCGTCCTCGGCCTGGACCCGCTCGACCCGCACTGGGCCGAGGAGTCCGGTGGCGGCGAGGAGCTGCACGGCGTCGTCGACACCCTCGTCCGCCTCGTGCTCCAGCAGCGCGAGGCGGCGCGGGAGCGCAAGGACTGGGCGACCGCGGACGCCATCCGCGACCAGCTGTCCCAGTCCGGCCTCGCCATCGAGGACAGCCCCGACGGCCCCCGCTGGACCCTCGGAAACCGCTAGAACGCCGATGATGTGCCGTCCGGGCCCCCCGGGCGGCACACTTCAGTTAGCAGACACGTACAGATTCACGTACAGATTCACGTAAAGACTTACGCACAGAGTTACGCGCAGACTTCTCGCACGTACGCAGCAGGCAGAGGAAACAGGTAGTCATGGCCGGGAACAGCCAGCGCAGGAACCGCCGCACGTCCAACAAGAAGGGCGCGACGGTCGGCAGCGGTGGCCAGCGGCGCAAGGGCCTGGAGGGCAAGGGCCCGACGCCCAAGGCCGAGGACCGCAAGGGCCACAAGGCCTTCCGCGTCTCCAACGCGATGGCCCGGCAGGCGGCCAAGCGCCGCCCCGCGCCCCGCCGCGGCGGCCCCAAGGGCCAGAGCGAGATGGTCGTCGGCCGCAACCCGGTCTTCGAGGCGCTGCGCGACGGCGTGCCCGCCACCACCCTGTACGTGCAGCAGTTCATCGACAACGACGAGCGGGTGCGCGAGGCGCTCCAGCTCGCCGGCGCGCGCGGCAACATCAACCTGATGGAAGCCCCGCGCCCCGAGCTCGACCGCATGACCAACGGGCTGAACCACCAGGGCCTGGTCCTCCAGGTGCCGCCGTACGAGTACGCGCACCCCGAGGACCTCACCGCCGCCGCCTACGACGACGGCGAGGACCCGCTGATCGTCGCCCTCGACGGCGTCACCGACCCGCGCAACCTCGGCGCGATCGTCCGCTCCGTCTCCGCCTTCGGCGGCCACGGCGTGGTCATCCCCGAGCGCCGCGCCGCCGGCATGACCGCCGGTGCCTGGAAGACCTCCGCCGGCACCGCCGCGCGCACCCCGGTCGCCCGCGTCACCAACCTGACCCGCGCCCTGCAGGAGTACAAGAAGGCCGGCATCGCGGTCGTCGGCCTCGCCGCCGAGGGCACGCACGAGGTGCAGGACCTGGACGCGCTGGCCGGCCCGGTCGTCATCGTCGTCGGCTCCGAGGGCAAGGGCCTCGGCCGTCTCGTCGGCGAGACCTGCGACTACCTCGTCCGCATCCCGATGCCGGGCGGCGCCGAGTCGCTGAACGCCGGTGTCGCCGCGGGCGTCGTGCTGTACGAGGCGGCGCGCCGCCGCACGCGCTGACCGCACGGACCGACGCGCCCGACCGCAGGGACGGACGCGTCGGCCCACCGGGTGCGCCGACCCGTGTCCCCCGTACGGGCTGACCCGAACGGGGGACGCGCCCCGGCCGTGATCTTGACGGGCCTCGGACATTTGCGAGCCGTCAAGGCAGTGTCCTAAACGCACATCACTCGGTTAGATGAGTGTGGACACCAGAACGCCCCGGCCGGGGTTCGACGATCAGCCCGCGCTGAGCATGGTCAAAGTGGATTCCGATCCCGCCCAGGTGATCGTGAACCACGCCAGCTTCCGTGTGCGGCTCGCGCCGGCCCAACAGCCGAGGTTCGCAGTGAACCCCCGGATCGCCGCCCTCGCCGGATCGGCGGCCGGGGGTGCCGCGGCGGGCGCCGCGCGCCGCCGGCCCGTCGTGTGGACCGGGAAGTCCGCGCCCGGCGCGACCGGTCTCCTGCAGGCGGTGCGCGAGTCGTCCGCCGGCGCGGTCTCCATCCTGGAACCGACGACCCAGACCATCCCGCGCGTCGACGACACGATGCCCACCCCCGTGGTGCCCGCGGGCCCGGCGGCCCCGCTGCTGCCGCCGATGCGGCGCGCCGAAGGGGCGTACGACGAGGGCGCGTACGACGAGGTCTACGCCCTCGGGCCGGACGCCCACGACGACCAGGGCGCCGGGTACGACGCCAGGTCCCCGCACCGGCACGGCGCGGACGCCGTCCGGCACGCCTACTACCCGGGCCGTCGGATGAACCTCGGGGTGGTGCTGCTGCCGCTGCGGGTCTTCCTCGGCTTCATCTCCATCTACGCCGGCATGGGCAAGCTCTGCGACCCCGTCTACTTCGACGGCGGCGAGCGCGGCTCGATGGTCAAGTGGCTCAACTCGCTGCACCCGTGGGGGCTCGCCGAGCCGCTGCGCGACTTCGCCCTCCAGCACCCGGTCGGCGCGGGGCTCACCGTCGCCTTCCTCCAGGTCGTCGTCGGCGTCCTCACCGTCCTCGGCCTGTGGCAGCGGGTCGCCGCCGTCGTCGGCGCGCTGCTGTCCGCGGCGCTGATCCTGACGGTCAGCTGGAAGACGGTCCCCGTCTACGACGCGCCGGACATCATCTACCTGGCCGCCTGGTCGCCGCTGATCATCGCGGGCGCCCCGGTCTACTCGATCGACGGACGGCTGGCCGGCGAGGCCTGGCGCACCCTCGGGCCGCGCTCCGAGCTGTGGGAGCTGCGCCGCCGGGTCCTGCGCCGCGGCACGGTCGTCGCCGCGGTCGTCGTCGGGCTCACGCTGCTGGGCGGCTCGATGCTCGGCGGGGCCGTGCGGTCCACCCAGATGGTCACGGTCCCCGGTCCGGACGACGACCCGATCAACCACCTGCCCGGCGAGCCGCTCCCGAAGGAGCCCGGCGCCACCGGCCCGGCCCGCAAGCAGTCGAAGAGCCCCGAGCCCTCGGCGACGACCGGGGCGAGCGGGGAGAAGGAGCGGGACGAGGAGACGGCCGAGCCGTCGCGGACCACGGAGCCCCGCCGCAGCGAGCGGACCAGCCCCTCGGCCAGCCAGGGCAGCGGCACCCGCACCCCGAGCCAGTCGCGCACGGCGGCCCCGCCGACCTCCACGGGCTCCGGCTCGGGCTCCGGCGGCTCGGGCGGCACCAGCGGCACCCCGAGCAGCGGCAGCAGCAGCGGCTCCACGGACGGCGGTTCGTCCACGGCCGGACCCCGCAACCCGATCGGCGGCCTGCTGGGCTGAGACCCGGGACACGGGAGTGGGCGAGGGCCCCGGCGCCGCGACGGACGGCACCGGGGCCCTTTCGCGTGCTTGCGTGTCCGTGCGTGTCCGAGCGGTCCGTGCGGTCCGTGCGCGGGGTGCGCGGCGACCCTCGCCTTGCACAAGGTTCAAGAGACCACGCTGAACAGCCCGAACGCCCGAACGCCCTGAACGTGGTCGCCGCCGTCGCCCAGCTCCTCGTCGCCGCCGGCCCGCGCGCTGACGGCCGCGGCGCTGATCTGAGCGGGCGGGGCCGGCAGGCCGGGGACGTCCGTACGGGGGGCCAGGGGGCCTCCGTACGGACGTGGAAGGGGCCGCACCGGTCAGTCCGGTGCGGCCCCTTCCCCGTACGACCGAGGCCCCGGTGGGGGCCGCCCGTACTGCGTCTACGCGTGCGCGGCGAGCTCCTTGGCGGCCTCGGTGAGGTCCTTGGCGGTGTCGATGGCCCGCCAGTAGGCCCCCTGGGGCAGCGGGAAGCCCGCCAGGCGCCGTTCGCGGGCCAGCCGGGGGAAGGTGGTGCGCTCGTGGTCGCCGAGGTCGGGCAGCAGCTCGGTGAAGGCGGCGGAGAAGACGTACACGCCCGCGTTGATGAGGTACGGGGACGGCGGCGACTCGATGAAGTCGGTGATGTGGCCGAACGCGTCGGTCTCGACGGCGCCCCAGGGGATGCGGGGGCGGGCCAGGGCGAGGGTCGCGGTGGCGTCGCGCTCCTCGTGGAAATCGGCCATCTCGCGCAGGGAGAAGCGGGTCCAGATGTCGCCGTTGGTGGCGTACCAGGGCTTGCCCGGCTCCGGCAGGTGGGCGGCCGCGTACTTCAGGCCGCCGCCGCGGCCCAGCGGCTCCGACTCGACGACCGTCGTCACCTTGAGGGGCAGGACGGCGCTCTCCAGCCACTCCTGGAGGACCTCGGCGAGGTGGCCGCAGGAGACGACGACGTCCGTCACGCCCTCGGCGGCGAGCCAGGAGAGCTGATGGCCGATGATCGGGGTCCCGGTGCCCGGGATCTCGACCATCGGCTTGGGGCGGTCGTCGGTGTACGGGCGCAGCCGCGAGCCCTGGCCGCCCGCCAGGACCACGGCCTGCGTCGGGGAGGTATGCATACCGGGAACGATATGCGCACCGGGGTTGCCGGGCTCCACTCAGCTCGCGTGCATGACGCCGGTCGCGAAGGAGGTGTCGCAGACGGGGCGGGAGAAGGACTGCGCGCGGGCGGGGCCGTAGTGGCGGACGGCGGCTGCGCCGAGCGACCGGGCGATGGACATGCAGTGCTTGGCGAGCGACGGACGGTTCTCGACCTCGCGCTGGAGGTGGGTGAGGGCCTTTCCGGGGTCCTTCTCCTGAAGCTCTGCGAGCAGCTGGTCGCGCAGAATATCCTGCGGGGCACGGGACTTGGCCCGCGTCGAGACGTCCGTGGACGACGCCAGCAGCTGGGTGTCGGAACCGTGGCCGGCCCACGGGACGGCGGACACCGCGAGCGTTCCGGAGAGCACCAGGACGACGGGCAGGACGAGGGCGAGAGAGCGGCCGATTCGGCGGGCAGTGTGCGTCACGCAGGCGAGCGTAGCGGCCGGTAGTGATATGGCGACATTTAGTCACTCTCGCGAGGGATGGTTCGAAGTGTCTTTTCGAATCCCGTGTTGACGCCGAGGGTGGGTCGGGGGCCTGAATGCCCAGTTCTGCCGGGGTTTTCGCCAAGTCGGCGATTCATGCCTCCTGTACGCGAACGGCCCCGCCCCCCGCAAGCGGGGACGGGGCCGTCGGAAGCGCCGCGGATCGGTGCGTCAGTCGGAGAGGCGCTCGCCGGTCGAGGTCGAGAAGACGTGCAGCTCGGCGGAGCGCGGCACGACCTGGAGGGTGGAGCCCTTCGAGGGGACGTCACGGCCGCCGACGCGGACCACCAGGTCCTTGTCCTCGCCGCCGACGCGGGTGGAGCCGTAGACGAAGCCGTCGGAGCCGAGCTCCTCGACCACGTTCACGGTCACGGCCAGGCCGTCCTTGCTGCTCGCGCTCTGCACGTCGAAGTGCTCGGGGCGGACGCCGACGGTGACCGTGGTGTCGCCCTTGGCGGAGGCGGCGGCGATGGCGTCACGGGAGACCGGGACGATGCTGTTGCCGAACTTCACGCCGCCGTCGGTGATCGGGACCTCGACCAGGTTCATGGCCGGGGAGCCGATGAAGCCGGCGACGAAGAGGTTGGCGGGCTTGTCGTACATGTTGCGCGGGGTGTCGACCTGCTGGAGCAGACCGTCCTTGAGGACGGCGACGCGGTCGCCCATGGTGAGCGCCTCGGTCTGGTCGTGCGTCACGTACACGGTGGTGATGCCGAGCCGGCGCTGCAGCGAGGCGATCTGCGTACGGGTCGAGACGCGGAGCTTGGCGTCGAGGTTCGACAGCGGCTCGTCCATGAGGAAGACCTGCGGCTCACGCACGATGGCGCGGCCCATGGCGACACGCTGGCGCTGACCGCCGGAGAGCGCCTTCGGCTTGCGGTCGAGGTACTCGGTGAGGTCGAGGATCTTCGCCGCCTCCTCGACCTTCGCGCGGATCTCGCTCTTGTTGACGCCGGCGATCTTGAGCGCGAAGCCCATGTTGTCGGCGACCGTCATGTGCGGGTAGAGCGCGTAGTTCTGGAACACCATGGCGATGTCCCGGTCCTTCGGGGGCAGGTGCGTGACGTCGCGGTCGCCGATGCGGATGGCACCGGTGGTGACGTCCTCCAGGCCGGCGAGCATGCGCAGCGAGGTCGACTTGCCACAGCCGGAGGGGCCGACGAGAACGAGGAACTCGCCGTCGGCGATCTCGATCTCCAGCTCGTTGACGGAGGGCTTTTCGGCGCCGGGGTAGACCAGGGTCGCCTTGTCGTAGGTGACGGAAGCCATGGTGATGTGTCCCTTCACCGGCAGGAACGTGCCGGACGATCCGAGTAAAGGAAGGATTGAGGTCTAGTCCACCTGGGTGAACCGGGAGTGACGCTACCTGGCCACACCCGATCTGTCAGCAGTCCGGGCCCGTGAGATTCCCGCCCCTGTGCGTGCGCCCGTTGGTTACACTGCACGGACTGCCTCCTTAGCTCAGCTGGCCAGAGCACCGCTCTTGTAAAGCGGGGGTCGTCGGTTCGAACCCGACAGGGGGCTCAGGGCGAGGGCCGGTGCGGGGGGATGCTTCCCGGCGCCGGCCTTTTGCGTGCGACCGGAGGCGTGCCAGATGGCTCCGACGCCGGGCGCCATCGTGGAGGCAGCCCTGGCTGTCGTAGCCGCGTTGTACGGTCCGCGGCATGGCTGAGAGACCTACGACGAGTTGGCGCGAGGGCATAGCCCGTGAGGCCGAGCAGCTTGCCGCCGGCACCTTGGATCCTGGCTGCGCGTGCATGGCCGACCTGTACCCGGAGGGACTCCTGACGGCGACCGATGCCGTTCTCGATTCCTTCGACGGGGAGGTCGCCGGGCTGGAGGGAGCGGAAGACGCGCAGGTCTTCGCGGTGGTCGAGCGCGTCGTCCTGGCCCTGAACGCCGTGGACGACGTCCACGGCGGCTACGAGACGGATGAACGCGAGGCATTGTGCGCCTACATCGATGAGGCGCTGGGCGATCACGGTGTCGATGTGGCCGCGTTGGCTGCCCGGCATGGGCTTGGGCGGTACGAGCTCACGGACAAGTGGCGCGACTGGTAGGGGGTCCCGACGGTGTGGTGCGCGGTCGGTGACGCGCTCACGAGCCTGTGAGGTGGAAGGAAAACCCGTTGGGGGCCGTGTCGGGGGCGGCGTAGGGTCCGCGGATGGTTTTCGAGGGTGGCGGGGGCGTGTGGACCCTGCAGGGGTTCAGCAAGGCGGACGGTTCCTGCGGGCCGAGGTTCCCCTGAGCCGGGCGCAGGCTCTGCGGCTGCGTGAGGTGATCACGCCGGATGCGGATGATCCCTGGATGTGGCTCGACGCGGCCGGCGGTGGCGGCGATTCTGGGGTGCGGGCCGCCTGATCCCGGGCTCGGCCACCAGGTGGGCGCGTATGCGTCCGAACGATCGGCTGAGGCGGAGGTGCCGGATTGAGTCATCCCTTTGCGGTGGACGGCGAAACGCTCTGGGACGCGGGGTACCGCAGTGTACGGCTGTACTTCTCGCTGATGAAGGGAGTGGCGGAGCACATCGACTTGCCGATGGGCTTGGCGCGCAACGACCGGCTGGGCGGCTGCGATGTGGAGCCGGCGGTGTTCCGGGCGTTCGTGGCGGAGATGTACGACTCCTACTTCCGGACCAACAGCGCGGTGCTGCGGGGGCTGTGGCGCGGCCCGCTGGTCACGTCGCTCGTTCTCCTGGACATGGCGGGGGCTCCCCTCGCGCCGGGTGCCGGGCGCGAGGACGCCCTGTGGGGAGACATGGCCGCCGTCGGGCGTTCCATGGGGGCGCCGGACTGGAGGCGGTACGGCGACGTCGTACCGGACGCGCGGGGCGGCGACGGACATGGGTGACATGAAGTCGTTCCGGGACGCCGTCGTCGCCTGGGCCGGGAGTGGGCGGGGGGACGAGGGGGCTCGGGAGCGGGCGGTCGGGCTGGTGGGGGAGGTGGGGGTCCGGGGGGTCGTGCTCGTCGAGGGGCCCAGTGATGTCGGGGCCGTCGAGGCGTTCGCCGGGAGGCTGGGGCGGGATCTCGTGGGGGAGGGGATCTGCGTCCTGGCGATGGGGGGTGCCATGGGGGTCGGGCGGTTCGCGGGGTTCCTCGGGCCGGACGGGTTGGGGCTGCGGCTGACCGGGCTCTGCGACGAGCGGGAGCGCGACTACTTCGAGCGCGGGTGGACGCGGGCCGGGGTCGTCGGGTCGCGGGACTACTTCGTGTGCGCGGCGGACCTGGAGGACGAGCTGATCCGCGCGCTCGGGGTGGAGCGGGTGATCGAGATCGTCCGCGAGGAGGGCGACCTCCGGCCGCTGGAGACCTTCCTGCGGCAGCCCGCGCAGCGGGAGCGCACCCCGCAGCAGCAGCTCCGGCGCTTCTTCGGTACGACGAAGGGGCGCAAGATCCACTACGGCGGGGTGCTGGTGCGGGGGCTCGAGGGAGAGCGCGTGCCCGGGCCGCTGGCCCGGTTGTTCGAGGTGCTCTGATCAGCGGCCGCTCAGGCGGTTGGCGAGGGTGGCCACCCGGTCGGTGGCGGCGGTGTGGCCGGTGGCCTCGCGGCGGTCGGCGCCGCGGAACGCCGCGTACATCGTCTGCACGCCGAGCCAGCGCAGCGGCTCCGGCTCCCACTTGCGGACCTTGTGGTTCACCCAGGGCAGCGTGGTCAGGTCGGTCGGCCCGGACTGGCCGGAGTCCTGCTGGATGAGGTCGCGCAGGGTGCGGGCGGCGAGGTTGGTGGTCGCGACGCCGGAGCCGACGTAGCCGCCGGCCCAGCCGAGGCCGGTGGAGCGGTCGAGGGTGACGGTGGCGCACCAGTCGCGCGGCACGCCGAGGACGCCGGACCAGGCGTGGTCGATGCCGACGCCGGCGAGCTGCGGGAAGAAGCGGACCAGGATCTCGCGCAGGGCCTCGATGGTCTGGGGCTGGGTGCGGCCGTCGTTGTCGGTCTTCGAGCCGAAGCGGTACGGGACGCCCCGGCCGCCCAGGGCGATGCGGCCGTCGGCGGTGCGCTGGGCGTACATGTAGGCGTGCGCCATGTCGCCGAGGGTCTCCAGGCCGTTCCAGCCGATCGACTCCCACTGCGCGTCGGTCAGGGGCTCGGTGGCGATCATGGAGGAGTTCATGGGGAGCCACGTGCGGCGCTGCCCGGCGAGGGAGGCGGTGAAGCCCTCGGTGCAGCGCAGCACGTACGGGGCGCGGACCGTGCCGTACGGGGTGACGGCGTGCTTCGGGCGGATCTCGGTGACCGGGGTCGACTCGTGGATCGTGACGCCGAGGGCCTCGACGGCGTCGGCGAGCCCCTTGACCAGCTTCACCGGGTGGAGGCGGGCGCCGTGCGGGGTCCAGCTGGACCCCACGGCTCCGGCGACGCGGATGCGTTCGGCGGTCTCGCGGGCCCCGTACAGCTCCCGGTCCTTCTCGCCGAAGGCGAGCTCGGCGGCGTGGAACTGCTTGAGGCGGGCGAGCTGGGCGGGGGAGAGGGCGACCTCCAGGACGCCGCCGCGGTGCAGGTCGGCGTCGATGCCCTCGGCGGCGCAGACCTCGATGACCTCGGTGACGGTGTCGTTCATGGCGTGCTGGAGGCGGACGGCGGCCTCGTGGCCGTGCAGCCCGGCGTAGCGGTCGCGGCCCGCGATCCCGTTGTAGAGCCAGCCCCCGTTGCGGCCGGAGGCGCCGTAGCCGCAGAACTTGGCCTCCAGGACGGTGATGTCGAGGAAGGGGGCGGCCTTCTTGAGGTAGTAGGCGGTCCACAGACCCGTGTACCCGCCGCCGACGATGCAGACGTCGGCGGTGGTGTCGCCGGGCAGCGGTTCGCGGGGTGCGGGGGCGCCCTCCTGGGCGTACCAGAACGAGATGCCGCCGTTGATCGTGCTCATGTCCATCCCTCTTCCGGGTCCGTGCGCGGGAGGCTACAGGGCCCTTGGTCCCGTGGATACGGGCCTTTCGCGGCGGCCCGGGCGGCGGGGCCGCGCCTACGGTCGTGGATACGGATTCCGTCGCCTGTCGCCCGTCGTGGAAGGACCTCGTCATGCGTGTACGCAGGACCCGGCGGGCGGTGGCCGCCGCGCTGGCCGTCGCCGTCATCGGCCTTGCGGGGACGGCCTGTTCGCAGGACTCCCCGACCGCCGCGGCGCAGCCGGCGGTGGAGTCGGCGGACCACACGGCCGTGCTGGCCGAGCTGCCGGCGTCCGTGGACGGCCCCCGGATCGTGGTCGGGCAGCCCGAGGCGCCGCACACCGTGACGGTTTTCGTCGATCCGCGCTGCAGCTACTGCGCGAAGTTCGAGGCGGCCGCCGGGAAGGTCCTCGCGGAGCAGGCGGCGGCCGGGAAGGTGCGGGTCGAGTACGTGATCGCCTCCTTCCTGGACGCCCGCACGGGCGGTACGGCCTCGGCTCGGGCTGCCAACGCGCTGCGGGCGTCGGCGGAGGCGGGCCCGGGCGCGTTCGCGACGTACCAGGCGACGCTGTTCGCGAGCCAGCCCTCGGGGGAGTCGAAGGACGGCTACTCCGTCGACCACCTCCTCGGGATCGCGGACCGGGTGCCCGGCCTGCGCGGCGCGGCCTTCGACAAGGCCGTCCGGGAGGACGCGTACAAGGACTGGGTGGCCTCCTCGGAGAAGGCCTTCGAGGACGCGGGCGTCGGCGGCACCCCCACCGTCCTGGTGGACGGCAGGCCGCTGCCCGCCGGCAACGGCCTCTACGACGCGGCCCGATTCTCGGAGGCGCTGCGCGACGCCGGTGTCTAGGCTCGGCGTGTGATCCACGTACCCGAGGAACTCGCGGCGTCGCAGGCGAAGTACAACGGGGAGGCGGGCCGGGCGTTCATCGCCGGGCTGCCGGCCCGCGCGGAGGCCTTCCTGGACCGCTGGGACCTCCACCTCACCGGCCCGTCGATGCACGGAGTGGCCTCCCTGGTCCTGCCCGTGCGCAAGGACGGCACCCCGGCCGTCCTCAAGCTCCAGCTCCTGGACGAGGAGAGCGAGGGGGAGCCGACGGGCCTGCGGGCCTGGGCCGGGAACGGGTCGGTGCGCCTCCTCGACCACGACCCGGAGACGGGCACGATGCTCCTGGAACGGGCCGACGAGACGCGCCACCTGTCGACCCACCCGGACCCCCGCGAGGCGGTGGACGTCCTGGCCGGGCTGCTGGCCCGGCTGACGGCGCTGCCCGCCCCGCCCGGCCTGCGCACCCTGGCCGACATCGCGGCCGCCATGCTCGCCGACACGCCCCGGGCGGCGGAGCGGCTGGGCGCCGACGACGCCCGGCTCCTGAAGGACTGCGCGGCGGCCGTGCGCGAGGTCCTCCCCGAACCCGGGGACCGCCTCCTCCACTGGGACCTGCACTACGACAACATCCTGGCCGCCGAGCGCGAACCCTGGCTGGCCATCGACCCGAAGCCGCTCGCCGGCGACCCCGGCTTCGACCTGCTCCCCGCCCTGACCGACCTGGGGGACCCGGACCCGGCGGAGACCCTGTGGCGCTTCGACCTGCTGACCGAGCGACTGGGCCTGGACCGGGCGCGGGCCCGCGCCTGGACGCTGGGGCGGGTGCTGCAGAACGGCCTGTGGGACGTCGAGGACGGCGAACCGGCCCTCGACGAGGACCAGGTGTCCATCGCCCGGACGCTCCTGTCGCGGACGGCCTGATCCGGTGCACCCTGAGCCCATGATCCGTATCGCCACGCCTGCCGACGTCCCCGTCATCCACCGCCTGGTCCGCGACCTCGCGGAGTACGAGAAGGCCCTCGACGAGGCCCGCGCCACCGAGGCCCAGCTCCACGAGGCCCTCTTCGGCGAGCGCCCCGCCGCCTACGCCCACATCGCCGAGACGCCCGAGGGCGAGGTCGCCGGCTTCGCCCTCTGGTTCCTCAACTTCTCGACGTGGCGCGGAGTGCACGGCATCTACCTGGAGGACCTGTACGTCCGCCCCGACCTCCGGGGCGGCGGCCACGGCAAGGCCCTCCTCACCGAACTGGCCCGCATCTGCGTGGAACGCGGCTACGAGCGCCTGGAGTGGTCGGTCCTCGACTGGAACAAGCCGTCGATCGAGTTCTACGAGTCCCTCGGCGCCCGGCCCCAGGACGAGTGGACGGTGTACCGGCTGACGGACGGGGCGCTGGCGGAGCTGGGGCGGGCGGGGGTGTAGGAAGGGGGCATGGACAAGGTCAGCGACATGCGCGACATGGGTATTCAGCAGCGGTTCGAGCGGATCACCGGCTTCATCGAGGCGCGCCTCACGCCGCTCTTCGACCCCGAGAACGGGAGCGACCACGGGTTCGGGATGGACGACACCTCCCGGGCCCTGCGGGCGCTCCGCTACAGCGTGCAGGCCGCCTCGGCCGTGAACGGTCTGGTGGAGAAGCGCGAGACGGAGCCGGCGCTGCGGCAGGTGGTGGACCAGGCGCTGGAGCACAACTGGGACGTGCTGCGCTCCATCGCCCGGATGTGGGAGGACCACCCCGACTTCCTGAAGGAGTTCAAGGGGCACTCCTGGGACGTGATCGGGGTCTGAGGCGCGCCGGTTCCTGACGGCGGACCTGCATCCTCTGCCGTCAGGCGGACTTGGCCCCTCTTCCGTACGGCGGACCTGACCGCTACGGCACAAGGACCACCTTGCCCGTCGTCCCCCGGGTCTCCAGGGCCCGGTGGGCCCGGGCCGCCTCCGCGAGCGGGAAGCGGTGGACGGCGGGGCGGAGGGTGCCGGACGCGGCGGCCTCCAGGGCGGCGAGTTCCAGGTTGCGGACGTCGCCGCCCGCCTTCTGGATCATGACCGGGCCGAGGACGCCCTCGGAGCGGATGCCGCGCGCGGCGAGCTCCTCCTCCGTGAACGTGAGGGGCTCGCCGCCGCCGGACCAGCCGAAGACCAGGTGGTGGCCGCCCTCGCCGAGCAGGTCGACCGCCGCGCGGCCGGTGTCGCCGCCGACCGAGTCGAACACGATCGTCGCGGCGCGCCCGCCCAGGTACGCGCGGACCTCCTCCGGCCACTCCGGCCGCGTGTAGTCGACCGCCAGGTCGGCGCCGTTCTCGCGGACCAGCGCGGTCTTCCGGGGGCCGCCCGCGAGCCCGATGACGGTGGCGCCCGCGTTCTTCGCGTACTGGACGAGCAGGGTGCCGATGCCGCCCGCCGCGGCCGGCACGATCGCGACCGACTCGGGGCCGAGCTCCGTGAACTGCAGGATGCCGAGGGTCGTGCGGCCCGTGCCGATCATCGCCACCGCCTCCGCCTCGCCCAGGTGGTCGGGGAGGGCGTGGAGGCGGGCGGCCTCGGTGACGGTGAGTTCGGCGTAGCCGCCGGGGGCCATGCCGATGTGGGCGACCACCCGCTTGCCGAGCCAGGCCGGGTCCGTGCCCTCGCCGAGCGCGTCCACGGTGCCGGCCACCTCGCGGCCGGGGACCGTCGGGAGCTCCACGGGGGCGGGGAAGGGGCCCGGGTCGCCCTCGCGCAGGGCCGTGTCGAGGACGTGCACGCCGGCCGCCGCGACCTTGATCCGGACCTGGCCGGGGCCGGGGACGGGGTCGGGCGTCCGCTCGTACGTCAGGTTCTCGGCGGGGCCGTAGGCGTGGAGGCGGATGGCGTGCATGGGGGCTCCCCTGTTCGGCGGGCCGGTGGGCCGCTGGGCCCGCCGACCGTGGGCGGGTGTTCCGTGGTGGGCCCAGCCTGCGACCTCAACCGCGCTTGAGGTCAAGCGGCCGGGCCTCCTGCGTGCCCGTGGTCGTCGCTGCCGCCCCCGTGGTCGTCGCTGCCGCCCCCGTGGTGCCCGTCGTGCCCGTGGTCACCTCGGTCCGTGTGGCCCCCGTGGTGCCCGCGGTCGCCTCGGTCCCCGTGGTCCCCGTGGCCCCCCGCGGCCCGTGCGACGAGGCCCGCAGCGCCAGCGACACCGCCTCCACCGCGCTCGTGAACGACACCTCCGCCAGCACGCCCGGCGCCGCCACCTGGTCGCCCGCCAGGTACACGCCGTCGCCCCGGTCGATCGCCGGCCGGTCGCGCCAGGTCGTGCCGGGGCGGTCCACCGCGCCCGTACGCCCGTTGGAGACCGCGTCGCGCCGCCACACCGTCCGCTCGCGCCAGCCCGCGAAGCCCAGGTCCAGGAGGCGCTCCACGTGGGCGAGGCCGTCCGCCTTCGACTCGCCGGGGGCGATGGGCATCTGGGCCTGGATCAGCTGCTCGCCGGCCGGGGCGAGGGTCGGGTCCTGGGTGGTGAAGCGCTCGATCCAGCCGGGCGCGTCCAGGTCGGAGATCGCGAACGGGTCGCCCTTGCGGGTGCGCAGGGCCAGGTCGAACAGGACGGTGCGGCCCGACTCCCAGGTGAGGGAGGGGTCGTCGAGCAGGCGGGCCGCCGAGCTGAGGGCGGTCGCGACGACGACCGGGCCGCCGTCGGTCGGCAGCGAGTCGATCCGGGAGGAGGTCTCGATCCGTACCCCCAGCTCCCGGGCGTGCGCCGCCATCCGGTCGATCAGCCGGCCCCAGCCGCCCTTGATGAAGTGCGCCTCGGCCGGGATCGACGCGGCCCGGTGCAGCCGCTCCTGCACGAAGCGGGCCGACAGCGCGCCGGGGTCGTGGTGGTAGAGCGCGACCCCGCAGTACGAGGCGGCCGCGCGGGCCGCGGACTCGCCGATCAGGCCGGTCGCCCAGGTGAGGAAGTCGACGTCCACGGGTGCCTGTTCGCCCTTGCGGAAGGACTGCCGCAGCAGCCCGAACGGGGGCGTGCGGCGCAGCGCGCCCCGGTGGTGGAAGCGGATCCGGGCGGCTTCGAGGGCCGGCAGCGGGGCGAGCTCGCCGAGCAGTCCGCGCTGCTTCAGCCAGGTCCAGTGCGGGCCGCCGGCGTAGATCGCGTGCGGGCCGTCGTTGGTGAGGTACGGGCCCTCCGCCGTGCGCGCCCGGCCGCCGAGGCTGTGGTGCGACTCGTGCAGGGTGACCTCGGCGCCCGCCTCGGCGGCGGTGACGGCCGCGGTGAGTCCGGCGAAGCCGCCGCCGATGATGGTGATCTTCCGCGTGTTCCGCATCTCTCGCTCCCTCGTCTGCCCGGCCCGGTGTCGGGTCTCACGCACAGGACGGGCGGCGGGGGCGGGTTCGTGACATCGGGGCCGGGGCGTTGTCAGTGGCGTGCGTCACGATGGGGGGCATGACGCGCAAGACGGTGAAGCGAGTGGCCGGGGTGAGGAAGCCGGAGGTGCGCCTGCCGCCGCTGGCGGTGTACGAGGGTCCCGGGCTCGACCCGGACGGGGACTACGACGGGCTGGAGTTCACGGACCTCGACCTCGCGGGCCAGGACGGCGCGGGGGCGCGGTTCCTGGACTGCGCGGTGCGCGGCTGCGCGCTCGACGAGACGCGGCTGCGGTCGGCGCGCTTCGTCGACTCGGTGCTCGAAGGGGTACGGGGGGTCGGCACCGATCTCGCCGGGGCGCAGCTGCGGGACGTGGAGTTCGGGGTGGCCCGGCTCGGCGGGACGCAGCTGCACGGGGCGGTCCTGGAGCGGGTGTGGGTGCGGGGCGGGAAGATCGACTATCTGAACCTGCGGACGGCTGAGCTGAGGGACGTCCTCTTCGAGGGCTGCGTGCTGAGCGAGCCGGACTTCGGGGGCGCGACGCTGGAGCGGGTGGAGTTCCGGGACTGCGTGGTGACGGGGGCGGACTTCGGCCGGGCGAAGCTGAAGGACGTCGACCTGCGCACCGCCCAGCGCCTGGACATCGTCCGCGGAGTGGACGCGCTGGCGGGCGCGGTGATCTCCACGGGGCAGCTGCTGGACCTGGCGTCGGTGTTCGCGGCGCAGCTGGGGGTGCGGGTGGAGGACTGACGGCTGGGACGGAGGGCGGGGCGGGGGCGGGGGTGGCCGCCGGCCCCGGGTACCCGGCCCCGGTTGCGGCGTCGGCCCGGGGCCTTCCGTCCCCGCACCCTTCGGGGCCTGGTGCCTTCCGGCCCCGCACCTTCGGGGGCCCGGGGCCTTCCGTCCCCGCACCTTCGGGGGCCCGGGGCCTTCCGTCCCCGCACCTCCGGGGGCCCGGGGCCTTCCGTCCCCGCCGGGCCCCGCACCTCCGGCGGCCCGGCGCTCCGCCCCGCCCCTACGCGACCCGCGGGAAGCGGGCCTGGAGGGACCACACGGCCGGGTTGTCGGCCAGGCCCTCGTGCATGTCGGTGAGGTCGGCGATCAGGTCGTGCAGGAAGTCGCGGGCCTCGCGGCGCAGCGCCGCGTGGTTGAAGGTGAGCGGCGGCTCGTCGCCCGGCATCCAGTCGGCCTCGACGTCCACCCAGCCGAAGCGGCGCTCGAACAGCATCCGGTCCGAGGACTCGGTGAAGTCGAGCTCCGCGTACTGCGGCTGGGCGGCGCGGCTGCCGCGCGGGTCGCGGTCGAGCTGCTCGACGATGTCGCACAGCGCCCACGCGAAGTCGAGCACCGGCACCCATCCCCAGGCTGTGGAAACCTCCTGGTCCTTCTCCGTGTCCGCGAGGTACACGTCACCGCAGAACAGGTCGTGGCGCAGGGCGTGGACGTCCGCGCTGCGGTAGTCCGTCTGCGGCGGGTCGGGGAAGCGGCGGGAGAGCGAGTAGCCGATGTCGAGCACGGGGAGATGGTGTCATGCCCGCGAGGACCGGTGCACCGCCCTCGCCACCCGCGGCCCCAGCCAGCGCTTGAAGCGGCGCAGCGGCTCCAGCTGCTCGGCGGCGCGGTCCAGCCGGTAGTAGAGCTGGGGCGGGACGTGCGGGAGGAGCGGGGAGTGCCGCTGGCCGAGCAGCGCGAACATCTTGGCCGGCTCCAGCGCCATGTACCGGGGCAGGTTCTCGTACCACTGCGCGCTGTAGCGGGCCGCGCTCTGCGCCGAGACCAGCTCCGCGCGGCGGCGCTTGCCGTACGTGGTGAGGGCGGCGTCCAGGTCGCCCGCCGGGCGCAGCGCGGCGGCCAGCGCGAGGGCGTCCTCCAGGGCCAGGGTGGTGCCCGCGCCGATCGAGTAGTGGGTGGTGTGGGCCGCGTCGCCGAGCAGGACCAGGTTGCCGTGGTGCCAGGTCCGGGTGGTCAGGGTGCGGAAGGTCAGCCACTGCGCGCTGCCGTCCGCGTGCTCGCGCCCGATCAGCGGCTCGCCGTCGAGGAGGTCGGCGAACAGCTTCTCCAGCAGGTTCAGGCTGTCGGCCTCGTTCATCCGGTCCATGCCGAGGCCGGTCCAGGTGGCGGGGGAGCACTCGACGACACAGGTCGACCGCTCGCCGCTGAAGCCGTAGGCGTAGCACCAGATCCAGCCGTGTTCGGTCTCCTTGAAGGCGAAGCTGAAGGAGTCGAAGACCTTGGTCGTGCCGAGCCAGATGTAGTGGTTGCGCCCGCTGGTCAGCTCGGCGCCGAAGCGGTCGGCGTACGCCTCGCGGAGCGCGCTGTGCACGCCGTCGGCGGCCACGACGAGGTCGGATCCGGCGAGCTCGGGGGCGTCCGGGCCGCCGACGCCGTGCTCGAACTCGACCCGTACGCCGAGCTCCCGGGCCCGGTCGGCGAGCAGCCCGAGCATCCGGCGGCGCCCGATGCCGAAGCCGGCGTCGCCGCGGTGCACGGTCCGCTCGTCGCGGACGATGGCGACGCCGTCCGTCCAGGTGACCGAGGCGGCGGAGATCGCCTCGGCGGAGGCGGGGTCGCCCGCCCGCAGCTTGTCGAGCAGGCCCGCCCAGTACGTGACGCCCCAGCCGTACGTGGAGCCGGCCGGGTTCCGTTCGTACACGGCGATCTCGTGGGACGGGT